>CAYMPU010000039.1:0-82514 GCA_964392375.1 uncultured Ohtaekwangia sp. | reverse complement strand
TGCTTGAAGGTAATTTGGCCCCCAGCGTCAAAATATGACATCAGTCAGCCGGATTTCGATTTTACGTCATGGTTTTGCCCCCATAAACGCCGCTAGATTCGTACTATCGAATTCAAGCTCCATACGCCATGGCACCCTCCTTCCTCACCCACGAATTATACCTGATCTACAACCCCGATACCGAATTGGGTCGGAAAACCAGGGCCCTTGCCCCGACCATCAGCGGGATCGTCCATGAAATTGATGTGAAGAGTAAATGGGTAACGCCGTTTCGTTGGAAGGAAATTCTCAACCTGCTGCACATCAGCAGCCCGATGGAGCTTCTGGATTCCGGAAGCCCGGACTATGCCCAGATCATTGCGAGCAAGGATTATTCGGAAAGTGATTTCCTGGAAGTATTATATCAGAACCCTCAACTGGTCAAAGGACCCATCGGTGTACTTGAGAATCATGCCGTGCTTTGCGACGACCCCAAGGATATCCTGAGGCTGGACCAGACTCCGCAAGCGGAGAAGAAGGCCTACACGTTTTGATCCCCTGAGGAGTTCCGGGCCTACCCCTTGAACTTCTGTTTCAGCTTTTCCAGACTGGAAACAAAGTCCGTAGGCTCAGGTTCCTTGGGCTCCTCCCTGCGCTTCACAGCCTTCACTTTTTTTGTGTTCGTTTGAGGGGCTTCTTTTGACGGTACACGATCACCCAAGGGACTGCTTTTCATCGACAACGCAATGCGTTTCCGCGCGACATCTACTTCCATCACGGTCACGCGTACCTTCTGCTGTACGCTCACCACGGCATGAGGGTCCTTGACAAAGTTATCACTGAGGTGGCTGATGTGCACGAGTCCATCCTGGTGCACGCCGACATCGACGAAGGCTCCGAAATTCGTTACGTTGGTGACAATACCTGGGAGCACCATGCCCACCTTCAGGTCCTTCAGCTCATGAACCCCCTCTTCAAAACTGAATGGCTCAAACAACGCACGGGGATCACGTCCGGGTCTTTCGAGTTCGGTGAGAATGTCGGTAAGTGTTGGCAATCCTACCGCGCCGGTGGCATACTTCTTAAGGTCGAGCGCCTTGCGGAGTTCAGCCCGCGTCATGAGGTCGGGTACACTGCATCCCAGATCTTTGGCAAAGCGTTCAACGATCGGGTAGCTCTCCGGGTGTACGGCACTGCGGTCTAGTGGATTCTTCGAATCCCGGATCCGGAGGAAGCCAGCGCATTGCTCGAAGGCCTTTCCGCCCAGGCGCGGAACTTTCTTCAGTGACTCGCGATCCTTGAAGGCCCCATGCTGCGTACGATAGTCGACGATGCTTTTTGCCAGTTGCGGTCCAAGTCCCGATACATAGGTGAGCAGTTCCTTGCTCGCGGTGTTTACTTCCACGCCTACCGAGTTCACACAGCTTGTGACAACGTCTTCCAGACCTGCGCGAAGTTTCGTTTGGTCGACGTCGTGTTGATATTGCCCCACTCCAATTGCTTTCGGGTCAATCTTTACCAATTCGGCTAGTGGATCGGTTAACCGTCTGCCGATCGATACTGCGCCACGCACGGTGACATCATGATCAGGGAATTCTTCACGGGCCGTCTCGGAGGCGGAGTAAACGGAAGCGCCACTCTCGTTGACCATGACGATGATGATGCTCTTGGGAAGTCCCAGGGATTTGACAAAGGCTTCCGTCTCACGCCCGGCTGTTCCATTGCCAATGGCAATAGCCTCAATCTTGTATTTATCGCAGAGGCCCTTCACGATGGTCGCTGACTTCGTTGTTTCCCGCTGAGGTTCGTGGGGATAGATCACCGTGTTGAATTCTAGTTCTCCCTGCGCACCCAGGCAGACCAACTTCGTCCCTGACCGAAATCCGGGGTCAAGGGCTAGGACACGCTTCAGTCCCAGCGGCGACGCGAGGAGCAGCTTTTTCAGGTTATCGGAGAAGACCTTGATGGCTTCTGCATCGGCTTTCTGCTTGCTTTCCGTCCGCACTTCCGATTCAATCGATGGCTTGAGCAGTCGCTTGTAACTGTCGTGCACCGCCAGGCGCACTTGCTCCGAGGCCGCATTATTTGATTTCACAAAACGACGTTCCAATTGCGGAACTACCGCTTCCTCTTCGGGAGCGATGTCCAGAGAAAGAAAACCTTCCTGTTCTCCTCGGAATACCGCCAGCATCCGGTGTGCCGGCGCTTTGCGGAGCGGTTCGTTCCATTCAAAATAGTCGCGGAACTTCTGAGCCTCCTCGCTGGCCGCCTTAGACTTTACCGCCTTGGCTTCCACGACGCCTTCCTTCCAAAAGGCATCGCGTACCGCTTTACGCGTTTCTGCATTTTCGCTGACCCACTCGGCAATAATATCGCGGGCACCCTGCAGGGCTTCCTCCTCGCTGGCGACTCCCTTCTCATTACTAATGTATGCGGCGGCCAGCTTCGCCGGGTTTGTGTTGGCTTGCTCAAAGAGGGCCAAAGCCAACGGTTCCAGTCCCTTTTCACGTGCGACGCTGGCGCGTGTTTTGCGCTTGGGTTTGTAAGGAAGGTAAATGTCTTCGAGCTCTGCTAGCGTCTCGGCTGCCGCAATGGCTTTCTCCAGGGCCGGTGTAAGCTTATCCTGTTTGGCGATCGACTTCAGAATAGCCTCCTTCCGCTTTTCAAGTTCTTCGAGCTGTTGATGTCTGTCGCGGATGGATGTCAGCACAACCTCATCCAGGCTTCCTGTCTTCTCTTTACGATATCGGGCGATGAATGGAATGGTAGAACCTTCCTGGAGCATATCCAGTACTTGTTGTACCTGGTGTTCGTTGAGATGGAGTTCCGCTGCGATGCGGGCGATGTTGTTGATCATACGGTAGTCGAAAAAATACGTCAGACTATAAGGCAAAACTAGACGTGATTCTCAGAAATCCAACGCACCGCAAAATATTTCATCGGAAATCCATGGCGCTACCGGGTTCCCATATCCAAGGCTGGCTTCACTGCGCCCCTGTGACACGTGGTGCAATTCACCGCCGGACTCTCTGACGCAATTCCCTTTATTTCTTTGATAAGGGCTGTTGTTTTCAATGCCATGACGCTCATCTCACGTGCGATCTGTTTCTGAGGCTTCTCCTCAGATTCCCATTTGCTGGTGTTATGGCAGTGGCCACAGCTTACGCCCAACGAACGGCTATACCCAATATCCATGATGGCCAGGAGCCTGCCTGCGGGCATGCCTTTCAGCGATTGGATATTCTTGAATACTGAATCCGTGGGCCTTCTCAAATTGCCTTGCAGTGCATCGCGCAGCTTCTTCACATGCATGGCGCGATCTTGTGCCAGGGAATCCTGGACCTGATCTTCATCCGTTATCATCGGCGGCTGTGAGGTAAGCGCACTGAGGGAAATAAACAGAATGAGCGCAAAGGCACTCAATAGCATTGTCGCAAAGTGTTTCATAGGATGGGTTGGTTTCTCGAGTATACGAACAATCCAACCAATGGTCTACCGGATAGCTCTTTACCAGAGGTTATCCCTCAAAATTCACCCATGATGAGTCATGCCAACCCCCTAACGTACCTAACTACTTCTTTTCGAGTTCCTCCAGAGCCTTCACTGCCCCTTGGTTATCCGGATTCATCTTGAGCGCCTTCCTGTAATTTAGAATTGCCTCCTCCTTGTCCCCATTCTTCATACACGCCTCGGCATAGCTGTCATACACGTCGGCACTGGCCGGGAACAATTCCATGTTGATCTTGAACATTGCTTTGGCCTCCTTGATCTTATGCTCATACAGCAAATCATAGCCCTTGCCATTGATAGCACGCTGGTTGATGAATCTGTCGTTGGGGTTCTTCTTAAGAAATGCAGTATACTCCTGCTTTGCCCGATCGTAGTCACCTTCCAGAAACCACTCATAGGGAACTTTTGCACCTTCCTCCATGAGCGGATGCTCATACCTAACACTGTCCTCCGGATTGACTCTATATACAAGGTGTACTTTGCCATCGGCTGGATTGGTCATGAATTGAATGAGTGCAGTGCGCTCGCGTCGGGCGAAGGTGGAGTCGGAGACTTTAAACAGTTCCATGGGTTTTGCGGCAGTATGGTCATAGTAGAGTTTGCCATCCTTACCATAGACAAGAGCCACGGCATCAGAATCTCCGAGATACCTTCCGGAGACATGCTGTATGTCCTTCTGGGTTATGGGTACTGGGGTGTACCGATTAACCCAGTTGCTCCAGTTGTAGGTGAGTGCCACCGACCGGATGAGCTCCGATATAAATTCCGGTTGATTCGCATTGATCAGCACAACAACCCCGTAACCTTTGTCGCGGTGAGCAACGAGGTCGCTGGAAAAACCCTCGTCCCAGCCCCCGTGACCAAAATAGAAATCCTCTTTGATACGATCCAGCCCGGGTCCGAGTCCCCGATGCTCATCGATGAACGGTGTAAGCATCTCCGTTACTTTCTCGCGTGAAAGCACCTTGTCACTCTTGCCCTGGTAAGCAAGCTGAACGTCGACGGCATAGCGTGCGAGGTCTTCGGCTGTGGTCCAGAGTCCTGCTGCGGCCATTTCCGGATAGGTGTGACGTTCCCCTTTCGTCATGGTTCCATCCGGCACGTATCCTGTGGCGGCTAGGGGAAGTTTATCTGCAGATAGCGGCTGCTCATACGTGCTGTTGGTCATGCCAAGCGGACCCAGCACTTGCTCCTGTAAGATTTGCGGAAAAGGTTTGCCTTCCACATCGATGAGCATTTGCTGCATGATGGTGTATCCACCTCCGGAGTACCGGAAGCCTTCCCCCGGCAGCTTATCGACCCGTATCGCCGGACTGTTGGCCGGCGGTTCGCCGTTGAGTATCTGGATAAGTGTAGGCACAGGCAAGTCCGGGCTGTAGCCGAGGAATCCGTGCACGGTCACACCACCTGTGTGACTAAGCAAGTGCTTCAACGTGACGGGTTGTTTCTGCGTGAATTCGTTCTCCGGTAGCTTCCACGATTTGAGGTAGACATTGACATTCTCGTCGGCATTGATTTTTCCCGATGCCGCGATGCGCAAAGCCCCGTAGGCTGCCACGGGCTTACTAATCGATCCTGCCTGGAAAAGTGTTTGCGTGGTGACCGGCTCCTTTCGCTCTTTGTTCATTACGCCGTAGGCCTTGCTCCAAACAATCTTGTTGTCGTAAATGACTGCAATGCTCACGCCGGGAATGCCATAGTGGGCCATGCGCTCTTCGATCGTCCACAAGGAGTCACCTTCGATTCGAACCGGAGGTAGCAAGCTGGTCTCAACCAGACGCTTTTTTTCTTCCTGGTCTGTAGAGGCCGGTTTTGGGGAACAAGCTGCCAGGAAAAGCAGTGCTACGATTGAATGAATTCGCATGTGGATATGAAATTATAGGGTCTAACTCAGAATGCATTGGGTGTTAGCCACCAACTCAAACTACACAAATGATCCTTACTGTGGAATAAATTAGTCAATGCCTAGCCGTCCACATTGACCATTTCCATTGGATTGCCCCGATTCCGGTGGCATGGTTTTTTAAGAGACTTACTGCTAAACCCAAGATAATGAAAAACCAAACAATTTTCCGTTCAGCTGCGGTGGCCATGCTCACCCTGGTAATCTCACTCGGCGCTATGGCTCAGGAAAGGGCCTGGAGTTTCGGCCCCGAAGTAGGTGTAAGCATATCCAAATATGGAGGCGATGCGGGAACGAATGACTACAAAGTTGGAGCCTTGGGTGGTCTTTTCCTGACGTACAGTATTAAGAATACGTTTGGCATCACGATGAAAGTCCTTTATGCCGAGAAGGGCGCAAAGTACAGTTCGATCGATACAAAACAGACTGTAAAGTATGTGGAGATACCTCTCCTTGCGAGGTTCTTCCTGAACAAGGAAGGCAGTTTCCGTCCAAATATCTTCCTGGGCCCATCGTTTGGATTCCTCACCGGAGCAGCCAACAAAGTCGGGAGCGCAGATCGTGTGGCTATACCGAACTACGAGAATACATTTAACGCATTCGACCTCGGTGTAACCGGCGGCATGGGCTTCAACATTCTCATTGCGGATGAAATGTATTTCATCATCGATGCGCGATACACCCATGGTCTTTCAGACATCGCAAAGAGCGCGGCAACGGTGAACAATAACTCCTTTGGATTGACCGCCGGAGTTTCGTTCGGTTTGCAATAAACACGCTTGCCCTGGTTGGTAATCGGGAGGTCATCACCTGAAGGTGGATCTCCCGATCGCCTACCGACGTATCCACTACTTCGTTCCTTTTGAATAGTCAAACACCAGGTTTGCCATCGCATTCATACCCAGCTTTATGCCACTGTCGTCGATGATGAACGACGGCGTGTGGTGCGGGCCGGCTTTTGCGGGGTCCTGTCCTTTCGGCATGCCGCCGAGAAAAATGAAGAGTCCCGGGACTTCATTGGCAAAGAAGGAAAAGTCTTCTGAACCGGTTCTGGCCTTCACCAGCTTCACATTCTCTTTGCCTGCAGACTTTTCCAGGCTCGGCAACATCCGGGCCGTGAGTTTAGGATCATTGAACGTCACCGGGTAGCGAATGGTGTAGGGTAGTTCGACCACCGCGGTTGCGCCGGCGGCTTCAGCTGTATGCGTAACTATTTCATTGATACGCTTGATGAAGAAGGCTTCATCGGCCTTGCTCAGCGTGCGCACCGTGCCCATCATCTCCACCTGTTCGGAAATAATGTTGGAACGGTTGCCGCCGTGGATGGAACCAATGGTCACGATCGCGCCATTCTCGACGATATTCAGGTTCCTGCTCACGATGGTTTGCAGGCCGGTTACAATTTGAGCCGATGTAACAATGGGGTCTACCGACAACCACGGATAAGCGCCATGTGAAGGTTTGCCTTTCACCGTGATCTTGAGGTCCATCGCACCGGCCATCGCACCCTCCGGCCGGTATTCAATAGTACCTACTTCAGCGGCTGAAGAAACATGCAAGCCAAAAATCACGTCCACCTTCGGATTGTCGAGTACACCTTCTTTCACCATCAACGCGGCACCACCTTCTTCACCGACGGGCGGTCCTTCTTCAGCGGGCTGGAAGATGAACTTCACCGTTCCCCTGAGTTCACTTTTCATGGAGGCGAGAATCTCTGCAACACCCATCTGGATGGCTACGTGAGCATCGTGGCCGCAGGCATGCATCACCGGCACCTCTACTCCATTGTACATACTCTTTTCCTTTGATGCATAGGGAAGATCATTTTTCTCCAGCACCGGCAGTCCGTCCATGTCTGCGCGCAGGGCGATGACAGGTCCGGGAAGCGCGCCTTTCAGTATACCGACCACACCGGTTTTGGCAACGCCTGTTTTGACTTCTATGCCCAGCGACTCCAAATGCTTGGCGATGATCTGCGCTGTGCGTTTCTCGTTATTTCCGAGCTCGGGGTGCTGGTGAAAATCACGACGCCAGGCGATGGCTTTGGCTTCGATCGCATCGGCTTTGATTTTTACTGCCTGACGCTGCTTGTCGGCCTTGTCGGCTTGAGCGAAAACTGTGCCTGCTGCGAGGAACAGCAGTATGGATAAAAGGTGCTTCATGTTTTTGCGTTTTGGGCAATGTCAGGAATCTTCCTGCAATCCGCAACATGAAATCCACGAACAACTGATGACCGTAGAAATACGAAGTGCCTCTTCCTACTTTTTCGTGAACGTGTAGGTGTTGGTCATTCCGGAGACCTCCTCCTTTACCTCGAGGCTGGTGGACGTTAATGAGATGATTTGAAGAACGCTCGTTGCGGCAGTCCCCATGTAATTACTATTGACCGTAACGACCTTCTCATCGGCCGAGAGCGACCAGGTTCCCGTAAAGGTCACGTTGATACCAGTCACGCTGGCTACGATTGAAAATGACTTATCCGGCTTGAACGCCCATTCCGAGTCAAGCAACACTAGTCCGGTAGACTCAAAGTCAGGGTCGGTGGACGCGAGGGACGTCAGCAGCCAGGTATGCTGGGAAAGCAATTGAGTTGGTGTGGTCGGTGCAGGGTCATCCTTCTTGCTACAGGAAAAGAGAGCGACGCTGACCAGCAGGAATACGCTAAGCTTTTTCATAAGTGAACGGGATCTCGGGAAACGCCAAAAAAGCGGGACAAGAAGCAATTTCAGCGACCGGATCTACGCAATCGTAAATCTACTACAGTCGTTCAGTCATTGGCAATGACTTACCTCACGCCGTACGCAAAAGGCATTGACCAGAAAGTGATTCTTTCAAAGAGTGGAATGCTGTACATTGATCATGTAATCCTACCCTTATGGTCTTCTGGAAAACAATGTTCAGGCACTTCCGCGTTCATTCCACGTACACGGCGCTTAGTTTGGGGGGCCTGGTTATCGGCCTGACAACAAGCCTGCTCATATTCCTATGGACCTTTGATGAATTAAGCTACGACAGGCATCATCCCGACAATGCCCGCGTTTTCCAGGTCATGCTGAATGCCAAAGAAGTCGATGGTCATATTGAAACCATTGAAGAAACACCGCATCTGCTGGCAGAATATCTGAAGTCGGAGGTTCCTGAGGTCGAAGTGGTTTGCCGAACAGGCTATTGGGAACGATTGCTGATTTCCAATGGGGACAAGGCTGCCTATTTCGACGGACGATTTGCTGACCCGACATTCGTTTCGGTGTTTAACATGAAGTTGCTCTCGGGTGATGCAGCGTCACCGCTACCTGACAATCATTCAATCATCCTGGCGCGCACCACGGCCAATCTTTTATTCGAAAACGGTGTGCCTTGGGGAAAACCGTAAAGCTCAACGAGGACATGGAGGTCAAGGTTAGCGGGATTTTCGAAGACCACCCGCGGACGTCGAGCCTCAGCGAAGAGTTCCTGATGCCCATATACTATCACCTGCATGAAAAAGAAGATTCCTGGCGCAACACTAACGTGGCAACCTATGTCAAACTCCGGGAGGCGGATGCCGCGCCTAAGGTGACGGAGACAATCAAAGACAAGATTAACCAGGAACTCAAAAGTGGAGAGACATCCCTGTTTCTGTTTGCCATCACCGACTGGCGTTTGCACTACAGGTTTGTCGATGGTAAAATCAGCGGCGGCCGTATTGAGTACGTCATCGCTTTTTCTCTAGTTGCGGTATTCATCCTGATCATGGCCTGCATCAACTACATGAACCTGGCAACGGCCCGTGCAGCCATGCGGGCAAAAGAAATTGGTGTGCGGAAGATGTCGGGCGCTACACATAAGACACTGGTCAGGCAATTTCTCGCCGAGAGTCTCACCATCACGTTTGCCGCAAGCGCCATAACCTTACTGGTGGTTTACCTCGTCATGCCTCTCTTTCGCGCTATGACCGGAAAGCCATTGTCATTTGACTTGTTCGACCCCGTTATGCTGTCGGGACTATTGATCATCTCCATGATTGCCGGGCTGCTCGCGGGCAGCTATCCTGCCTTTGTCCTTGCTTCGCTGAAACCATCGGCCGTATTGAAGGGGAATCTCTACGAAGGGCTCACCGGGGCTTCCTTGCGCAAGGGTCTGGTGATCTTCCAATTTTCACTATCGCTCATTCTGATCTGCGCGGCCGTGGTGATTCAGCAGCAAATTGAATTTCTTCGCACGCGCGATCTGGGGTTCGATCAAAAAAATATCCTCTATATACAGCCTGGACCAACCAGTGACCTGTCGACCGAAGCCTTTCGCGCCGAAGCTCTTCGCAATCCCCATGTACAGTATGTTGTAGAAGGTGCAGCAAGCCCCATGGAAATCAACGGCTATGGCCCGGCTGAGTGGAACGGAAAATCCGGGGCTGAAGAAGTCCTGTTCAATGGCGCCTCGTGTGACTACGACTACCTGCCAGCACTGGGGTTCAAATTTGTCAAGGGGCGAAATTTCTCGCGGGATTACGCGTCCGATTCCTCTGGTTATGTTATTACGCAACGAGCCGCTGAAATCATGGGGTTTGATGACCCGATAGGCCAAAGGATAACTTTTGAAGAGCCCGGCACCATCATCGGCGTGATCGAAGATTTCAACAACGCCAACATTCAAGAGACCACGGCCCCGGTCATTTTCTATCTCGGAAACAAGGAAACGTTCGGGCGATGGAAACGAATCTTCGTCCGGTATGAGCCCGGTTCATTAACCGAGGTCATGGAACACCTGAAGGCTGTCCACGAAAAACTGCAGCCTGGTATCCCTCCTGAATTTGGATTTCTTGACCGGGACTTCGAAAGTCAATTTCGGAGCGAGAACCTTCTCGGGCGACTGGCGAAAGCATTTACGGTCATCGCCGTAAGCATCGCCTGTTTGGGATTGTTTGGATTGACACTCTTCAGCACACAGCGACGCACAAAAGAAATTGGCGTCCGCAAAGTATTGGGGGCTACCATCCCCGGTCTCGTCATGATGTTCTGCAAGGACTTCTCCCGGCCCGTCATGCTCTCCATCGTTGTAGCCGTTCCGGTAGCCTACTGGCTCATGGAGCAGTTTTTACAACGATACCCCCTCCATCTGAAAATGCCGTGGGCTTCTTTCGCGATCACTTCTGTTGCCCTTCTTGGATTGGCCCTGCTGACCGTTTCGTATCAATCGCTGCGCGCCGCCCGGCAAAACCCCGTGGAGGCACTCAAGACGGAGTAATTAAGATGCGTTGTGCATCCGCTCATCCAGGGACCTGACAGCACTTCCTTCCTTTTTAGGAATCTGATCCATCGCGTATTCACTCAATGCCGTAATGGTGAGTGATGGATTTACACCCAGGTTGCAGGGCATGATGCTGCCGTCGAGGATGTAAAAGTTATCGTAGCCGTGCACACGGAACTTGTCGTCAACTACCCCTTCCGAGGCACTCATTCCCATGGGACAGCCACCAAGAATATGGGCTGTAGAGGAAAGGCCAAAGGCCACCTCGGTAAAGGCATTCTGTGGAACACCATTGACCTTTTTCGCATATCGGTACAGAGCTTCCTGACCTATGGGAATATAGCTCGGCACCTTCTGCTGAAGGTCATTGCTCATCGTAAGACCCGTACCGAAGAATCCCCGCTTCAATTTCATCTGCATGGCGTTGGGCAGCGATTGCATAATCAGGAAGATGATGCCGTGCTCGGCGAGCTTAAAATTGAAGATGGACCGAAGAAAGTTCCAAGGTTGTGTGATGATATTGCCGAGCATCTTCAGTGTGCGCACGGGTGGTGTACCGTTGCCAGCCGCCATGACGGCCAGGCGCGTCATCGCACCGGAGCCATCTGGGAACTTACACAACTCAATGTGTGTGTCGTCGTCGGGATTGAAGACAGAGCTGATGGCAATGCCGTGATTGAGTTTACGATCTGCCGCCACAACGCCGGAGAGCATTTCCGAATTGGTCAGAATATTCTGCCCAAGCTGGTCCGAAAGATTTGGCAATGTCCTGTAAACATGTTTTTGACGGAGGAGCACGTCGAGTGTGCCCAGTACGCCGCCAGACATCACCAAGCCACGTGATGTGTATACCTTCTTCTGTTTGCCAAACCATGACGTGCTGGATTCCGTGTAGATGTGGTACAGATCATTGCGAAACTCAATCCTCGTCACCCGGGTTTCCGCCAGGACCTTTGCACCAAAGAGATTTTCTGCAAACCACAGGTAGTTCTTGTCCAATGTATTCTTCGCCTCATGACGGCATCCCACCATGCACCCGGCACACTCGATACACCCGCGGCGGGCCGGGCCAAGGCCTTTGAAATACGGATCGACGGCCTTCTTGCTGTCGCCCTGATACACGCCTACATAATCCACGCGTCCATAGGAACTGCCCCTGCCCATGTCGTCGGCGACGGACTTGAGCACACGGTCTTCTTCATACTCTTTTGTATACCGCTCACTGCCGAGCATAAACCGCGCACGTTCAAAATAAGGCGCCAGGACTGACTTCCAGTCTTTGAGGTGCGACCAGATCGGATTCTGGTAGAACGATTCGCGCGGCATCATGTGTGTGTTGGCATACACGAGCGATCCGCCGCCGACGCCCACGCCTGAAAGGACGAACACCTCTTTAAAGAACGTCAGCTTCTGAAAGCCGAACCATCGCAAGGCCGGGAGCCAAAGGTATTTGGGTGTGTTCCAGTTTGATTTCGGAAAGTCGGTAGCCTTCCAGCGCTTGCCTTTTTCGATGACGAGCACGGAGTAGCCCTTTTCAGAAAGCCGCATGGCTGAGACGGAGCCACCAAAGCCGGAGCCGATAACGATGTAGTCTGCGGGCGTTTCCACGGGCTCAAGATAGTGAGTTTAGGGTTGCCACTGATTACACACCTGCCCGCCAGCCTGGGTGAAAAGAAATTTGGAAACGGTAGCATGGCAGGCAGGCGGGGACTAGCACAAATTTCCTTTGCCACATTCTCAAATTTTCAAATTGACCATTCGATCAACGAGTAATCCCCAAATTGATTACGTAATTTGCTTCGAAGCTATGTCAACCTATCACTACCCTCCCGGCTACAACTTCTTCTCTACGTACCGCCGCGCAGCGCAGGTGGTGCGGAGCCCCTTGGAGACGATGATGGAGAGTGTAGCTCGGTTTGGAGAGTCGTACTCGGTGACCGATGGGATTACCGGGCGCATGATCCTCACGCAGAACCCGGAGTTCATCGACTATGTGCTGCGCAAGAACCAGAAGAACTACTACAAGTCACGGATGGTAACGGAAAAGCTGGGACGGTTTATCGGCAACGGCCTGCTCACCTCCAACGGGCCTTATTGGCTGCGGCAACGACGACTGATACAACCGGGGTTCCATCCACAGAAAGTAAAGGAACTCTATGGCATCATGAAGGACACCATCGACCGTTTTCTGGAGAAATTTCCAGTCGGAGAAAAGGTCGATATGTACCCGCTGATGAACCGCCTGGCGTTCGATGTGGTCGTCAATACCTTGTTCAACATTCATCTCCCCGCGGAAACCATCCGCGAACTCAGCCGCAACATCAGCGACATCCAGGAGTTTGTCATTACCGATATCCGACAACCGTACAGCAGCTGGTGGTTTGCCTTGTCGGGAAGGGTCAAAGAGAACAAGGACAAAGCCGAGCGCGTGCGCGATATTCTCAGGACGGTGGTGCGGGAGCGTCAGCAGAGCGGCAAGAAGTACAACGACCTCCTCGACATGCTCCTCGACGCGCGGTATGAGGACAACGGCGAGGCCATGACCGAGGAACAGGTACTCGACGAAATTCTTATACTGTTCATCGCCGGTCACGAGACCACTGGGAATGCGCTCACGTGGACTCTGCACCTGCTGGCGACGCATCCCGAGGAACTCGTGACACTTCGCACGGAAGTAGAGCATCTCTCCATCGCTGATACGGTCAGCCATCCACGCCTTTCGGCCGTCATCAATGAATCCATGCGCCTTTACCCGCCCGCCTGGGCCAGTGATCGCGTGTCGCTGGAGGATGATTCATTCGGAGGATTCAGTTTTCCAAAAGGCACCATCATTGCACTGTTCTATTTTGGTTTGCACAGAAGCGCTAAGTACTGGGATGAACCGCTCTCCTTTAAGCCGTCACGTTTCCTCGACCCTGAGCGTGAAAAAGAAAAGAGCAAGGTCTTCTTTCCCTTTGGGGGCGGGCCTCGCCTGTGTATCGGCAATAACTTCGCTATGGCCGAGATGGCACTGTTTCTTCAGGGGTTTATAAAGACATTCGATCTGAACCCTTCGGGCAGCGCGCCGAAGATGAGGGCATTGATTACGTTGAGGCCGGAGGGGGTAACGCTCACCGTCCAGAAACGAAAATCCTAACGCGTCTCTAACAGTTTGCCGTTTCCATATACTTCCGTACGCAGCAACGTACCGGCATCATCGTAGAAGACCTGGTCGCCTTCCTTTCGACCATTGACAAACGTAACCGAGGATTCCAACATTCCGTTGGCATGATACCATCGCCACTCGCCATCCCAAAGATCCTCCTTCATCATACCCTCGGAGGCCATTCCACCCTCTGCGTGATAGGCAATACTGCGTCCCGACAGTTTGCCGGCTACAAAACCGGCTACCTGCAGGGTATCGCCCGTCGTTTGATACGTGATCCATTCACCCGTACGCAGACCTCCTGAAATCATCCCGGTTTCGCGTACGACGCCAGGCTCATAATACGTCACATGTTTACCCTCACCCTTACTGACCATGGGTTGGCCCTGACTGGTCCATGAATTGATCAAGTGGTATCGCTGGTTCTTATACTCCGCCTCCTCCAGTAGCTTTCCATCCTCAGCGTATTGACGCCAAATACCCACGCGCTCGGCGTTCATTACCTGACCCGTCTCGCTAACTTTCCCATTCGAGTAATAACTGAAATAAGTTCCGGAGCCATCCTTCACCTGCTGTACACCTTTCTCCGTCCAGGCATTCAACACCTGCATGTAGCCCGACTCGAGGTATTTAACCTCCA
This sequence comes from uncultured Ohtaekwangia sp., assembly GCA_964392375.1. Taxonomy (GTDB): domain Bacteria; phylum Bacteroidota; class Bacteroidia; order Cytophagales; family Cyclobacteriaceae; genus ELB16-189. The sequence goes on along the minus strand of CAYMPU010000039.1, from coordinate 68,111 downwards.
GACTCTTCTGGCCATTTTCAAACCAAAAGGTCCACGGACCCAAGATTTTTCCATTGTGGAAGCTCCCTCTCGAATTCGGTTTCCCATCCGGATAGAATACTTCCCACGCACTATCCGTCTGGTCTAAGGCATAGAACCCACGCTGATGCAACGTGCCATCTTCGTAGTACATCACATAAGGGCCCTGAAGCCGGCCATACTTGAACTGACCCGATTCGCGAACCTGGCCATTGGGAAAATAATCCTCCCACGGTCCGTGGTCCAGATTGTTCCTGTAGTTTCTCCTCGCATACCGAGCACCCTCCTCGCTAAAGTATTCCCAAACGCTGTCCGTCTTTCCGTCCTTGAAATAACCGGTCTGCTTTACGGAGCCGTTATCATACCAGTACGTCCAGAGCCCTTGCTCCTTGCCATTCACCACAAGCCCCTCGTACTGCTTGTTGCCCGACTCATAATATGTGGTCCGGGTAACCGAGGAGCCCCGAAAGGCAAAGTAGGCGAGTACCGACAAGACAACGAAGAGGGATGCCACGATGGGGAATCGCAGATGGGCAAACGGTACGGGTTCAACCTTACCCACTGCGGTCGGATTGATGAGGTTCTCCGTTACTGGTCTAAACGCAAACTTGTATCCCTCGTAAGCGGCAATCGCGTAGAAGAACACGTCCATCGGTGAAAACGACTCCCGATAAAGGGATGAAATGATCTCCCAGTTCAGCAAAGGAATTACCTCGAAATACCCAAGAGACTCCACCTCTGCAAGAAATCCAATTTGAGAGAGCAAGTTCCCGAAAGCACAACCCAACACAGCGAACACCGCACCCACAATACCAAAGACCATATCGATTCCTGCACCAAAAAATCGGACAGCAAAGCCCACCATCAATCCCACGGCGATAGCCATGTATCCAATCTGGTAATGGGTGAAGTACGTGATGAGAGCCCATAGTATGGCGCCAACGATGGCCGCTGACAACCCACCAATGATCCCATACGACAGGTCCTGCTGCATACGTATGGCCTCACGGATTTCGGGTGTAAGATCACTGGGCGTATACTTGACCTCCTGTTCCGCAGGAGCCACCGGCTCCACCTTGACGGTTTCATCAACCTTGAAACTAGGGCACGTATTTTCAAAGTCAGCTATGCGGCCAGTGAGTTTGCACACAAGGCCCTGTTGCGTGTCGAACTGCCGATTGAGGCAGCGTTTGCAGAATTCGAGATGCTGGTCGCGGGTCATCATAGGCTGGAAGGATTGATAAACAATGTATTAAAAAAAGCAGAAACCAACATAAGTCAATCTCTTCATAGCAGCTTCCGGAAAGCTGGAATTGAGTAATTTTAAAGCATGAGACTTCTGTCCTTGTTGCTGCTCTTCTGCACCGGAACCCTCTACGGACAAAAAGCACGGAACTACCCCGTTGTCACGGCAGAACTTACAGACAAGATTGTATCTGCGCCAGCAGCAATCACTCCGGTAAGGGTGGCTGTCGTTCCTTTTACGGCAACCACATCTTCGGTGCAGGCTTCGACACAGTTTGGTGAATACCTGACAGAAACCATCATCGGCCAACTTGGCGACCACGGTGATAAAGTCAAACTCTTTGAACGTACCCGGCTTGACGCCATTCTCAAGGAACATGAGTTCATCCTGACAGACATGATGAAACCCGCAGCTGCGCTGAAGATCGGTCAATTGGCCCCCATCGACGCGCTGCTCTCTGGGACGTATACAAAACTCAAATCCTACATTGACATCAGCGCGCGGTTGATCGACGTAGCTTCGGGTGAAATTCTGGTCAGCTTCAATGGCAGGATCAAGATGAACAAGAACCTGGCCGCCCTCTTTCCCACGCAGGAACACGCTGCCGTTATGCACGAGGCCGCGCCTTCGCCTGTTCCTGTAGTGGTCACTATTCAACAAACGGCATCTACCCCAACAGTAAAGTCAGAAGCAGAACTGTGCAAAGAAAAGGTGGCAGAATTTCAAACACGTCTTCATGATCTTTCCTCACCCGAGAAAATCCAGAATGTCGCCCAGGAAGCCATGCACACGCCGTTCGACAACCGCTGCGGTCAGTTGCACTACCATCTGATCTATGCGTTCACACGGTATTCCATCGACCACCGCGAATACAAGCAGTTCCTGATGCAAACACTGGATACCATCGCTTACCCCGCCGGCGATGAGCGCGCCATGGAAATCACCCGTTACCTCAGCGCCGATGGATTGGTGGATGATGCCGAGTGGACCGCCGCCTTCCACGCCTTGTCGCGTGTGGGCAACTATTCACTCTCCTCTTACTTGAGTTATCTGATCGCCAAACCCTCCAAGGACCCTTCTGCTGCACCACCACGAATTGAATCGTACTTCGCTCTGGCCACCGCGGGCAAGCTTGGACTCCCCAGACCCGTCTCTTACGAAGTTGCATTCTTCGAAATGATGGAAGGAATGAGGAGCAATAACGACCTGGGTCAGCACGTCTATCAGACATACGGCTCCAGGCTCCAACTGGACGACAAATCAAAGTCCACACTCTTCTCCAACCTGCACGCGCTGTATAAGGCAGAGACAACGCCTGCAAGAAAAACAACCGTCATGGGATGGATTTGTGATTATGTCAACGCCAACGATTACACCAAAGCGCATGAGCAGCTTTATGACCTTGCCTGGGATTTCAATCTCACGCTGAATGATTCACGTAACGATGAGATACGAAGGGACTTCCCCATGTCCGATCTCAATCTCCTTACTTCGCGATGTGGCAAGAAGTTTGCCGACTACGTCATGGTCACCCCATACCGCAGTCAGCAGGAAGACCGCATCAATTTCTGTGTGCAGAACAATATCAGCGTACCCGGCATCATTCCCACGATGACAGAAGCCAAAACCATTTTGTCGGGCACCAACCTGGATGAACAATTGCGCGTCATGAAACTCCTTGTGCAGATGGGTGATCGACCGAAAGGCATCGAACCAACGCTGGTCACCTTGCTGAGCAAGCGATCGCTGGAGGACCGGAACACGATGGACGCGATCCAGTTGCTGGCCATGGTCGTGCTAGGCAATTGCCGAACCGCGAATGCCCAGGCCATCACCTACATGATCGATGCACTCCCGCACTACGGCAACGATACCGAAGTAGCCAAGAAGGCACTGGTGCAAATTGGCAAACCGGCAGTGCCCCAACTGATCGCACGGCTCGACAAAACCACCAACCAGGATGGCGGGCTGCAATATCAACTCATCACGCTGCTCGGCACCATTGGAAAGCCCGCGGCACCAGCGGAAAAATCCATACGGAGAGTCCTTGCGCAGCATAACAATGGCGATGTGCGCTATGCTGCGGAGGCGGCTTTGCAGGCGATTGGCGCTGGGGAACGGTGAAACTGTGAACAGTGAATGGTAAACAGTGAACGGTAAACAGTGAACGAGAGACAGTTAATTCCAAAAATTCCACTGCTTAAGCGCGGGCTGAAAATCATTGGGGTCATCGTCGTTGCTTTCATGGTTCTTTTTGGAACAGTGACTTGGATCGTTTTCCAGAACAGAAACGAGCTACTGCTCGACCAATTGCGAACTTTCCTGGATCGGTCGCAGTCCGGTGAACTGGAGATCGCAGCCCTGGACCTGCGCCTCTTCCGGAATTTTCCCGACATTACCGTTGAATTCGACAGTGTCAATTATTGGGAAGATCGCGACTCCCTTCGGCCCGTCACCGCCTTGCCCATCCTTCACGCCAACAAACTCTATGTGGCTTTGAACTTCTGGTCGCTTGTCACGGGCAAGGTAGAGGTGTCTGAAATCAGCCTGCACGACGGAATGCTTCACCTGGTCGAATACAAAGGGGGCGGTCTCAATCTGGACAGGGCGCTGGCGCAGCCCGGCAAAGCAGTGCCTGGACCGAAGAAACCTGTGGTGAAGAAACCCGCTTCTGAAACGCCTGTCGACAAACCTGCTCCGAAGCCGAAGCCGAAGGAAATACCACAACCAGCCGAAGCCATGAAGATTGCGCTGGAAGCCGTTGATCTCCATAACCTCCGACTGACATGGCAGTCGTACCATTATCCGATTACAAACTCCTTGCTCATCAAAGATTTTGATGTGACCGTGACTCAGTCAGACGACGTCATCGCGGCGACCGTTGTGTCATCATACACCATCGAGGACATACGCTTCAATAAAACTCAAATACCTTCCGGCGACGTATCGCTGGACGCCCGTGTTCGATACGAGCAAAAAAAATGGCCGTCTGGTCATCGAAGAAACATCATTATCATTGGATGAGTTTACCGCTACGGCCACCGGCACTTACGAGCACAACAACAACCGCAACCTTGACCTCACCTTCGATGCCTCCACCAACGACCTTCCGCTCCTTTCAAGGCTGGTGCAAAAGAATTCAATGCAGAGCAACAAAGATATTCTGCAAAGCGGTGACATCTTCTTGAGGGGACGTATCTTTGGTAAACTGAAAAAACAACTTCCGCAGTTTGATGTCACTTTTGGTGTTACCAAACTTTCGTTGGTTCTCCCCAGAAACTTAGGCGCATTCCGCAACCTGGGCTTTGAGGGACGCCTTACTTCCGGCACTACCCCGAACTACTCCGGGGCTTCACTCGACATTAAGAATCTGAAAGGTCAGGTACCCGGAGGATCCATGGAGGGCAACTTCTTCATCACCAACTTTGTGCGCCCCTACGTCCGTTGCAAACTCAACGCCCGTCTTAACCTCGATGGCTATGATGAAGTGTTTCACATAGACCGGGTACAACAACTGAAGGGAACGGTGGACATGAACGTTCGATTTGATGGCCCACTGCGATTGCTGGGTCTTAAGGCCAACGATGTCAAACCCAAATTTGACGCCTCCTTTAAACTATCCAGAGTTTCCTTTCTCGTACCCAATCATCCAGGAGAATACCGGGACATCGGCTTCGAGGGGAAATTCACTTCGGGACCGAGCCCTGACCTCTCCCAAGCCGTCTTGAACGTGAGCAACCTCCAGGGTCTTGTGCCCGGGGGAGAAGTACGAGGAGCCTTGCAGCTGACCAACCTCATCGAGCCCAACTTGAGCTATCGGTTGGGGGCAAGAGTAAAACTCGACGGCTTCGAGGATCTTTTTCAAATACAAGCAGTGGAAGACTTGCACGGAACCGCTACAGTCAATGCAAGCTTCCATGGCCCCGTAAGACTCATTGGCACCCATGCCATGGATAGTAGCCGCTCGAGCCTGCTCATGCTGGACAGTGTTTCCTTTCTGTTGAGGCAAAACAAACAACGCATCACCGGTCTCCGCGGCACGATGGAAAACCAAAATAATCGGGCAAATGTCAACCTGGCTTTCAACTACGGCAGGAATGATCTGCGCCTCAACGTTGCTCTGGACAACCTCATGCACCGTTTCTTCAATGATGAGCGGATCGTCGAAGCCTCGGGACGCGTGCAATCCAACCAGCTCTACACCCAGGATTTCATACTGGATAGCACCGGCCATGCAGCCATTGAAGACCGGATCAGTAACCTGTCGTTGGACTTCAAGGTCACCAACGCATCAAGAGTGGTAAATGGCCAATTGCAGGCCGACAACTTTCGCTTTTGGGTAAAGAACCTCTCCGCCCAATTCGATCAATTGCCCGATATCAAAAGGTTCAACGCATCTGGGCAGATGGTGCTTAGCCCGCACGGCCCCTCGTTCACGTTTGACGATCTGCGACTCCATTTGCCGCAAGGGGCTCTGTCGATCAAAGGCAATGTCCGCTTTCCAAAGAGTCGGCAAGTAGAATTTGATGGGAAGATTTCGGTCACCGAATTGCCCTGGGCATATGTACTCGAAATAGCGGATGAAATCAGCGACGATGCAGAGCCAACCCGAAAGAATCTTTCTGCCAAGTCCATGGACTTGCTGACCGCCAACCTTGATCTCTCCACATCGCTGCGCACTTACCCATTCGATTTTCAGCGTCTTGATATCCGTGAGAGTGATGCGGGGTTCCTCCTGTCGGATGGAAAATTATTTTCCGCACAACGGATCAGCGGCCAACTCACTCCGCTCGCCTTCACACATCCCTTAAACTCCGGGGCCATTACTGGCATTCAGTCGGTGGCCGGTACACTGAAGTTGGAAAAACTCAAAATCCCCGGTCTCATTGATCTCAACCTAGCCATGACCCTCGACGGGAGGAGAGACACCCTCGATATTGACTTCACGAGCGTTTCGCGCAAGGCTGCACGCGAAAATGGAAAGATTCAATTGAACCTTGCCGGAGATGAACCAGCCTATCGTGTCCTCTATGAGGTCACCCAAACACCGGTGGATGCGATTATCAAAAAAGTCCACAAGGGACGATTCCTCGAAGGCAACATCAATTATACCATTGACTTGAGGACGTCAGGGAAATCGTGGGGCGCCATGGGTGCCAACCTGAATGGGAGCATCGCTATCTCGGGTGATTCTCTCGACCTCTATGGCGTTGATATCGATGATATCCTAACGAAGTTCCAGAAGAGTCAGAAATTCAACCTGGCTGACCTGGGTGCTGTGGTGGTTGCGGGGCCAATCGGTATTGTGGCCACGAAGGGAACCGACTTCGTGGTGCTGGCGGCGATCGATTTAAAACCGAATCAACACTCCCGGTTACAAAGACTGCTTGCGCGCTGGACCCTTGATCATCGCACGCTGAAGACAGAAGATGTAGCCTTTGCCACACTGAAGAATCGCATCGCCATAGATGGTAGCATTGATTTCGCGCATGATTCCATCCCCGGGATTCGCGTTGCTGTCGTCGACAAGAACGGCTGCAGTCTGATGGATCAAAGGATCTATGGGAAAATGAAGTCGCTCCAGCATGGCAAACTCAACATCACCAAGACACTTCTTGGTTCGGTAGTCAATTTTGTGAATGCGGTGGTGGGGTCGGATTGCAAGCCGATATATACGGGAAAGGTGGAGCATCCGGGGAAGGAGTAACTTTCTCCGCGCGGGTGGAATTCAGTTGTTACACAGAGTCGCACGAACAACCAGCAACTCGCCACGTTTACCTTTTACAACGTTCTTTCACAAAATGCCGTCCTGTGAATTCATCTCACGGAGGGCACAGAGAAATACAGAATACAGTTTTGCGTTTTCTCCGTGTACCACTGTGCTGCCTCCATGTTTCTCTGTGTAACAACTTTGAATCCCACCTCCAGAACCTCCGCTCCACGAAGGAACCCACCATCCCCCGCCGTCCATTTGAATTCCTCCCCAAAAAGACCTATATTCATTCAACCTAACCTAAACTGGGTGACTATGAGAACATGGGAACACCTGATTTCTCACGGACTGCATTATAGCAATGCGCTCCATCGTTTCGAGCATGCCGTTCTTCGCTACAGCCAATTGATCATCTTCTTCCTTGGAATGGCTGCTGTTGCCTATCTGTACTTCGTAATGCAGGGGGCGCTGTCCAACTATTTGTTGGGCCTGGAACTTACGCCACAGGCAACGACGATTGAGTAGTGCTTTTGGACGTGCCCTGCTGGCTACAAGAAGGCCACGGTCAGTAAGGAATGCGTGGGTTACGCATTGAAAATTGCATCATGTATCACCTCGTATATACCAGTCACGCCGCAAAACCGCTTTCGGAAGCGGATCTCATCGAGCTGCTGAAGGAGTGTCGTTCATTCAACCGCGAACATGGGATCACGGGCATGCTGTTGTACATCCAGGGCAAGTTCATCCAGGTGCTCGAGGGCAGCAAGGATGAGGTCATCCAACTTTTCGACCGCATCGCCACCGACCGGCGCCATACCCGCGTCGCCGTCATCAGCGAAGGCGACTCCCCTCACCGCATCTTCAAAGACTGGTCCATGGGCTTCCGGCGACTGACAACAGCAGAAGCCAACGAACTCAGTGGATTCAAAGACATCGACGCATTCTTTGCCAAGAAGAACATCCAGGAGAAGAGCAGTTTGTTGCTGATCTTTCTAAAACTATTCTATGATAAGAACATGGTGGAGTATGCAGATCTTTAGGAGTTAGGAGACAGGAGTTAGGAGACAGGAGGAAGGAGCGCACCTTTCCTCGTCTACAAGCCGCCTCCACCCCATTGCATTCAATCTGTGCTCATCTGTGCAATCTGTGGCTACCTAAAAAAAATAACAGCCACACGGTACTTGACGCAATGATCACTCCTGCCGAAATCAGAAACTTCATCGCGAAACCGCGGTCGCCCTGGAGGTAGGAATAGAGGGCCTTGCTCAACAAATTTGTGCCGTTGACGATCAGGAACGTGACGAAGGCGAACTTGAACGTGATCGTATGACCAGCCATGTCGGCGAGGTTGACGAGAATGGCATCGATGCCCGCAAAGGAGGCAAGCACTGAGCTAACAATGAAGCCTGACTCTCCGAAGAGAATCAGGCAGATCTTCGTCACGATCTTGATGATGATCAGCAGCCCGGCGAATTTCAGCGCTGGCATCAGGGAAAATATCTTGACAACCTTCTGCTCCTCTCCGTCTTCCGCCTCGTTGGGCTCCTTCTTCTTGAAGAAAATAATGGCAATAAACCCCGCTGTAACAATCATCAGCAGTACGCTGGGCGTAATCGCCACCATCCACTGCGGGTTTAGCGGACCGACAAGCAGGAAGATCTGGAAGAAACTGGCCAGGTTCGCCAACACGGCAGCGCCTACCAGGTGGTTGATGAACTTCGATCCTTTGCTGCGCTGCGCCAGCGATTGGGTCGTGGAGGTGGACGACACAAAACCGGCCATGAAACTCGTCAACGCGAAGCCACTGCGGTCGCCGACGATCCGACTCAGGATGTAGCCAAAGACGTCGATGCCGGTGATCAGCACAACGACAATCCAGATCTTGCGAGGGTTGATCAGGTCGAGGTTATCAAATTGCGTCAGTTCCACCCCGAAGCCACGCATGACGTTCTCCAGCGCAGGAAGATCTTTGAGTTTGTAGGCGTAGTCCGGCAATACCGGCAGGGCCACAAGAGCGATGATGGCGTAACTGATGAACGACTGTACCTCCTGCTTTGAGACACCGGCGACAAGTTGTTGCGTGCGGGATTTCATTGACAGGATGAAGACCAACACAACCAGAACAGCGATGGTCGTTTGCAGGGGGATGATATTCACCATGACCAGTAGCCCCAGAAAGAAGGTACCAACGGCTGATAGCTCACTGGTGATACCAAAGCTCTTGGTTTGCAAGCCCTCGAGTATATAATTGGCCAGCACCAAAAGCAGGAAGCCGGTGACGACCGTAAGGCCGACGATAGCGTAGTTATTGATAAAGAATATTCCCGCTACCGCCCCCATAAGGGAGATCATAGCAAACGTCCGAATGCCCCCAACATGTGATTCCCCTGCCTTGCTGCTCTCCCGCTCGAGACCTACAACAGCGCCAAAGATAAAGGCGAGGATAAGGTTGATGAAAAGGTCGGAAACCATTGCTGAAGGCTGAATTTACGGTATTACGACCACATCAGCACAACAGTGTGAAAAGTAGGACCCGAGCGGGGAAATTTCTATGACGGAAGTCAGGAGCTGACCACACCTCACCTCACCCCAAACCCCTCTCCCCCGATATTCATCGGGGCAGGCTGGAGAGGGGCTTTCAGGACCAGGTGTTGGACGAAATTCTAGAGTGGGACACAGATTCCCACCTATCCAAATATTGTATTTCTCCGTGTCCCTCTGTGCTGCCTCCGTGCATCTCCGTGGAACAACGCTCTCTAATCATGTCGCAATGCGTCAACAGGATTGGACCGGGTGACCGACGAAATTCTGGAGTAGATGGTAGCGGTGGCAATTGTAAACAGAATCAGCACGGCAAGCGTGATGACCTTGGTGTCGATGGCGACGTAGTACTCCCACACGCTATCCATCAGGGCATTGACCATGACCGCACCCAGCAAAGAGCCGACTATGAAGGAAATGAGGATCACGACCGTGAAGAGTTGGCTAGCCTGCACCGCAATATGCGCAACGGAGGCGCCAAGAATTTTGCGAATACCAAGTTCCTTCGTCCGACGCTGGAGGTTGAGAGATACCAAACCGAACAAGCCGGAGACGGACATGATGATGGCAACCAACCCGAGGAAGGTATAGATGATTACGACGGCATCAAAATGATCCAGGGCCATGACCATGCGCTCTTCCATCAAGTTGCCGGTATAGAGCGTTGATGGGAATAGCTTCTTCCACTCGTCCTTGATTTGCTGATTGACCATCATCAGCTTGTCGGCATCGGTAGAGGCGACCAGGTAGCGGTAGTTCCCTTCAGGCACATAGCGGAAGGCCAACGGAGCGAGCGGCTGGAACAAGGCGTTGAGGTAGACGTCTTTCACCACGCCCGTGATGAAATACTGGAGGGTGTCATTGACAAGAATGCGTTTGCCAACCGGGTTGGTGAGCTGGAAGAAGCGCACGAATTCCTCATTGACGATCATTCCTTCATTGAGGTCAGAGGCACGATCCTTCTCAAAGCTTCGGCCCGCCAGGAGGCGTACGTTCAGCGTCTTGAAATAATCCTCACCTACATTGAGTACATCAATTTCCCTTTCGGGCTGCGTCTCCGTCTTCACCTTGGCCTTGGCGGTGCTGCTGTAGATGTGATGCTGTCCGCCGCCGATGGCGTGGATCAGCGGGTTAGCCTGAAGGGCATTCTTTAGCTGAATATACTGATCGCCACCTTCGACGGGAACCTGAACGACGGTCTGGTAGGTGTAGCCGAGGTCGAACGACTTCTGATACTTCGAGTTGAAATAGAAGGCTAGCGCGAAGATGACCGCCATGAGTGAGATGCTAAACTGTAGCACAAGCAAACTCTTTGTAAACCAGTTGATGCCGCCCAACTGCACGCGGTCACGCAACACTTCGATGGGGCGGAACGACGATATATAGAACGCCGGATAGCCGCCGGCGAGCAATGCGGTAAGAACGACAAGTCCGGTAAGCATGCCAAAGAAAGGCAGGTTGTCTGAATACCGGAGTGATAGCTCAATGCTGGGCCAGAGAGAATCCCATCCGGCCACGAGGTACTCGGCGAGAAACAGTGATAAAACCAAAGCCAGCAGTGCGAAGATCATTGTCTCGGAGAGGAACTGGACGATCAATTCCTTACGCCTGCCACCGACAACCTTACGGATGCCAATTTCCTTTAGGCGTTTGCCTGTAACGGCGATGGCGTTGTTGGTGAAGTTGAAGCAAGCCACGAGCAGCAGGAATCCCGCCATCACGAACGGCGCCAGAACACCTGCGGGCGGCATCGGCATGGAGAGCCAATGTCCCTGATTTCTATCGCGAACAGCTCGCGAGGCCATACCCACAAAGGGTTCGATATAAAATGACTTGGCCATCAGATCGGGCCGCGCTTCGTTCTGTGGCTTTACATATTCATTCAAACGCGACTCCAACTGCGGTATCACCGAGGCGTCGTTGATCTGCAGAAATACTGTCGACCACTTCTTCCAGTCGCCTTCAATCACGGACTGCTGCGACGGGTCGATGAAATAGTTGTCGAATGTGCTAAGGAGGTCAAAGCGGAAACTGGAATTGGCAGGAAAAGCTTTGTATACGCCACCCACGGTAAATTCACGCGTTTCCGTTCCGATCACCTGGGTCAGCGGCTGACCAACAACGTCGGTGTTGCCGAAATACTTTATCGCCAGCTTATCACTGATGACAACGTGTGATTTGTCTGTGATATCGAGCGAGCCGTGCAGGGGGTGAATGGTGAACACACGGGTGTAGTTGGGATCGGCGTAGATGAACTCCGACTGGAACATCTCATCGCCAATGCGAAACTGCGCACTCTTGCTGATGTAACGTACCACCTGGCTTACCTCGCCATAGTTCTCTCGTATCAGTCCACCGACCGGCATCGGCGCCACCCCGTACGGAGTCACCTTTCCATCCTCTTCATGATGAAACGCCACACGATAAATGGTTGGCGCGTTGACTTGCTGCTTGTCATACCCCTCATTGAACTCGTAGTTCACATACGCCGTGATGCAACACCCAAGCGCAATGCTCATGCCGATCCAATTAATGAAAAACGTGGTCTTGTTCTTCAGCAGCGTGCGGAAGGTGAGTCGGAGATAGTTGAGGAGCATGGTGATCCTGTGATTAAGTGTTGGGCTTGAGAATACTTAAAGTAAACGAAAAGGGGTGGTAATCGTTGCGGGGGAATACAGTTGTGACGCAAAGGAGGGGAGTTTCCTTTGCGGTGAGAGTCCAGGGAGGGGGATAAAAGGTTGTTACACAGAGAAACGCGGAGGTAGCACAGAGGAACACAGAGAAAATGCAAAAACGCAGTAACATGGAGGGTCATTGAGTTACGCGGAGAAAATGCAAAATTTGTCACACTGAGAAAAAAACAAAATCTGTGCTAATCCCTGCCTGCCACGCTACCGTTTCCAAATTTCTTTTCACCCAGGTTGGCGGGCAGGTGTGTAATCATATGGCAAACCTCTAAACAATCCCTCATCACCGCTGCTGATGTTCCCACCGGGTCCGCTTCATAGTTCTTCATGCAGACTTTTTCGTAGAGGTCTGTCTCGATTTCGAAGCCCATCTCCCAACCTTCGCAAGAGCCGAGAAAGCTGATGCGGGGAAGTTCGACAGGAGCCACGGTGAGCTTCCAGCCGGTGGTTGATGGCATGGCTTCAGCGACAAGCTTGATGATATTTCCCCGGGATTTGGCGGCAGTAAGTTCGGCGGCTGTGATGTTTTGAATCCCCTGGATCTTGATATCTGCGATAGTGCCCGCGTAGGTGATAAACGACTTGAGGATGATGAAGAGTTTGTTGGCGGTGTCGTGTCCGTGGAGGTCGTGCGAAGGGTCAGCCTCTGCGGCGCCGAGGTGCTGAGCTTCACGGATGGCATCGGCGAGGGTCCCGCCGCGCTCAAGTTCGCGCAGGACGAAGTTAGAAGTGGCGTTGAAGATACCGCGGATACGCTTTACGGTGGCGAGCTTCAGATCGCGCTGCAACACGTTGACGACCGGGAGCCCACCGCAGACGGTGGCGCTGTAGGCCATGCGTCCACCATACTTTGTGCAGAGCGACTTGAGTTCATCGAAGGCAAACACCAACGGCGTCTTATTGGCCAATACTACACCCAACCCTTTGCCCAGCGCAGCGCGCACAACAGAGAGACCTGGCTCTCCATCGACGATATTGGCCGGCGAACTTTCGATGAGCAGGTTGGCGGTGACGTGATTGAGGATTTCCTGTGTGGAGACGCCGGGTAAGAAGCCCGGAAGGTCCTGAGCTTTTCGATGAGACAATTTCAGTGTAAGGAGCCCTTCAATGGCGTATCCATTTTCGTCAATGGCTATTCCCGACGAGTCGGCAACACCTACAACTACGAAGGTGACGGCGTAATCGCGTAGTAGCGCATCGCGCTTAGCATGCAGAATTCGGAGCCATCCGAGGTTGACGGTGCCGAGGCCGATAAGGATGGTACGTAGGGTCATTCAGCAAGGTGCCTGGGCGGAAGTTAGGCAGAAGGCCGGAAACTGCCATTGGATTCAAAAACAATAACATGAAAACCCGCTTCGCGGAGCATGAAAATACTATATTGAAAAAAGGAAACGTGAATCATTCCATCTTATGACTACAGAGATCCTGCTTCGCTACCTTCACTTCGTAAGCATCTTCGTCATTGTGGGGACGTTGACAGCCGAGTTCGTACTGCTTAAGCCGATGCTGACGCGACAAGAGATCCGGCGCATCGCCATGATTGATGGAATCTACGGATTGGCCGCCGTTATCTTGCTCGTCGCCGGGCTAACGATGTGGCTGGGAGGCTATACAAAACCAGAAGTATACTATTCTGAAAACTGGATCTTTCTCACCAAAGTGACATGTTTTGCGATCATAGGATTACTCTCCATCTATCCTACCATCTTCTTTCTGCGCAACCGGAAGGGTAAAGCAAAAGATTTTGTGCGTGTTCCGAAAGCCGTCTTCTGGGCATTGCGACTCGAATTGATCCTGCTGGCGATCCTTCCTGCACTGGCAGGGCTGATGGCGAGGGGTGTAGGGATGATGGGGTGAACCAAGTTCAATTATAAAGCTCATCGTTCAAGGCCAACACCTCTCCACACATGTTAATTCCTGAAGAACGTAATATAGTCCGCTCCGCTTCCTCCGCCGCTTACGCTGACGAGTTTGATGCTCTTGTTGTCGATTTCCACGATTTCCCAATCGTCGGTGAGCTCAGCGAGCAAGGGAGGTGCGGAGAATGTCATATTGAAGTGAAGGTCATCGAGGGTATCCTCGCTGCTGTTGCCGTCGGTAACTGACCAGGTGCCAGGGTTGATGGCAGTTCCGATATTGGCAGTGATGGCACCGGACGTGCTAAAGGCAAACGTAAAGCCCTCGAAGTCGGAGGTCTCATCTACGCCAGAGTCGCTGTAGTTTGTAATGCTCCATATGCCGCTACTCATCGTGCTGACGACCATCTGACTCTTGGACATGGGTACCTCTTCCTTTGTACAGGCACCCAGTGAAAAAAGAACCAATAGAATGAACCCCGCTTTCATAGCCAAGAATGAAAAAGGAAAGGTATCAAAAAGGATTTTCATTGCCGATGATCAAGGTCATGATATGATAGGTCTTGAGTCATGAATACCACAATTAGTGGCAGCCTTGAGCCGGTGGGCACCCTCATTTCACGGCTGTCTTCATCAGAGGCACATGCCCTTTCATCCCGTAATATGCGATGTACACATAACACAACACAGGCAGGATAAACGCGTGATGTATACCGATACTATCGGCGAACATGCCCTGAATCACGGGCATGATGGCGCCGCCGACGATAGCCGTACAGAGGATGCCTGACCCCTGACCGGTGTGCTTGCCCAGCCCATCGATGGCCAGCGTGAAGATGGTTGGGAACATGATGGAATTGAATAATCCGACGGCGAGGATACTCCACATGGCGAAGGCGCCGTTGGTGAGCATGGAGACGATGACGAGGGTTGCCGCGCAGAAGGCAAGGATAGCCAGCGTGCGACCCGGTTTTTGGTTGCCGAGGTTGAAGGCGAGGAAGTTTGCCGCCACAAGTACGATGAACATGAATGTCTTGGTGAACCCACCCAGAGAAAACGACCTTAGATTTTGATACTCCTTCGTGATGTAGAGGGCAATGACCAGCGCAAGAATAAATACAGCAACGGTGTACAGCATTTTCTTTCTCCTGTCGGTCATTCCTGAAAGTGTTATCGAACCAAAAAACCGCCCAATCATGGCGCCACCCCAGTAGAGTGCCACATAGGTACCCGCTTCTGCTTCAGGCATGTTGACGAGCTCCTTGAAATAGTTGACTAAGAAGCTGCCGATCGACACTTCGCCGCCGACATAAACGAAAATAGCCACAGCGCCGAGCACCAGGTGACGGTAGCCCCATGCGCTCTTTCGCTCACCCTCCACCGTCGACGCTCCGGCCGATGCAGATGACGACGCGGTTTCAATCTTGGGGAGTTTGAACATGGCGATCACCATGGCAATGACCACCAGCATGGCGGTGAGTACGAGGTATGGATTCTGCACCGCGCTGGCTTCCGTCAACTTGTAGGCCTCCTGGTCGGCATCACTGAGCTTCGCCAGTTCATCGGCACCCATAACCGTCAGCGAGAGAATGAGTATCGACCCGAAGATCGGCGCTACGGTTGTACCCAGAGAGTTGAAAGCTTGCGAGAGGTTCAGTCGGCTCGAAGCAGTCTCCGGTTTGCCGAGGATGGCCACATAAGGATTGGCTGCAACTTGCAAAAGCGTGATCCCCGATGCCAGCACGAACAAGGCCAACAGAAATATCTCAAAAGACCGATACCCTGCGGCCGGATAGAACAAGGCTGTGCCTGCCGCTGCAGTGAGCAGTCCAACGATGATGCCACTCTTGTACCCGATCTTCTCCACCAGCATCCCCGCAGGCAAGGACACAATAGCATATGCCGTAAAAAAGGTGAACTGCACAAACATTACCTGTGTATAGCTCAGGTCGAAGATGGTCTTGAGGTGCGGGATGAGAATGTCGTTCAGACACGTGATGAACCCCCACATAAAAAAAAGCGAAGTGAGCACAACCAATGCGGGTCCGTAAGTGTTGCCGTTGCTCGATAAAGTTGTCGGCGTGGAGGAAGAAGAGGGAGAAAAGGCCATTGGGGGAAGGTTTAACAGTTCACCGGTTCAAGGTGACAAAAATCTGTGCCAATCTGTGTAATCTGTGGCTAAACATCTACCTTTTCCCATGTTCATCATTGACCTCACCTACCTCGCCCCTCTCCCGCAGCTCGATGCCCTCATGCCTGAGCATATGAAGTTCTTGCGGGAATGCTACAAAGCCAACCTTTTCCTGACCTCCGGCCGCAAGGTTCCGAGGACAGGCGGGATTATCCTGGCGGTAGGGAAATCGAAGGCAGCGATAGAGGCCCTCATGGAGGAGGATCCGTTCGTGAAACAAAAACTGGCAATGTTTACCGTGACGGAGTTCATGACGTCACAGATGCATCCGGAGTTTAAGAAGTTAAAGGTTGCCACAGATTACACAGATTAACACGGATTAATTCAGGCAAAAATCCATGCTTAACCGCTATCTCCCGACTAGCCGGGACTTGGCCGTTGGTTTTGCACCCCATTTGAAATCAAATCTGTGCTAGTCTGTGGCAAGCATTATTTCACGCGCCTACCTGGCACCTTCTGCCCTGCCTGATACAAAACCATATCAAATGTCCCCGCTGCGTTGCGTATGAACTCTACCTGAGCGTCGACTACTTTGAGGAAGAACTTCGTCTCGGACTCTGCGAAGAGTTCGAACTTGGCTTGACCGGTAGCCTGCGACATAAAGTGGCCATCTTCGACCGTCATTACCAGGTTGAAGCCAGGTTGGATCTCATAGGTGCCAACATACTGCTGGAGGACGTCAGGGCTTAACCGCACTTCCAGGCGTGTGGGGATGGGCTTGTCGGTTTTCACACCTTTGGTAACAGCGGCTCGATTTTTCATGATGGCCTCTTTCACAACACCCTTGTCGACGGTTAGGTGGAGCGTGGAGAAGCCGGACTCGTAGACGAAGTTGGTTTTGTCCTGAGGGAAAATCTTGAATTTCTCGCTACCCGTGCGCTGGCTGTAAAGCTGCTCGCCGTCATAGGTAATGTATCGTGTGGCGCCGTCTTCAAATTCGTAGACGCCGGTGAGCGATTTGGCATAAGCTGCATCCAGCTTGACTTTTGCGACAGCATCAGGGAACGGTTTGCCAATGGCCTTGGCTGCAATGCGCGTGGACAACTCACCCGGGTTGCTGCAGTCGCAGTTGGTCAGGATCGCCACGTACGTATCCTCTTTTGGCAAGTAGATGGCGTTGGTGGCATAGCCAAATATGCCGCCTGAGTGTTCAACCGTTGGACTGCCATTAATATCGCCAATACCCCAGCCGTAGCCGTACTCCTGAACCGTGCCGTTATTGAGCTTGACGGGCGTGTGCGCCAATTGAATGGTCTCCTTCTTTACTAACTTGTTGGCGTTAATGGCCACCTGCCATGTAAGCAGATCATCGACGTTGGAAATGATAGACCCCGCGGAGTACGGCTGTGTGAGACTGAGGTATTCGGCGTTGGCGTATTCAGCTTCCTTCTGATAGCCCCTCGCACGGTTTCTGATGATCTTCGACTGACTCCCATAATAGGTATTTTTCAGACCCAGCGGCGTGAATATGTTCTTCTCCAGAAATTCCGGGTAGGGTATGCCCGAGGCCTTCTCTATAATATAGCCTAACATGAAATACGCTGAGTTGTTGTAGTTCCACTTCTCGCCGGGCGCGAATTCCATGGGCTCGTTCTTGAAGAGATCTATCATCTCCATCGGCTTCATATCCTGGCGCCACACCTTGGTCCACTTCTCCATGCTGGTGTAACTCTTGATCCCGGAAGTATGCGTGAGCAAATGATGTATCGTTATGGTATAACCGTGCATCGGGTATTCGGGGATGAACTTCGTCACCGGGTCATCCAACTTAAGTTTGCCCTGCTCCATGAGCATGAGAATAGACACGGCTGTAAACTGCTTGGTGATCGAACCGATCTCAAACAGATGTTCGGGCCGCATGGCTATGTTGTTCTCCATGTCGGCCATCCCAAACGCCTGTCGGTAGATTGGTTTCCCCGCCTTAGCCACCAACAAGACCGCTCCGGGCTCCCCGGTCTTGTACCTCGCCTTCATCATCGCGTCCAGGTCGACGGCCAGGGGCTGGGAAAATGAAGTGAACGTAAACAGAATAAAGGTGAAGGCTAGTAGTTTTTTCATGGATGTTGGGGTTCGACAATCAATATAGGGGTAAAGTTCAACAGTTCAAGGTTCAACAGTTCAGGGAACGGCACTGTTGTCCAGTGGGGAGAATTTAGAACATTGAGGCTCATTTAACGCAAAGATCACAAAGCAATGCACGCTAAGTTCACGAAGCAGATGAAGTTCGGGAATTCTCTCCACCCAAGAATTCTGCTAATTCTATAATTCTATAATTCTGTTCAAATTCTGCTCGCTACTCGTATTTCAGTGTATTTGCCGGATTTGCCAACGACGCTTTCACAGAATGATACCCCACCGTACCCCAAGCGATAACGATGACGGCGACGACGGCTGCACCAAAATATAGCGGTCCAGGAGTGATGTGGTAGGCAAAGCCTTGTAGCCATTGGTTCATCAAGTAGTACGTGATTGGGATGGCGATGAGACTGGCCAGTAAGAGAAGGACAAGGTAGCCGCGCGAGAGCAGCAGAACGATGCTCTCGGTGGTGGCGCCCATGACCTTGCGGATCCCGATCTCACGGGCACGCTGCACGCTGGTGAACGACGACAAGCCCAGCAATCCGAAGCAGGCAATGGCGATGGCGATGCCGGAGAATATAGTAATCAACGCACTCATCTGCATCTCGGTCTTATAAAGCCCGTCATATTCTTCGTCAAGGAAGAGATAATTGAAAGGCCGGTTGGGTACCGCCGACCTCCACTCAATTCCAATTGCAGCTAGTACTTCCTGCATTTGCTCACCTTCGGCCCGTACGAGGAGACTAGAGCGATACTCGGGGTCGTTGAACAAAACGATCGGGCCTACTTTCGTATGCAGTGAAGAAGTATGGAAGTCCTGCATGACGCCGACGATCGTTCCCTGGCCTACCATACCCAAGGTGACCTGCTTACCAACGGCCTCATCTGTGGAAAGTGCGAACTGTGCGAGAAAGGTTTCGTTGACGATGAATTCATTCTCGACAGAATCACCCGCATACCGGGCAGGATCAAACACGCGACCAGCCTTCAGCGCTATGCCCAGCGTTGGCAGATAGTGCTCATCGGCGGCCACTGCACCTACCGCTGCCCAGGTAGCGTCTTTGCCGGGGTTGGGTGACAACGTGAAGCCATTGCCGATCACGGTGCGGAAAGGCGAGCGCCAGGTTGTGGATACCTCCTGAACTCCCGGAATGGTGCGTAGGGTCTGTGAAAAGCTGTTGATGTTCTTGGCGAGATCGCTGTTGCCCCGGATGAGGAAGACGTGCTCTTTGTCGAGGCCGAGCTTCTGCGACTGCATGAAGTTCAGCTGACCCAGCAAGATGAACGTGCCGGCAATGAGCATCGTAGAAATAGTGAACTGGAAAACAACAAGCGCCTTGCGCAAACTCCAGCGGTCGCTGCCATAGGTAACGCTCCCCTTTAGCACAGCGATGGGCTTAAAACGCGCCAGCACCAGCGCGGGATAAAATCCTGCCAGCACCGACAGCGTGATCCATCCACCGAAGGCAATCCATAGAAAATCCGGCGCCAGCGGATCGAAGGGAATATTCTTTCCCAGAGAGGCATTGAGCACGGGTAGCAGCAGTCGCACGATCAGCGCCGAGAAAAGCATGGCGGGCAGGATCATGAAGAATGATTCCGCCATAAACTGGGTGATCAATTGCGGGAAAGTCGCTCCCACCGCCTTGCGCATGCCTACTTCTTTGGCGCGCGTGGATGCTCTGGACGTAGCCAGGTTGACGTAGTTGATGCAGGCGATAAACAGAATGAGCATTCCTACCGAACCAAAGACGATCACGTGACTGAAGTCGGTAATGGCCAGCCGGCCGCCATAATTGTAGACTTGTGTGTTGAAGTGCACATCGTGCAGCGGCTCAAGGGGAAGATGGAGGATATTCTCTGACGGTGCCTCACCTTCCGGGTGAATGAGCCTATCCACTTTCTCCGCCAAAACGCTGGCATCCGCTCCGGGCCTCAGCAGGAGAAAGGTGGCATAGTTGGGATTGTTCCAACTCATGCTTTCGTCGAGATCCTTGATGCTGTACAGCGACGTTAGGAAGTTGAAGCTGAAATGCGAATTGGCCGGAACATCTTCCATCACCGCGGTAATCTCGTACGTCCGGGTATTGTTGACCAGCAGTGTTTTCCCCAGCGGGTCTTCGTCGCCAAAGTATTTTCGAGCCATCGACTCGGTGATGACCAACGTGCCCGGCCTGACAAGTGCTGTCTTCACGTTCCCTTTTACCACATTGAAATCAAAAACCTCGAAGAAGTTCGAGTCCGCCCACGAGAACCCGGGTTCATCGAAGACTTTGTCTCCATAGCTCAGCGTGCGCTCGTTGAAGCCATCGAGGTAGCGGACGGAGGCTTCGACTTCGGGGAACTGCGCTTTCATCTGCGGCCCAACAAAAACAGGAACCGACGGCGATATCGTCTGACTCCCTGCCATTGTCATGTCGTAGTTCACGCGGTATATCCTGTCCCCCTTCTTATGGAACCGGTCAAAGCTCAGCTCAAACTGGACGTACTGGAAAATGATCAGGCAGCACGCGATGCCCGTGGTCAGGCCCAACAGGTTCAGAGAGAAGTAGAAGGGGTTTTTCTGCGACTGGCGCAGGGCGACGTGGAAGAATCTGCGAAGCATAGGACCGGGGTTGAATGCTTATACAGGGAATGGGGGAATAGGGTTACAGAGACGGCGCGGAGAAATTCAGTGACACGGAGGTACACGGAGGTCTCACGGAGGTACACGGAGAAATGCAAACTGTATTAATCTGTGAAATCTGTGGCAACTTCCACCGATTCAGCGGCCCCAAAAAATCAGTTCTAATCTGTGGAATCTGTGGCAACTTCCATCCGAAGACAAAACTTCCTATCCAGGCTAATCTTCACCCGGTTCTTGCTCAGCAACTCACGGCTCACCTGATCCTCCTTCAGCACGTCCAGCAAGGCGCGGGCGGCAATGGCTCCAGCTATATTGTTGGACACAGACCCTTTGTCTATCTCAAGGCTAAACGAATACCCCGACACAGCCTTCTTTCCGGGCATTTTGAAGTCAATTTCATCGAGCTGGAGTTCCTGTTCGGCAGATACAGCCTTCTTCATCTTCATCCTGATAACCGGAAGGTACTTCTTCCAGACTCTCGTGTACTTTCCCTGGTCGTCCATGGTGGCTTTTGGTGGGCGCCAAGGTAGTGAAGTATTTGACTAACGCCTAAAGTTAGAAGTCGAGTGATCCCTTCAAGCAGCAGGTGAACGGTCGATAATGACGCAGCGCGCAATGGTTCTTATGTTCATCGTTGGCCTCCACCAGGAAAAAAGAAATGACCGCCTCGAGAGGACGGTCATTTCATTCCAATGGAAACAACCTGTCGCTAGAACGTCAGGCTGATTACGGCTCCGTAGCGTCTCATGCTCGGCCCCGTGAGAAAGTCAAAGCCCAAACCCTGGTTCACGCCGAGGCTGGCAACTTCCGGATCCCAATTCACATACTTGGGCGTCCCGAAAGCAACAAACCACAAGTTATTGCCGGTCAGCGCGTCACGCACAAGGCGTCACATTTGGGGCAGATTGCATTGAAGGGATAAGAGGTGGCACAAGCGCAAAGGATAGCGCGCACTGGCTAGTGAGCCGGAGTGGCAAACTTTTTCGCTAAGGATTCCCCCTCCTGTAAAACTCCTTGATAACAACCTTCTGCAACACCCGCTTAATGATCAATTCTGCAATTGTGTTCAAATGATGTTCATCGGGTTGTTTGTTAAGGTAGCGCTTCAACTGCGCTTCACTGATGTCTACCCGATAAAGCAGTTTCATAACGTCAGCGGAAGACCCTTTTGAGGAGCGTTGGAGTTCCTGCAGGATCGCTTCATGCAGGCGGGCGTAATCCGGCACCAAGGCTTCGACAAAATCGGCGGAAAAATTGCTTTGCAAAAAATCCTTTGACAATTGAATCTTGAAGGCGTCGAACAGGTCCTTGCGGTTAAGCTGTTCGTTGACGTGTAACAGGTTTTCCATGAAATGGCCGGACGGTATGCAATATAACCAAATGGAAGGCCGAACTGGGGATTCAATGCATACTGCGGGCCTCAATTCAAGATTGCCAATTGTCAAATTATCTCGTCTGTTTAACAGTAACCGGTCCCAACAATCCAGCCGTCTGGATCCTGAACGGTTCATCGCCGCCAGGCCATACTTCTTTCTCCATGTACGTCTGGTTGGTTTTGCAGAAGCGATCTTTCGAATCCAACAACATATCCCCCGTCAATCGGTTCACCCATAGATTAACGACTTCGATCTTGAGATCATTCTTGCCGGGTTGAACCCACGGAGTGATATCCAGCTGATATGGTTTCTTCCACAAGATCCCAGCCGACTTACCGTTGATAAAAACCTCTGCCACATCGCGCAGGTCACCCAGGTCGAGGGTAATTTCTTTGACATCGGCTCCGGACGATACGTTGAATGCATTATGATAGACTGCCGTTCCGGAGAAGTACTTGATTCCAGAATCTTCCGATGCTGTCCAGGAGGTGAGCTGCTCAAACACGGCTGATGGCGGAGCGCCCCAGTTCGGGGGGAACGTCACTTCCCACGGTCCCGCAATTTCTGTTTCCGTACCCTGTTGTTTGCCGGTAAATATGGGTAACGAACTTCTGTTGATCTTATTGAAGATGACAAAGATGGATCCATGAGCCGGTAACTTGATCGGTAGACTAGTAACGCCACCCTCCTGTTTATAATCTTCAACACGATGGCTGGCACCTGTTGACGCATCCCAAAGTTCAGGGTACATGCCCGTCACACGGAACGTGCACGACGCACTGACCGTCTCGTCCTGACTGTTTCTCAAGAAATAGATTTCACCGATATCGGCGCTGCGGTGGATGAAATCAATTTCCGAGGGTGCCGAATAACTGAAATCAGGCTCCTTCAATACCTTATCGGCAGTCTCACCCCAGAAGACCCGTCCCTTGCCGTACTTATGCTCAACGATAGTTTTACCATCTGTCGCACCCCATACTTCGTCTGCGAGCTTGTTCAACTTCATGCCCTCTTGCTCCCCGCCCTTCAACCCCGGCACTGCCGTTGGCCGAGGCCCCACAACCGTTGCGCCTGCGTTCACCAGCGCGGCCAATTTTTCCAATACCTTCAGCGGCATGTGTGGCTGATCGGGCAGCAGCAAAATCGAATAACTCATCCCATCGGGCAGCGTCAACCTCCCGTTTTTGACGGACATCCTGTTGATAAGAACATCGGTGTTGATCACATCGAAATCATAGCCATTCCCCAAGCCCTTGAGCCGGGGCTTCTCAGGAACATCGTGGAAAAGCGGAAAGAAATTCGGCGCCTGATCGCCGTAATAATAACAGGCGTCGGCCACGAACTGTCCTTGTTGGAGCAAGAAACTGCACCGGGATAGGTAGTCTACAAAGGGTTTTGATTTATCCCACCAGGTTGTGCCGGGATTCATATCGTACCCGGCATGGTAGGTTCTGCCTGGGAGACCATCTTCGGGGTTCGTGCTCGCAAACGTATGGAAGGTGATGTTGTTGAGGCCCTCACAAAAAGCCCTGTCCACCTCTTTCTTCAGATCAAAAGGTGAATCCTTCCATCTTCTCCAGGTGGTAAATGACTCGGCATCGACGATCTTCTTTCCATAGATATGGGCTGCACTGGATACTTCTTTGATCAAGAACATATTCCGGTGCTTGATCCAGAATTCACCCCGTGGCACGGATACACTTCCTAAAGCTTTCAGCGCGTCTACCGGGCAGGTATCCCACACCGGTGGACCAGGGCCTCCGGATTCAGAAACCAGCTGGGCGTTGTACTTCCTCAGGAATTCCGTGCCGGTCTCATAATGACTGTAGATGAGCTGGTCGCTGACGGTTTGTTTGAAATCGTAGCGGAAGCGTTCCGTGCTGTTCCTGATGTCCCATCCTGCCAACACAGGAAGGTATTTCTCCAGGTCATAACCTTGTCGCGCCATGAATATCTCTGGAAAGGCGTCGGTCCATGGTGTACCTTCAGAAAGTTCCATACTGTCGAATTCAAAATAGTCCAGGCCGGCTTCGGTAGAATTTTCTGGAGTGATGCCAAGCCGATCCATGAAGTACTGCAGATGTCTGCGGGTAGCCTGCGGGTCAAAGAAATCGATGAACAAGCCGTTGGAATTCGGTGAAGGTACGATCAACTGCTGGCCGTTGTTTGAGCAGACAAATCGCAAGAGTGTCCATTTTCCGGGTGGAACGTCCCAGGTCAATTGACCATCCTTATAACGTGCAGTAAGACTCACCACCGTGGAGACATCCGCAATGGTCTTGTCTGCGCTATGCGGAACAGCCAGCACCGCGACATCCTTGTAGAACATCGGCGTGTTCAGGTCTTTCATAGGACACCCTTCCGGAAATTTAGGAAAGGGAAGATTGATCGCGAGTGCCCGGGGGCCGGATACTTCGACGGCCGAGAAGAAGAGATTCTTCGAAGCCCAGTCGGGAGTGACCCACGAGCCCCCGGCATTCCAGCCACTGGAGGCTACAATGCCAATGCGCATCTTCAGTCGCTTTCCTTCGGATATCGCATGCCTGATCAGGCGTACCGATTCGTCGCCGAGGAATTCCTTCCCCGCGGGAATGAACGATGGGTTCTTAATGGCGGCAACATCCCAGATTTCCGCGCGAGTTATCCCTTTGGATTTCATCGCCTCCAGATCGCGGGTAATCGAAGCCTCCGACATGTTTCCATTCAGCCAGCACCAGAAAGCACCGGGCCGGTAGGCTGCCGGAGGATTTGCAAAATCGTCTGAAAGTTGTGCTGGGTGCTCTTGGTCAGCTGGGTTTGAGCAGTTGAGTAGCAGCAGGCTGAAGGCGAGGAAGTATTTTGCTTTCAAATTCCGTCTCGGTTATCTGTGGTACGAGCGATGGCTTCGTATTACGCAATATAATCAAACGGACTGGGGGAGGCTGTTGGCTACTGGCTGTTGGCAGGTTCTCCCCGGGGGTTATAGTATTGGCTACGATGGAATGTCGAGTACGCAGAGACGCGGAGTACCGCTAAGATTTACTTGCGCAATACTGTAAAGATTCCTTTGCGGAACTTTGCGCCGTTGCGACTTTGCGGTGGTTACTCACGGTCCCGGGATCAAACACTCCGTCGCACTTCTTCCAACTCCCACCAAACATTTGTCCCGTTATTAGACTACAAGGAGACTCACCGCAATCCCACCTATTGTCAATCTGTGCAATCCCTGCCTGCGACGCTCACTCAAATTTCTTTTCGTCACTCTGGCAAGGCGGGCAGGTGTGGCAAACTATTTTTCTAAGGCTTGGCCAAAACTTCAAATTTCCTCGTCAGGTATTGCCCCGACTCATCTACCAGACTAAGCGTGTGCTGTCCTGCCGCGGGAGCGAGGAGCATCTTGTGGATTCCTTTCGTACTCCCCATATACTCTCCGTCGAGGTGCCAGAAGATTTGCGTCCGGGGTGTACGGTGCGCTACCTCGAAGACGGCGTGGCCTCCGGTGCCGTCCAACTCACGGGGAACAAAAATTCTAGCATGCTGCCTCGGATATACTAGGTCCATGGTGGCGACGGCGGCCGGGTCGGGACAATCGCTTCGATATGGCGGGAGCGATTTGTAAGTAATATTCCTGAATTTGTAGTAGTACTCCTGAACCGGTGGAAGCACAAACCATTGGCGTGGCACCAACTCATCGGTTGTTGCGCACGACGCATTCAACCTGTAACGCCCGTTGCCGGACAGGTACACGACTTTGTGAAAACGGCATGGCAAGGTGCGCAACCCCGCAGGCGCCGTCCAGGTACTGTCGATCTGAACGCAATGCTCTGTCGGCCGCTGGCCACTTTGACGGCAAACAGCGATATAATCCATCTCATCCAACGGCTCCCCGAACCATGACTGTCCCGGCAGCTGGGCAAATAGTTCGAAGAGTATCGGTGCAGCGGTCTCTGTGCCGACAAGTCCCGGCCTCCCTTCCCCATCGGCGTTCCCAGTCCATACACCCACCACAAATCGCGGTGTGACGCCCACAGCCCACCCATCTCGGAATCCAAAACTCGTACCGGTCTTCCAGGCGATCGCCTTCGAGCTGCTGAAATTTTTCCATCCCATCTCTTCGCCGGGGCGATAAAGTTCTTTCAATGACTCGAACGTTAGCCATGTCGCCGCTGCGCTGACGGACGCGACGAAGGGAGAAGCCATCGTTGCCGTGTCGGCGAGATAGGATAGCCGAAAGACGACAGGACCGGGATCACGCTGAGCCAACGGCGTAGAATTGTGAACATTCAACTGATGGGCAAGGGCAGCATAACTTCCAGCCACTTCCCATAGTGTTGCTTCGGCACCGCCGAGAATCAACGAAAGACCGTAATGATCGGCGGGCTGCGTCAAGGTTGTGAAGCCGGTTTTCTTCAACAGTCCATAGAATTTCTCATAGCGGTATTCGCGCAAGGCGTGTACGAAAGGAATGTTCAGCGACCGGATCAACGCCTGGCTGATGGGGACCGCACCATCGTAGGTATGTGAAAAGTTCCGCGGCGCGAACCCATTGATGGATGTGGGGATGTCGGGCATCAGGGTCTTCGGCAAGAGCGCGCCATCGTCAAGTAGGGCGGCGAACAAGAACGGCTTGAGGATGCTGCCTGTGCTTCGCGGTGCCCGCAGGATGTCAACATTCTCGTGATTGGAGGCACCGGAAGGTGTGTTGCCCACATAGGCAAGTGTCTTTCCCGTTTGGAGATCAATGATCACTGCGGCAGCGTTGTGGATCTGGTTGGCTCGAAGCCGATCATAATGACGAGCCACGATATCCAACGTTCTTTGTTGCAACCCGATGTCAATGGAAGCGTGTACACGTGTTTGTGCCAGCCCCTCCTGCATGGCGCGGTCGAGCAGATGTGGCGCCCATCGCGGCAGTGCACGGGGCTGGTGTGGGATGGGTTCGTCCATGGCCAGCGACAGCGACATGGCATCGAGGTGCCCGGCGTCGGCCAGCCTCCGCAGGAGTCGATCGCGTTTCTCTTTTAGCTTCTGCTGGTTCTTGCCCGGACGCAACAGTGACGGGTTGTTGGGCAGCACAGCCAACAGCGCCGCTTCAGCCCAACTAAGATTTTCGGGACTGCGACCGAAGTAGCGCCAGCAGGCGGATTCAATACCCACGACGTTGCCACCAAACGGCGCGTGGGCGGCATACAAGTTGAAGATTTCATCTTTAGACAATCGGAGCTCCAGCCGTGTGGCCATCAATATCTCCCTGACCTTCTCCATGTAGGTGCGCGCCTTTCCTTTTCGCGAAAGCTTGATCACCTGCATCGTCAACGTGCTGCCGCCGCTGATCACCTTGCAAGCGTTGATATTCTGCCTTACAGACCTTCCGAGAGCAAGCACGTCCACACCGATGTGTTCGCGGAAACGCCGGTCTTCATACGTCGTTACAGCCACGCGGTACTTCGCGGGCACGGAGTCCATCAACGGAAATCGCCACTGCCCATCGGCGGCGATCGATGCACCCAGGAGGTTTCCGGAACGGTCCTCCAACACCGTAGAGTATGGCTCCTGGAACAGCGGATTGGGCAACAAAAAGAATAGCCAATGGAGTAGCAAACCCGATAGGATTGCTGATCCAAAGACTACAAATCGCTTGCGCCCTGCCGTCATCGATGGTTACGGGTTGGCTCCTTTTCGCACCACGTCAACTTCCTGACCTTTCGTGCGTGCTGAAATGGAATGGTCGTACATAGCTCCGGCACTAACCGCAGGCATGAAGAATTTTCCTGCAAAACTGGCCGTAACCAGGTAGCGGAACGTCTTCTTCTGGCTGGGCCCCAGGTCGAAGTACGTGTACACCCGGTCGTCGCGGATATCCTGATAGGCAAAGGCATCTGATTTCAGCGCATCATCCGAGTCGGCCAGTCGTAGATTATTTACTTCCCATCCCGACGGGAACACATGATGCAGCGCAATGTTCTTGTATGAACCGCGTAACCCTGGATTGCCGACGGTAACCGATACAATGAAACTCGTTCCCTGCTCAAGGGAAGCGGGGTTCACCGGAGCGCCACCCTTATCCCAATACCCTACTGTGAGTGTAAGATTCTGTTCGGTTGCTTCTTCCTGCGATCGCGAGGGGATGCCTTCGCTGATGGTGCGGACGAAAAGCGTCCCGTTGGTCTTGCTCGTGACCTTTAAAGCTCCGTCTCCGGGTTCGTCTACCGGCAACATGATCTGGGCGAAGGGCTGATCACTTTGTATCGACTCTTCCTTCCCTTTGTATGTATAGGTAAACCCAAACGGCCCCGGAGCGTTGGCACCGGCATACGATGTGATCGCCTTCAAACACCAGGCTAGCGTTTGTGTGCTGTACCACGCTGACGTGTTGCTCAGGTTACTGGAAATATCCTTGACCAAATCGATACCGCGCTGCCGGTCATCGAGCAACACCAATGTTTCAAGGATCATGGCCTTGTCGCGCAGGTCGGAGCCGAAGGTGTAGCCCAATTCTTTATAGGGCTTGATCACCATCGAGAGGTTGGTGATGTATTTTATGGCAGCCTCGCGCTGTCCGGCCTTCGCGTAGGCGGCTGCCAGCATCCAGGCTGCCGCTGGCTGAAGACCCGTCATCTCGTGCATGCGGTTCATGGCGCCCATGTCGGGATCACCGGCAAGGGCGAGTGTGTACAGACGATACGCCTGTATCAAATCGGAATTGTATACCGAACCCGAGCTCCGCCAGTTCTGTGCCTTCGTACGCTGATACGATTTCCACCTGCGCATGAGATCCTGTGGAACAAAGTAGCCTTTGGCTTCGGCTTCAATGAGAAAGTGGCCGCCGTACGACGTACCCCAACTGTCCGCATCGTCACCGCCGGGCCAGTAGGCAAATCCACCATCCGATGTCTGGAAGGACTTCAGTCGCTGAACGCCCGCCGTGATGTTGGCACTCATCGTCGCCTTCTCGCTCACGCTCATGGACTTGATACGATCAAGATACAGTTGAGGGAACACCGACGACGTAGTTTGTTCTATACAGCCATACGGATATTGAATCAGGTACCGCAGCCGCTGACCCAGATTGATCGGGGGCAAGGTGGAAAGCTCCAGCACGGCGACATTGCTGCCGGCAAGGCCAACGGGTACCACCGAACTGCTCCATGACTTGCTTTGCTCTACGATGGCATCCGTCACCCGCGTGAGGATCGGGTTGGGGTTTCTGATTTCGATATCGATCACATCCACAGCGCTGGCTTTGCCCGAGGATGCCTTGATCGTGACTTTACCAAAACCGGTCTGCGCTTTCACCAGCAGGTCGAATTCGGTCGTGAGATCATCCCCATCCATGACTACGTTTTGTACCGCCGGCCCCTGAAGGGTGATGGCGCCTTCCACGGCGATTTCAACTTTGACGTTGCGTATGCCCGGCTCCATGCGGAACAGGGTGACAGGAAGTTTCAATTTCTCTTCCGGTCCGAGCACGCGTGGCAGCGTGGCCAGCACCATCAACGGTTTTCGCACGGGTGTTGTTTTCTCCACCTTTCCATAGGCGCCCTCGTAGCCGGCCACCACCATCGTGCGCACTGAGCCGATATAGTTGGGCATGGTGAACGTATGTTCATTGGTGCCTCCTGTGAGCGTAAAGGGACCAAGGAACTTGACAACCGGCTTGAAACGATTATTCTTCTTTTCCGAATCCTTGCCGGCGATCTCATTGTCGCCGCCGATGGCCATGAGCCGTTCGATCTTTCCGCCAAAGGCACCCATCACATCGTTGTAAAGATCCCAGGTCTTGACACCCAGCGCCTCGCGGGAGTAGAAGTAGTTCCACGCGTCCGGTGTCTTGAAGCGGGTCAGGTCCAAGAGACCGTCTTCGACAATGGCGAGCGTGTAGGTCATGGTCTTGTTCTTTGCCTCGCCTACGCGTACCGTTACCTGTTGTCCGGGCTCTAGCACATCGGGCATGGTAATGGTTGGTTGTAGATGCGTCTCCGGATCTTCGACACGAATGGGAATAACTCCGTACATGCGAATGGGGAGATCGTTGGTGGTTTGCGCGTGCGGTTGAAGCAGCGTGATGTAGATGAAACAGTTTGGCGTCATCGCCGGCGTCGCATCCAACGTGATCGTATTCAAACCCGCTTGTGTCTCCACCCAACGGGAGTCAATCACCTGGCTTCCATTTTCTACGGTGATCAATGCCCGTCCGCCAGCGCTTCCCGGGACGGCAAGGTTGATCTTCTCGCCTGTATTATAAGAGTCTTTGTCGGAGGAGAAGCTCAGCAGGGTGGCACCGTCACGGCCATCAGGTCCGGTGCCCGACCAGCTGATATAGATAAGTTTTCCGGTGGTGTGGCCGGACTCCGTGTCGCGAGCCCTCAGGAGGTAACGACCCCAGTCATTCACGCGCATCGTCCAGATTCCCTTGCCATCTACGGTCTTGATGCTTCCCTTCAACACCGTGGACTCCAACCGGCCTTGCATATACTCGGCGTCCATCGATTCCTCCGCGTCCCACCACCACTGCCAGTCGAGCTTATGCAACGACATCTCCACATTATCGCGCGATACGGGTTTGCCGTCGGTATCCACGGTGACAACATCGATCTTGTGATCCTTGCCAATAGCGAGCATACCCATGTATTTGTCGCCGGCAGGAACACGAATGCCGGTAAACGATGAATATGGATAGTAGGGTATGGTGAAGCGGTCGAGGCTGTAGTTGCCTCCTTCTTCAAAGACTTTTCCTCGGAAGGTTGCGCGCAGTGCTCCGGGAGCATCACCCTCAAGATCGATGGTGAATTTCATTGTAGCCTTGCCTTCGCTGTCTGTACTGCCTTCAAAGATCCGCTGATCTTCCGATGTAAATTCATTGAAGGGATTGTCGAAGGTGTAGTTCGGGTACTTTTCGAACTTGGTCTCTCCCCTCGACAGCAGCAAGTCGAACTCGGCTTTCAGGTTCTTGCCGGGATTTCCCTGCAGCCAGTCGACCTTCAGGTTTCCGGTGATGGTCTCGTCGTCCGCCGTGAGTTTTTCTTTGCCGAAATCCAGATTGATCTTCAACCGGTTGGGCTTCACCGTCTCGATGCGGACGCGCTGCGTAAAGGTAGCCTGGCCCACTTTGGCACGGGCTGTCCAGTTGCCGGTGGGCGCATCGGCGTCTGTGCGTGTGGGAAAGGTGTAGAACCCATTCACTGAACTGGACCGCACCATTCGCGATGTCACCTGACCTTCCGGATTCTCGAGTTCGAAGAGGACCGGGTGGTTGTCGGGCAGCCGTTTGGTTTTACTCTCCAGAATGAAGCTGAGGTATAACGAATCGCCCGGACGCCAGACGCCCCGCTCGCCGTAGAGGAAGCCTTTCAATCCGTCTTTGATACGTTCACCGGAGATGTTGAAGTTGCTCAGCGAGAGCGACTCGCCGTCGCTGACTTTCAGGTAGCCGCGTTGTGTCCCCGATTTGCCAACGACAAAGGCTGGCGGTTCGCCGGTGTTCACCACCGCTTTGCCATCGGAACCGGTGGTACCCTTGCCGATGACCTGCTGTTGATAGTCGTATAATTCAATTTCAACGCCCGCCATTGGGCTGGTGCTGCGGAGGTCATTAACAAAGACAACGGTATTGCCATCGCTGCCACGCTTGGCCAGCAGGCCCAGATCGGATGCGATAAGGTTTCGCCTGACCATACGCGACCGATTGTAGTAAGAGCTCTTGCACGGATCCTCACGTTCACTCCACGAATACTCTTCATCGTAATAGTCGTAGCCGCCGTCGTCATACTCATCCCAATAACTCCCATTGCGGTCAGGTGCTCCCCAACTTTCGGTGTCGAAGACACTTCCGCGATCGGTAAGCTCCAGTGTATCTCCGCAAGGGTAAGCCATATATTGCTGACGCATGGATAGCTTTACCTGATAGATGGCACCGGGCTCGGCCTGGATCATCTTACTGAGGTCAAGGGTAAAGCGGTTCCACTTGCCCAGATCACTGATACCCGAGTTGTCGAGCCGTACGACCTGGGAATGGACGGGCTTACCTACCCGCCGGAGTTCGTAGTTACCATCGAGATCGTTGACCTGAAGGAACTGAAGTACATTGGGTTCAAAGACACGGATAATTTGGACATCCACGGCCTTGAGGTTCACCGCCTCAAAAGGCATGACCATACCATCGGTGGTGGGCAGCACCGTACCTGTATTGGTAAAGCGTACGGACGGCTTGATGGGTTCAAAGAGAAGTTCGTACCGCAGCGTTTCTTTCAGTTTGTACTTCAGCACATTCTCCACGCCGGCTTCAATGCGGACCGTCTTCGTGCCGGCCTGCTTGGCGGGAAGATAGACGTGGAGCATGTTGTCGTTGATTTCGAAGTCCAGCGACTGCAGATCGCCCACGGCTATCAACCCGGCCAGCACCTGCTTTTCGTTGAGCGGGTCGGAGAACTGGATGACAACATGCTGAGTGGCGCCTTGCTCGATGCGCACCTGAGTCACCTTGAAGTCGCTAAGTGCCGGAATGTCTACATTCTGGTCATCGGTCCGGTCGATGCCCAGTGGTTCACCGTTGGTGGTAATCATTACCGTATTGGACTTGTCCTGCCGGGCGACATCCTCAACAACGAAATCATGCTGCTTGCCGTCGGCGGCGTGCGTCCAGGTGATCTTGAGTGGCTTCTTCTCTTGTTGTGCAGAAACCATCTTCTCCGCCGTTTCATTCTCTGCGTAGTCCGCCGTAGTTAGCGTGCCCTCAATGCGCTGGCGGGTAAGTTCGGTCTTTACGTAGGGCTTAATGTTGTTGATTGTCAGTTCAAAATTCTGTGGAATGATCTGCACGTTGTAGGAGAATTCATTCAGCTTACCTGGCACGGTCATCACCTTGCCCAGTTTGAAGGTAACTTCATATGTAAAGCCCGATTTGAATCGGCCATCCGGCTTAAAACGTATGGTCCGCCGATCCTGCCAGACGGCGGTGCCTTTGATGGACGGCGAGAAACTGAAGAGTGAGGCATCGGCGGCCTGCCCCACCACACCAAAGTCGACGACATCTTTCGATAGACTGATGGTAATTGGCGATCCCGAGCTGATCACGCCGGCGGTATAGACGGAGATGAACTCGCTGTAGGCCGGGTCAATCGCCTCGTGTGGCGTTGCCCCCTGTTCGCTGGTGCGGGGGTATGTATAATAGAGGACAACAGCAGCTATGATGGCAAGCGCTCCTACGATCTTTGGCCAGTGTTTTTTCATGGGTGGAGAATTAGGTTGGTCGTTCTAATATAAGTTATTATATAATATGGTTGGGGGGAGGAAATTCAAAGTATCGCAGGTTCATTTTGCCCCAGCTATAGCTGAGTACGGTCCACACAGAAATCACGCAATCCAACTCTGCGAGCAGATTTGGTTACCTACACTCCAACATCTCCCTTCAAAATCCTCTGCAACTGTCTCGCCGTTTTAAACCCACATTGCGCGGCGACATACTCCAGGGTATACGATGGGTTGTTGAGCAGCGTACGTGCGTGCTCCTGCCGCAGACGCGTGAGATACTCTACGATAGTGGACCCTGTCTCTTCCTTAAACACACGGCTCAGGTTTCTGGGGCTCATCGCCACCATCGAGGCCAATGTCTCTATTGAGTTCTCCGCCGCAAGGTTCTCGACCATGTAATCCTGCACCTCGTGGACTTTCGGGTTGATATGGTTTCTGAAATCCAGGTAGACACTCTGCTGACTGTGGCTCTGCTGACGTCGGTGGTAGACGACAAGACCGCGGGCCACCTTGTGCACAAAGCGCGGGTCCTTCATGTATTCTAAAATACTCAAGGCAAGATCGATACCGGCGCTGATGCCTGCGCTGGAGTAGATGTTATCGCTCTTCACGTACATAACATCTGTAAGCACCTTTGCTCTTGGAAACCGTTGCTGCAGGCTCTCGACACGCCGCCAATGGGTGGTACACTCCCGGTCATCCAGGAGGCCGGCCTCGCCCAGAGCAAAGGCGCCGTTGCAGATCGAGCAGACATTTACCTTGCGATCGGCATTCACTTTCAACCACTCAAAGAATGTTCGCTCCCCCTTAAACTCTTCGCCGATGACATAATCATTGCTCATCCCGGGCACAAACAAGAAGTCACCTTCTTGCAAATCGGCTTCGCGATAGCCGCGGACATTCGCGAACCCTATGCCTGCTGTGCTCACGGGCCCCGTCAGATAGGAGTAAAACTCGATATCCGCCTGCAGGCCATGGAACTGCGCTTCCACAAATACTTGCACCGGACCAGAGAGATCAAGCAACTCCACTGTGGACGGTACGATGAATGCCAATTTCATTATATCAACCCCATGGGGCTGATACAAGATACTACGAACGAATGAATTCCATTGGGTGCTATGCTAAGCTAATGGCCACATTGCCTTTTTTGTGACCTTTTTCAACATACGCGTGAGCTACTGCCATCTGCTCTAAAGGAAAAGTCGTATCAATAACAGGCTTTAGTTTTCCGGTTTCAATAAGCTTCTTCAGAAGATCAAGGTCCTCCGCGGAATGACTGATGACCCCCGTCATAACTTTCCTGGAGCTGGTCAGGGACGTCCAAAAGCCCTGAAGCATTTCTGACATTCCCGCTGCACTTAGAATCAGAATTCCACTCTTGGTCAGCGACTTTATACCGCGCGAGAATGATATTTTATTTACAGTGTCCATAATGACATCATACACTTCACCGTTTTGAGTAAAATCTTCTTTGGTGTAATCGATGACGTTGTCTGCTCCCAGAGACTTTACCAAATCCATATTCCCCGTGCTGCATACGGCAGTAACATTGGCTCCAAAGCTCTTTGCCAGTTGAAGGGCTGTGCTGCCCACGGCTCCGGACGCTCCATAGATAAGGACTTTCTGCCCAGGTTGGATGGCAGCCTTTTTGATAAAGTGAAGGGCTGCTGTTCCTCCAAACGGAATAACAGCCGCTTCTGCATGAGTAAGGCTATCGGGTTTTAATGCGAGCGATCCATGTTCAGCCAAGCAGATATACTCCGCATAGGCACCAAAACGCATATCTGTATGTCCAAAGACTTTATCACCAACCTTGAAACGCGTAACATTTTTTCCCACGCTTTCAACGTCACCGGAAAAAACGGCACCGAGGATATTCAATTTTGGTTTCATCAGACCAAAAAACAGTCTGACAGCAAACGGGTCGGCTTTTCGAAGTCTCCAGTCACCGGAATTGACGGCGGTAGCCTTAACACGTAACAGGATTTCATTGTTCTGGATCATAGGCTTTTCCACTTCCTTGAGTTGAAAAACCTCTGGTGATCCGTATTGTGTGTAAACGATGGCTTTCATGATTATGGATGTTTTTGGTTGATAATGTTGTCGTCATTACGATTGGATATTCTCCACTGCAAAATCAAAAGGTAGAGTCCCATGGTAAAATCAACGGCGAGGCAAAATAGATCATACTGCGGTGGTCTCAGTGCCGGCAGCTGCATATAGCCGTAGCCGAGGTCCCACACACCATGCAGGAAGTACCCGGAGATGAGGATGGAAGGGGTTCTGATCCCATAATAAGACAGGAAAACAAAGACCAGTGCCTGGAATATATTGATTCCCAGCGACAGCGGATGCGACCAGGTGAATCCGACATAAAGAAATCCGATGCCGGTGAGGGTGAGTCCGTACATGGTCCGTCTTTCAAATCCTTTCAACAAGGCAATGAAGATGATGGCCCCGGACCCAACGAGCGTCCCGATGATAGCAGCTTTCATTATGCAGAAGTTTGGGTGAGTTCAGGTCTGTAGATCTTCAACAGCACCTCCAAATCTCCTGTGAGTGCCATGGGTTTAAGGCCCGGAACGTTGGCGCCGCCGGTATTTCCCACGGGAATCTGTCCTACAAAGGACTTAACGCCCCCGAGAATCAGCCTTGGTATCTGACCAAATATCTCGCTCAGGCTTTTAATCCTGAATCCATAGTTCAACATGAGCCAGTGCACCCGATTGTGTTCCATGGGCCAGGCCTGTCCGAGTACGTGAGCCCTTTCCAAATGATTCCACGCCAAATCCAACCGCCCATCGGCTAACGCATTTTCATACGCAGCCAGTTCGTGCATGTAATAAGCCTTCAACGCGGAAGGCATTGTCCAGTAGAGTTTCATCGTAAGGTTTGTTTATTGTTGATATCACTTCTCTCGTTTATGAAAAAGAATCTGTGCTAATCTGTGTAATCTGTGGCAACCCCCTCATTCGGAATCCACCGATCATATTCCATCTCCTCCGCCACCGCCTTGGCCGCAGCATCTCCCTTCAACTTCGACACCAGGTGCAACGCCCCGTCGATGCCTGCCGAGATTCCGGCCGTGGTCATGATCCGTCCGTTGTCTACGAAGCGTACGCCGGAAAGGACGTTCGCCTTCGGGAAAGCGGTGCGCAACTCTTCAATGCGGGAGTGAAAAGTGGTGGCCGTTTGTCCGTCCAGCAATCCGGCATGCCCCAGGGCAAAGGCGCCACTGCATACGGAAAAGATATGGTCAGCGTGCTGTTCATACGCCCTGATCCAATGGATCAAGGCATCATTCCTGAACGAAGACGGGTTACCGCCAAAGACGGCCAGCACATTCGCCGGCGGGACGTCGGTGATATCATAATCGGGGATTACTTTCAGGATTCCTTGCGATAGAACAGGCGCTTTCGTGAGCGCAACTGTAAATACAGCAAAGCCGGCGAGTGCGAATACTTCCATGGGGCCGGCGAAGTCCAGCACTTCCACACCATCCATGATGTAAAAGCAGGCAGAGATTTGAGATTGAGTATTCATTTCGTTGTTGTTTAAATCCATGATCACTTGAGTCTGATACCGACGCCAAACTCCAGAGAGATCGCGTATATGTTGGCATCGATGTAGTTGATGTCTGCCCCTTTCATAGGCCATGGGTAGAGCGGCAGGTAGGCCCTGAACGTGAAGAAGCACTTCTTCCCGCCTTTCTTCAGGCTGTACATCATGCCATAGTCCGGGCTCAGCGAGCTGACGGATGTGCTCACCTGTTCGAGGTCAGGGTTCATCAGCGTCTCTTGAAATGCGGTGTAGTTGATCCCGCCCATCAGGAAAAACGAATGCGAGCTCCGCTTGCCGTACAAGGTGGTGCCCACGCCGAAGCGTTGTACCAACGAGTAGTTGTAATCCGTATGAACAGACTCCACGTCCCTCGCCGTGATGTTGTTGATATTGTAGGAAGAATGTGATGCGAAGGCAAGCTTGCGTTTAGGGCTCCAGTGCACCATTGCGCTGAAGAGCAAGTCGGTGCCCATGTTGGTATGGATGCCCACGGCCGGCTCTACCGTTAGGAGACTGTGCACATACTTCGTGCGGTTTTCGGTTTGGGCGAGCCCTGCTGTCGGGGACAAGAAGATCGCCAGAGCGGTAATACTGGTTAAGAGTTTCATGATCGCGTGGTTGAAATGGTTTAGTGTCTGCGGTTTTGGAAATAGAAATCCAGGCCTTTGCGGATGTTGGGGTTCTTCGAGCCCATGTGGCCCAGGTCTGCCTCGAGGTTCTTGGCCAGGCGAAGGTTGGGGTAGTTGATATGCAAAGCGCGGAAGAACGCTTCAAAGGG
Organism: uncultured Ohtaekwangia sp.; assembly: GCA_964392375.1. Lineage (GTDB taxonomy): Bacteria > Bacteroidota > Bacteroidia > Cytophagales > Cyclobacteriaceae > ELB16-189. Next base: position 30,207 of record CAYMPU010000039.1, on the reverse strand, counting down.
TGCGTGCATTTGTCCCGAGTTTTCCATTGTTCCCAGGCCCATGAACACCAACTGTTCTCTGCTCGTCAGGGCATTCCGTTGCTCCAACTCCATACGCAACGTGACTTCCTTGTCAAACCAAAGTGATGGGCTGAGGAGGAGGTAATTGCCAAAGAGGCTATTGTCTGCCACGAAGGCGTAGGCGCCGAACAGGCCACCGAAAGAATGTCCGAGGATGACACGGCTTGACCGGGAAGTATCAGCCCGGAAATCCTGCTGCATCCGGGGCACCAGCTCTTCCTTGATGAATTGCAGGAATTCCGGAGCACCACCCATGGATTGGCTCGTCTTTGTGGGCGTATAGTCAAGGTCTCTGCTCCTTCCGTAGCCGATACTGACCACAAGGACATTCTCGGTGCTGTATCGGGCACTGAGCATTTCGCACTCGCTGGCCACGAGGTTGAAGTTCTCCTCTCCATCGAGTACGTAAATGACTGCGCACGACCCTGTCGTCGACAGGTAGTCATTCGGCTGGGCAACTTTGATCGCATACGTCGCGCCGTTGACTGCGGATGTTATGGAGAAGTGCGCGACATGATTGGGTTCGGCCACCTCTTCCGCGCAGGCGGCGAGGAACAGCGACGCGAACAAGGCGAGAATCTGTGTGATGATTTTCATAAATTTTTCTACTGAGAGGGATGTGTCTCTCAACGACACAAATGTGTGTGCTGCAGCAGCATGGTCATAGGTCAAGAAGGCGTCAGAAAAAGACACACCGTTACTCCGGCCTATTTTGCGCTATCGACGAAAGACAACAAGGCGTCGTAAACGGACATGAGGAGCTTTTGGCTGTTGGGTATTGGCTGTTGTCGGTTGTTTTCGCGGTTGAGGCCTCGCCGCATACCCTCCACTTACGCAATGGAACCTTTGGACTGCCTTCGCCTGAGTTGGTATTTCTTTTGGATATCCCGAACCGCGGAACTTGTCTGGGGTGGCGCCCGAGATGTGGCAGCGAAGACAATCGATACAGGGCATCCAGTATCCAGCACCCAACATTTCCCCAAACTTTTATGGAATCCCCCCACCCCCCGCATCCTACAATAAACTCTAATCCCTATTGTATGAAAACCAAAAACATCATCAGTCTGCGCGTTGTGCGCGTGGCCATCGTCCTGCTGGGCATCACGGTGGCTTCGGGCTTCCGGCCCATCAATTCCACAGAATCTTCGCCTGTGGCCAGGGACCAGCAAATCATGCTTGCCCTGTTGTTGGACACCAGCAACAGCATGGATGGTCTGATCGATCAGGCCAAATCACAACTTTGGAAGATTGTCAACGAGCTGGCGGCAGCAAAATGTGGAGACGGATCGCGGCCCAAGATCAAAATTGCGTTGTATGAATACGGCAATGATGGCTTGCCTGACTCGGAAGGCTACATCCGCCAGGTGAGCGGCCTTACCAACGACCTGGATCTGATCTCCGAAAAGTTGTTTGGCTTGAGCACCAACGGCGGGAGTGAGTTTTGCGGTCATGTCATCCGCACGTCACTGAACCAGCTCGCGTGGTCAACTTCGGATGCGGACTTGAAAATGATATTCATTGCCGGCAACGAGCCGTTTACCCAGGGAGGCATCTCATACCGCATCGCTTGCTCGGCAGCTAAAGAAAAAGGCGTGGTGGTGAACACCATCTTCTGCGGCGACTTCGACGAGGGCATCCGCACCAACTGGAAAGACGGCGCTTACATGACTGGCGGCAGTTACATGAGCATCGAACAAAACCGCAAGACGGTGTACATTTCCACGCCATTCGACAAGCAAATCGACGCATGCAATGAACGTCTCAACAAGACATACATCCACTACGGCGCCGCCGGCGAGCAGAAGAAAGCCGCGCAGGCTACCCAGGATGCTAACGCGGAGAGCTATGGCATGGGAAATAAAGTCGAGCGGGCTGTCTCCAAAAGCTCTCATGCCTACACCAACTCATCGTGGGACCTGGTCGACGCAGCCAAAGAAGATGAAAGCATCATCACCTCGGCTCCTGCTGCACAGCTGCCCGCCGAGATGCAGGGCCTGTCGGCCGAACAGCGCAAAGACTATGTGAATAAGAAAGCCATCGAGCGCAAAAAGATCCAGGAAGAAATCCAGGAGCTGAACAAGAAGCGCCAGGCTTACATCGCTACAAACACGCAGAAAAATAGCGAAGACGATATGCTGGATGCGGCGATGATCAAGGCAATACGGGAGAAGGCGAAAGAGAAGGAGCTGGTGTGGGGGGAAAGGTGAGGTAGATGGTGATCAGGGTGAACAGAGAATGGCTTGCCCGACCCTCCGGAATTGTCCAGTTCCGGGGGTCCGGGTAAACTGTGAACGGAATCGGAACCCGAAACCCAGAACCCAGAACCCGAAACCCAGATCTACCTCGATTTCAAAAACGCCGTGAACTCATCCTTGCTCGACATGAATGTAAACAAGTCTGCCAGCGTGTAGTATTCGGATTGCTCTGTAGAAAGCGCGTAGGCATACTTGACAAATTCCAGCGACTGGTCTTCAAACGAAAACAACTTAGCGATGCCCCGGATCTGGTTGTTGGTCATGCATTTTCCCTTCGTGGCAAGCTGTGCCATGTCCATTTTCTCGTCACGGAAGGATTTTGTCTCAATGGCCTTTACCGCGTTGTCATACTGCTGGGATGTCATTTCGCAGGGCGGGACAACGGCCAGGGGTTCCGCTTCTGTCACGACCACAGCTGGTGCCACCACGACTGCTGGAGCTACCACGGGAGCAGCGACCTCGGGCACCGGGGTCACGATCGGCTTGAAGAGGTCTTCAACGATAAGGGAGGACGTCCTGTTGTCAAACACCTGTGAGATCGTGAGGTCGGCATCTCTTCCATCGAATGTCATGCTGCGGCCTAGAAAGTCAGCGTCTTCATGCAAGGTTACCCGCATTGTTTTGGGGATCTTGACGGAAGTAATGCGATCGTTGCCTATCCGGAGGTTGGCCGCATTGTACCGGCCGGGGCCCAATTTTTCTTCGAATCCACTGTTGACCTGCTCATAGAGTGTCACGAAAAGCTCAGCAGCAGGAATTTCCTCTACGACCATGGATGTGGCGATGCCGGCAAACTGGTTGTCGCGGAAGAAATCCGTTCCAGCATCTGCGCGCAACACCATGGAGCGTCCGCGGAACGAACCGTTCTCATAGAGCGTGACCTGCAGTCCGCGTGGAATACGGATCGACGCCACAGCGTTGTCCTCATACCCTCCATCGCGGAAGTCATACCGGCCGGCGGGGAACTGTGCTGGGTTCCCAGAATACTCACCCTTGTAGACCGTGATCATCGGAACATTGACCACCGCAGTCTCCACGACCAGGGAGGAAGTAATGTTGTCAAAATTATTTCTGGCCAGGTAGTCGGTGCCGGTATCGTGGGTGAGCACCAGCGAACGCCCGGCGAAATTGTCTTTCTCAAACAGGGTGACCTTGAAACCTTCCGGCACTTTCACCGATGAAACATTACTGATCCCGATATCCACGCCTTTGTATTTCCCGGGGTCCAATACCTTTCTAGCACCGGAATAGTCGCCTTCAAAGATCGTCACCATCGGAATAGCTTGGACGATGATGGAAGAAGTGATATTGTTGAACTGCGCATCCAGCATACCTGTTGCGCGCATGTCTTCGGTGAGCACCAAGGAACGGCCATCAAATGCATCATTGTCAAACAACGTTACACGAAACCCCCGGGGGACGCTCACCGATGATAGTTGGTCGTTGCCGATACCCAAACGGTCCATTGAATATTTGCCTGCAGTAAGTTCCTTGGAAGCGCCTGAAAAATCGCCCTCGTAAATGGTAACAACTGGTTCTCCGTTATTGGCAGGTTTGGCCTTTACTGGCTCAGTCACAACCGGTGCTTGAGTCTCTACAACCACCGGAGCCACGACCGGCGCCACAACAACGGCCGGCACCTGGGTTTTGGGTGGCTCGGGCACCACCTCCACGATGAGTGACGAGGCCTGGTCATTGAACTTGTTCTTGATCAGACCTTCTGCCGCGACATCGTTGGTAAATTCGAGCGACCGCCCCTGGAAGGCAGCGTGTTCAAACAGCAACACCTTGAGCCCTTTGGGGATCTTCATCGATGACAACTGATCATTGCCAATCCCAAAGTCAGCAAACTCATATTTGCCGGGACCCAGAAAGTTGTACGCACCCGAGAAATTGTCCTGATAGATCGTAACAAAAGGTCCTGCGGGTTGCACCGGCGCCCTTTCGATGATCATGGAGGGGAAGTTGAGCGTGTTCCATCCAAAACCTTTGGACTTGAGTTCTTGTGGACTGATATCCTTCGTAATCACCAGGGAGTTACCTTCAAAGTTGTCCTTCGCAAATAGTGTGACTTTCAATCCAGGGGGCACCTTGAACGAGGCGATGCTTCCTGCCCCATTCACGGTCAGCTGTTTGTAGTCGTATCTGCCCGTTGCCAGATCCACGTGGGATCCGGAGAAGTCATCGGTATAGACCGATACTTGTTGTGCCTGTGAGAGCAGCGAGGTGAAAGCAACCAGCAAGATTGCAAGTAAAATGGATTTCATGGGGTGATCGTTAGGGGTATTCAGTCGAAAAGATAGCATGTCTTCTCTTGTGGGTCAACAGGGTGATAAACGATTCGCTCATCACAATATTACCCACATCCCCACTCCCACAACAATCAACCCCAGCAAGGAAACCACCATCAGCCAAAACACTAATCGATCTTTCCACTCTGTCTGTACACGGTGCTTCCTTAACAAATCTCCGATTTCCCTCAAAAACTCCTCTTCCACTTGCATTCGGGTGCGAAGTAGGGAATTATTTTGAATAAGTGGCCTGAAGGGGATGTACGGAAAACATGATGAAAATAGTCACCCTAAATACTGATCTTTCTACCATGAAATATTTCCTTCTCGCCCTACAGGTGCTCTCCGTGTTCATGGTGACCACCTTGGCTTCCGCTCAAACCCGCGTGCCCACAGACTCTTCCGACTCGTTACGGGTAGCCGAACTCAATCACTATTGGATGGAACTTTCCAGAACGGTTCGGGAGGGTGACTTCGGGGGCTATAAGGCAACCTATCATCCCGATGCTGTTTGTGTCTTTACCACCGGACAAAAAAAGTACAGCACTCCGATTGATGAGCAACTCGAGCGATGGAAGCCTGGCTTTACCGAAACGAAGTCTGACAAGACAAAGAATAACGTCGCGTTCCGATTTTCGCAACGCACAGGAAGCGCAACCACCGCTCACGAAACCGGCATTTTTCTTTTCACCTCCCTCGACAAAGACGGAAAGATTCTCTCTTCCGGCGCCGTACACTTCGAGAGCCTCCTCGTAAAACGCAATGGCGTCTGGCTTGCGCTGATGGAATACCAGAAGTCAAAGGCCACACAGGAAGAGTGGGACACTTTGAAGCCGCAGCCCTATTAGTATCGGTTGCCCATGGCCAAGTTTGTGGTGGTTAACGGTAATCGGTGATCGCACTCCCTGTGCTCTATGCCGGTCTCAGGTGAGAGGGTCAAGCAACCATGTAGCTTTACTTTATGCCAAAATCTAAGTCGAAACGTTTACATTTGAAATTAGGCCTAAAGCACATCCGGATGAAAATTTACTCCCTCGCAGCCCTTGTTATTGCATGCGCCATTTCAACATCATGCACACAATCAAGAACAGAGAAAACCAGAATCATCTGGGATACCTGGGGCGTACCTCACATCTATACCGATAACGTTGAGGACTTATTTTTCGCTCAAGGTTGGGCACAAATGAACAACCATGCCAATCTGATCCTTGACCTCTATGGAAGTGCACGAGGCAAGGGTGCTGAGTACTGGGGAAAAGATAACCTAAGGAATGATGTCTTGATTCACACGCTGGGTTTTAGCAAACTGGCTGATGATTGGGATGCCACGCAGGATCCCCAAGTCAAAACGATGTTTGCTTCCTTTGTCAAGGGGATGAACGCCTACGCCGAGGTGCACCCGGAAGCGATTGATGAAAAAAACAAGGTTGTTCTTCCTTTGACGACCAAGGACGTGAACATGCACGGCATGTATGTTGTATTCACGCTATTCATTGGTGGCGCGGATCTGGGGCGCATTCAGCAATGGCCCGACATGGGATCAAACACGTTTGCTGTTGGGTCCAAACGTTCCGCTTCCGGGAAGGCGATGCTGGTTCAAAACCCCCATCTCCCCTGGTTGCGCGAATACCTCTTCTTCGAATCACACCTTAACCTCAGCGAAAAGAGTATGTATGGTGCCACGTTGGTTGGGTTTCCTGGAATTATCATCGGTTTTAATGATCAGTTGGGCTGGAGTCATACCAACAACACAATAGACAATGCGGATACCTATGTACTGGATCTAAAAGATGGTGGCTACGTACTCGACGGAGATCGAAAAGACTTTGAAGAGGCGTCGGCAACGATAAAGATCAAGCAGGATAATGGCGAAACGGCCGACTCAACCTTCACCGTAAAGAAAACGATTCATGGGCCCGTGATAAAAACAACAGATGATAAAGCTCTTGCGCTACGCATGGTAGGACTTGACAGACCCAATATGTTCTTACAATGGTGGAAGATGATCACGAGCACTTCCTTCGACGAATTCGAATCCGCGTTGAAGATGGCGCAAATACCCTTTTGGAATGTGATGTACGCGGACAAAAAAGGGGACATATTCTATTTGTTCAATGGCCTCGTTCCCAAACGAAGTGCAGGAGATTGGAATTACTGGAACCGTATTATCCCCGGGGGAAAGTCAGCAGATGTTTGGACAGACGTACATACCTATGCTGACCTGCCAAAACTAAGAAACCCGGTGAACGGCTGGCTTCAGAATTCGAATGATCCGCCCTGGACCTCCACCGTGCCCACAGCATTGAATCCCGATGATTTTCCTGCCTATATGGCTCCGCGCTTCATGGGCTTCCGCCCGCAGCGATCAGCAATGATGTTAAGCAATGATGAATCGATTACGTATCAGGAATTAGTAGATTATAAACAATCCACACGGTCATCGGTAGCTGACAGAATCCTTGATGATTTGTTTGCAGCGATAGACAAATCTAAATCCTCGAAAGCGCGGGAAGCTAAAACTGTTCTGGAAAATTGGGATCGCGAAGCTGATGCCGACAGCAAAGGCACTGTACTGTTCCACACATGGTTGCAGAAATTTGGAGTCCAGGACGATTCAAATTATGCGACACCGTGGGATATGAAGAGCCCGATTGCCACGCCTGATGGAATTGCGGATCCTCAGCGAGCGGTGAAGCTGCTGGAAGAATCCCTGGATGAAATGAAAAAGAAATTTGGCAACCTCGATGTGGCCTATGGCGAAGTTTTCAGGATAAAATACAATGGCAAAGATTTGCCCGGAAACGGAGCCCATGGATCCACCGGGGTAGTTCGGGTGGCATGGCCTGGCGATACGGACGGGATCCGAACATATATACGCGGAGGTGATTCATGGGTAGGAGTCATCGAGTTTGGCGATACGTTAAATGCCAAGGTCTTGTTGAGCTACGGCAATGCTACGCAGAGAGACTCCCCGCATTTTGGTGACCAGCTGGAATTATTCTCGAGGAAGGAGATGCGTGATGCCTGGCTCTTGAAATCTGACATAGAATCGCATGCTGCCCGAATCGAGATCAAAGGTGAAAGAGGTTTTGACGAAGAAACAAAGCCAAAATAGGGAATCACAAGATGAATCATGTCCGTCGTGTGGCGGGGATTCGTGGTGAATATTGGCAACTCATGACCCCGATTTCAGATCGGGAAGATGGATGCTGCGTTGAGGATATATAGCCAGAGTTGGATAGCCGCCAGGTTAACCCTCCCAATCACCGATGAGTTTGTTCAGGTTGGGCTATTTTGTAGGGAAAAACATATCTTTGCGCCCCTATTTCAAATCCTATGATCTCTGTCGATGCAGTCACTGTAGAGTTTAACGGTTCCCCCCTGTTTAGCAATATTACATTCAACATCAACGAGAACGACCGCATTGCCCTCATGGGAAAGAACGGGGCGGGAAAAAGTACACTGCTCAAGTTAATCGCGGGCGTCAACAAACCCACGCGCGGCAAAGTAACGACCCCCAAAGATTCCGTCATCGCCTACCTGCCACAGCACCTGCTGACAAAGGACGACGCCACCTTATTTGAGGAAACCGCGAAAGCGTTCTCAAAAATCAATGCCATGAAAGTGCAGATGGATGCGTTGAACCACCAACTGGAGACGCGCACCGACTATGAATCAGACGAGTACGCTAAAATCATTGAACAGGTCAGCGAGCTGAGCGAAAAATACTATTCCATTGAGGAAACCAACTTTGATGCGGAGATCGAGAAGACCCTGATGGGACTCGGGTTCCTGCGCTCGGACTTTACCCGCCCGACCAGCGAGTTCAGCGGTGGATGGCGCATGCGCATTGAACTGGCCAAGATCCTGCTTCAAAAGCCGGATCTCATTCTCCTGGATGAGCCCACCAACCACCTCGATATCGAGTCGGTACAATGGTTGGAGGATTTCTTAAAGAACAATGCCAAGGCCGTGATTGTGATTAGTCACGACAAAACGTTTGTCGACAACCTCACGAACCGCACCATAGAGGTTACGATGGGCCGCATCTACGACTATAAAACAAACTATACCCACTATTTGCAGCTGCGCAAGGAGCGACGCGAGCAACAGCAAAAGCAATTCGATGACCAGGCAAAGCAAATTGCGGATATCCAGCAATTCATTGACCGCTTCAAGGGCACCTACTCAAAGACGCTACAGGTGCAATCACGGGTGAAGATGCTGGAGAAGATCGAGATCGTCGAAGTCGACGAGGTCGACAGCAGCGCGTTGCATTTGAAGTTCCCGCCTGCCCCGAGATCGGGCAACTACCCGGTCATTGTGGAGGGTCTGACCAAGAAGTATGGAGACCATGTCGTTTTTCAGGATGTAAATCTCACCATTGCCCGTGGCGAGAAGATCGCGTTTGTTGGAAAGAACGGCGAGGGGAAGAGTACGCTGGTGAAGGCCATCATGCGCGAGATCGATTTCAATGGGAAGTGCACACTCGGTCACGGTTCGATGATCGGCTACTTTGCGCAGAATCAGGCTTCGTTGCTGGATGGAGAGCTCACCGTATTTGAAACCATCGATCAAATTGCCGAGGGCGACATCCGCACGAAGATCAAGGACATCCTCGGTGCTTTCATGTTCAGCGGTGATGACATCGACAAGAAGGTAAAGATGCTGAGTGGCGGTGAGAAGACACGCCTCGCCATGATCAAGCTACTGCTTCAGCCCGTCAACCTGCTGATTCTCGATGAACCCACCAATCACCTTGACATCAAATCGAAGGACATCCTTAAAGATGCCTTGCGTGCCTTTGATGGTACGCTCATACTTGTTTCCCATGATCGTGATTTCCTGGACGGCCTGGCCACAAAGGTGTTTGAGTTTGGCAATAAACGGGTGAAAGAACACTTCGAAGACATCGCCGGCTTCCTGAGAAATAAGAAGATGGAGAATTTGAAAGAGATTGAACGATCGGTGAAGTAGGGCTGATGGGAGGGTGAGCAGTGAGCAGTGATCACCAACTCGCAGGTTCACGCCGCCCTCCTCTCCCGCATCACCCACCGCTGTCTGATCAACACCTTCATCCTCCGCGACACTTCTTCCTTCCGGCATCGGAGCTCCAGGCGTGTCAGGTTATCGAGGTCGTGCTGATAGATGTCTTCCACCATTTCGTGAGCGAGGTAGCTTTTTACTTCCTGGCTTAGACTGGTCTCCGTCCCCAGGACAGTGAGCGCCGGCCTATGACTGCCAGGCGCTTCACCATCGGGACGACAACCACTTCTAAAACCAATGTTGTTTTGGAGTTGCCATACAATCTCCAGTTCAATGTGTTCCCGCGTGATGTAGATCATCGCCTGCTCCAGAAGAGCATCCAGGTTGAGGGTGGATTCAATGGTGTCGGTTGTCATCATACTTGTTTTTGGCTTGTCGGTTCTATTTCCTTGTTAACGATGTAAATGTCGCAGGACGTAGTGACAGGTTATGTCACAGCAAAATCTACCCTGCCAACACCTCGAAACCCAGAAACCGAAACCCAGAATCCAGAACCCGAACCCGAAACCCAGAACCCTGAACCCAGTATCCAGTATCCAGTATGTCGTATATTGTCTCACCCTTCCCCCATGCCCCCCAAACCCAAGCCCACCGACGACGCCATCATCCCCCAGGCCAAGATGCTCCGCGTATTCAAGCTTATCGCGCTGCTGAACGCCGGGCACTGGACCATTGCTCAACTCGCTCAGCGCGTGGACATGACGCGCCGCAGTATCTACAGGTACATAAAATTGCTGGAGGCATTGGACTTCAATGTGGAAAAAGACTTTCAGGACCGCTATTTCATCTTCACCTCCGAGAGTGAAGACAAGGGCACCCAGTTCACCATCGACGAGACGCACGTTTTGAAAGAATTGATCAAATCCGAGATCTCCCGCAACGCGCTAAAGGCCTCGCTTCTCAAGAAACTCTCACTCAACTCGGAGATGGACAACATGCCGGGTCTCATCATCAAGGCCCGCAATGGTAAAATGGTCGAGCTGCTCTCGTTGGCCATTAAGAACAAGAAGCAGGTCATTCTCTCCTCCTACCACTCCGCCAACAGCAGTGATGTTCGGGACCGCCTCATCGAGCCCATCAGCTTTGGCGACGACTACCTCACGATTCTGGCACTCGATGCCAAAGACAAGAAATGCAAGCAATTCAAACTCGAGCGCATCGGTGAAGTCGTGATCCACACGGAAGCCTTTCAATACGAGAAGTATCACGAGAAGAACGTTCCCGACATCTTCGGCATGACCGGCACCACCACCACATTGGTGACCCTGAAGCTCAAGATGCGCGCTTATCTATTATTAAGAGAAGAGTTCCCTCTCGCCATTCCCTACCTCGAGAAACACGAAGACGGCGAGTATCAATTCTACGGGCCCGTAAAAAGTTTCGAGGGTATCTCCCGCTTCGTCCTGGGACTGGCGGGGGATGTAACGGTTGTTGGACCGAAGGAGTTTGTAGAAGTGGTAAAGGAGAAAGCGAGGCTTGTTGGTAAATCGTAAGTGACTTGCCCGATGAGGTTTCCCCACCCAGGGTTCGCAATCACGGCCTAACTCGGCGGTGCGCCACTGATACTGTACCTCACATACGAATCCGTATAAAAGCATCCATCCGAAATGCCATAGTTGGTGAACGTAAGTGCCGTCTTGGTGTACTTCATCTCGGAGCCTGAGAAGGAATAGTTCTTTATGCCAGGAGTCTCTGTTCCCGTCAGGAAGATGGCGTTGGTGCTCAGGTAGTAGGTGCCGCTTTCCTTGAGGGTCAATCCATCCGGAAGGGTCTGCGTCCAGCTCCAACCTTCTTCCGAGAATGTAAGGATGCCACACTCTCCGGCCGACCCAGAACATCGGTCCTCACGGTTGTTTGCCGCCACCGTGCAATCGGATAGTACATGAGAAACAAACTTCCAGCTACCCAAGAACGTCAGTTCATCCTCATGCAAAGCAATCTCCTGCTCTGAACAAGCGAAAGCCACCATAAGAAGCATTGCCAGAATTGTACTATTCCTTTTCATTCTTGGGAGAGGTACAATTTACGAATAAATTTGTTCACCCCGGCACCGCGACTGTCATCCCGGACTTTTGTTGGGACGCTCTGCCAGGATGGCTGATAACGGATCACCCGATCTGCAATCAAAAAACTATCTTCGTCACCCCATGGACATCCCCCATCACCGGTTAACTCAAATTCTCTCCACGCTCGGGCTTACCGTTGGACCTGATGTCATAAACTATCACGGCGACGCATTTACAAAATATGTCTCGAAGGAGTACCTCAACTCCGAGCGTCACGAAAGCGACGAGATCTACCGCATGTTTGAGCTCACCCTCCTCCACAACGCCACCGGCCTACGCATCGTGTATACCACGTCCGAAAGCTACTTCGGCGACAGCGTGGAGTATAAAGTAATCGGCCTCTACATCACCACTGTGCAGAAGCAAACACGATCCGTGCTCGATGTGGATTTTGAGAAAGAGGAATTCATCACATCCACGGGAAGGGTTGAGTTTGCAGTGGTGGACAAGGGGATGGATGAGCTGGGAGGAGTTAGGAGTTAGGAGTCAGGAGTCAGGAGATAGGAGTTAGAGTTCACATTACCTCAACTACACCGAACATTAACAAATACATAATCGGACAAAGTTGCTGTTGCAGGCACAGTCACCTAATCTAACGGTGTCGATTATGGCATCTCTTAAGGCACACTACAGGCTCATTTCGCACATCGGTATCCTCATGCTTTGTGCACTGCCGGGGTTATCGCAATCCACGCAATGGAAACTGGAGGGTAGCAAAGCTGTAGCTGAAAGGAAGATCGTGCTTCCGGGTAAGAGCGAGAGCGATATCTACAAGGACGTTTATCGCTGGATCATGACCGAGTACAAGAACCCGGATGATGTTATCAAAGCCCGCCTGGAAGGTGAATACCTGCGCGGCGTGGGTTATGCTTCCGAATGTGTAAACGTTGGAGCCTTGTCCAGTGGAGACTTGCAATACACCTTTGCATTTGTGATCAGACACGAAGAAGTCACCGTTACGCTGTCGAATGCCATACTGCTCTATTCCTATTCGGCACACGACGGCTATGTTCCGGTTGAACACTACATGAAGGTCGAGAGAGGCAAGGCAGGGAAAAGTAATCGGGATTCCGAAAACGTGCTCAACTCGATCAACGCCTTTTCTTTGCGCCTTTTTTCATCACTACAAAGTCACTTGATTAAAAACTAGAAGCTTTCGGCGGAAGACGTGGTCCACGTGCCGATTTTTCGGATATTAAGGGAATGGGAAAGAGAAAGAAGCGCCGCGTAGATATCCTCGTTCTCTCAGACCTCCACCTGGGTACGTACGGCTGTCACGCAGCCGAACTCCTTCGCTACCTGAAATCCATAGAGCCCGGTAAGGTCATCCTCAATGGTGACATCATCGACATGTGGCAGTTCTCCACTCGCTATTGGCCCAATACACACATGCAGGTCATCAAGCACCTAACTGGCTGGATGACCCGCAATACCAAGGTCATCTACCTGACCGGTAATCACGATGAGATGTTGCGGAAGTTCGCAGGCTTCCGGTTGGGGTCCTTTCAGATCGAAAACAAACTGCTGTTGACCATCCAGTCGAAAAAGGCCTGGATTTTTCATGGTGACGTCTTTGACATTACCATGAAGAATGCACGATGGCTGGCCAAGCTGGGTGCTGTAGGCTACGATTTCCTGATCCTCCTCAATACATTCGTCAACTTCATTCTGCAGAAATTTGGCTTCGAGAAAATCTCGCTGTCCAAACGCATCAAGGACAGCGTGAAGAAAGCTGTTCAGTTTATTGATAACTTCGAGCTGACCGCCGCCGGCATCGCTATTGACAACGGGTATGACTATGTCGTCTGCGGGCATATCCACAAACCAGCCATGAAAGTCATCTCCACCGAAAAAGGCAGTGTGACGTATCTCAACTCCGGCGACTGGGTAGAGAATCTCACGGCCCTGGAATGCCACGAAGGAAAATGGAAGATTTACCACTACCGTGAGGACAAGGTGGCGCAGGCCATCAAGCTCCCCCGCCGGTTCAAGGGATCAAACAACAAAGAACTTTTTAACGAAATGATGGAGAAACTACTAAAGCGAAACACATGAAGATACTCTACGCCATACAAGGCACCGGCAATGGTCACATCACCCGGGCAGAAGAAGTTGCCCCCATCCTTGCATCCTATGGAAAGCTGGACTTGCTGGTGAGCGGATCACAGGCCGACATTAAACTACCCATGGCCGTGAAATACAAATCCAAGGGCCTGAGCTTCTTCTTTGGTAAAAAGGGAGGTATTGATTTCCTGAAGACCTTCAAGAACAACAGCTCAAAGCGATTTGTGCGGGAGGTCAAGGAGTTTCCTGTTGAAAAATACGATGTTGTCATCAATGACTTTGAGGCGATCACGGCGTGGGCGTGTCACAAGCGCCACGTCCCCTGCTATGCCCTGAGTCACCAGTACGCCTTGTTATCACCCCATGTGCCGCGACCCAAGCACTTTGATCCTATTGGAACCTGGTTCCTGAACAACTACGCTCCTGTACGTGATGGCGTGGGATTTCACTTCGCCGCTTACGACAGCAACATCCTCACCCCAGTCATCCGTGCGCGAATCCGCAACACGAAACCAACCGATCGCGGACACTACACCGTGTACCTCCCCGCCTATGACGATAAGAAACTCCTGAAGCTGCTGCTGAAGTTTTCCGGTATCCAATGGCACATCTTCTCCAAACATGCCACCAAGACGTATCATGTAGAAGGGATTTCTGTTTTCCCGGTAAACAATGAAGCGTTCACCATCAGTATGGCATCCTCACATGGCGTTTTGTGTGGTGCCGGCTTTGAAACACCCGCTGAGGCCCTCTACCTCGGAAAAAAATTGCTTGTCGTGCCCATGAAGAATCAGCATGAGCAGCACTTCAATGCTGCCTCACTTAAACAATTGGGCGTGCCCGCCATCAAGAAGGTGAGTAAAAAGAACCTCTCCAAAATTGGCGACTGGATTGAGACCTCCGCGATCGTCAAGGTCAATTACCCGGAAACAGCACGCCCGGCTATTGAACGGGTGCTGGAACTTTACGAGAAGCGGTAGTAGCCGGGACAACCATTTCTCCTGAATAAGCTATAGCCGTGTAGACATCCGCACTGGGTCGCTTGATACGTTCCATGGTCTCTGGATCACAGGCATAAAGACCAAAGCGATACGATGGCCCGAGGTTCCACTCAAAATTGTCCCAAGTACTCCAATGATAATAGCCTCGGATATCCATCCCCTGCTCCATACGGTTGTGGATGATGCCCAAATAGTCATGAAGGGATTGTATACGTTTGGTGTCATCCTGCGTACTCATACCATTTTCGGTGATGATGATGGGCTTGCGATATCGCTTCCAATAGCGATCGAGACATAGGCCCAGTCCTTCCGGAAAATACTCCCACATATCATCATGCTCCTTGCCCCCATTGATAATCTTCTCGGGTGCGTTGAGGTACGTCACAGGAAGCGGATCGTAGCCGATGCGTGAGTAGTAACTGATTCCGAAGAAATCGCAAGACTCAAACCAGCCCGGCATAAAATCCATATACCACCAGTCGGCCATCTTTGCGGGCAACAAACCCATCAAGTTGTCCGCTTCCAGGATCGAGGCATTGTGCGATATCCCAACCGGTTTTCCCGGTGAGCGTGTCTGCAGCATTTCATAAGCCTGCTGATGCGCTTCGCTGACGTTCTTCAATACCTTCCATGCAACCAAAGGGTTGGTCCGTTGTGGCGGAAAAAGCCCTGCCATGGTACTGAGGCTGATGTAGAGATTGGGTTCGTTGAACGTGTTCCAAAGTGAAACAAATTCACCAAACTCGTGTATCACCTTCCTTACGTAGTCGAGCCACCAGCCCACGCTTTGCTTATTGGCCCATCCCCCCTGGCTACTAAACCAAATTGGGTTGGCGAAATGGTGCAACACCAGCATGATGTCGACGCCGCGCAGTTTGAGTTGTTTCAGAAGCTCCCGGTAATGGCGCAACGCATCCGGGTCCAATTCCGCCAGGGGAGCCTTCTGTAGCCGGCTCCACATAAAGCTCATCCGGTAGTTGGGAGCCAGCGAGGCGATGATTTCCACATCCGTTTCCCACTGTAGTTCGTGATCGGTCGTCCGTCCAAACACAGCCTTATCGCGCGCAACAAATCCCTGCCAGTCGTGATCCACAGCTGTTTCAATCTGCACAGCCGAGGTGCTGGTGCCGAAGCGAAAATGATTGGGGAATTGCAACTTCATTATAGGCGGTGATGGGTTTCAACAAGCAATGGCAAACATGCTATGGCTTCGCAAGTTGGTGGATTATTGGCAATTCGTCATATTAATTTATTGAGGAGATCGGAAACATCGCTCAAGAGGGTTCCACCACATACTTCTTCTCACCCCATATTTACTATAAAACCTAATGCTTAGATTTGTCAACCGACTTCAAACACTTGTATGAATAAACTCAACATCCTCTACTGGACCTCGACCATCCTCTTCGCCCTCTTCATGGGCATGACCGGCGTTCAGAATCTTATGATGACTCAAGACTCCATTGATCTCATTTCAACCACCCTGGGCTATCCGCAATACATCATTCCCTTTCTGGGTTTGGCCAAAGTGTTTGGTGCGATCGGCATCCTCGCCCCCGTCCCTCCCCGGCTTCGTGAATGGTGTTATGCCGGATTATTCTTCGACTTCATCGGCGCCATTTACTCGGTACTCGCTGCCAACGGCTTTGACCCAATGATGCTGACCCTGCTCGTACCCTTTGCGCTGATGGGGTTATCCTATGGGGCGCACCATCGGAGATTGTCCGGAACGAGTCCGGGATGAAAGTGCCGGGTTAAAAAGTGAGTAGTGAACGGTGAGCAGTGAACGGCTTGCCCCGGCCGAGCGTCCCGGAACAAGACCGGGATGACACTCGCTGTGCCGGGGTGATCAGACCACAGTGAACTCCTAACTCAACCACCCCTTGGCCGTCGCACCACGTGAGAACCACACGAGGTAGGCGCCGATGACCAGGACCATGACGGGCATTGCCAGACCTCCAGGGCCATAGACGGCGTACGAGTTGCTGATGAACACGTTATAGATCATCTGCACCACAATCCCCGCGAATGAGATCATCAGTACGGCTGTGGCCAACTTCTTACGAAGCAGAAGAAGAAGACAACCTGCCACACCACCCCACACGGCGATGGCAAATGCTGATGTAACCCAGACGGGTATCGAGGTATAAAGCGCACGCTCGTTTTCAGGCAAAGCCTGCAGGGTTTCGGGCGTCATCATCCTTTGTGCCAGATAGGCGAAAGCGCCCATCGCATTCCATACAAGGGCCACGGCGCTGACCACCCAAAAGGAGGTAGCCGGTTTGTCAGAAGTTGCTGTCATGTGATTTTGGTTTGTTTTGTTTTGTGCAGGTTGTACGAAGAAGAGTACAATAAGATTTGCCGGTCGTGGAAAGGTATAGTCCTAATCCGTTTCTTCCAACGAAAAGATATCCTCTACCTTCTTCCCAAACACACGCGCAATCTTGATGGCCAGCGTCGTGGAAGGTACATACTTCCCCGCTTCCATGGCGTTGATCGTCTGACGTGAGACCTTGACGCGAACGGCAAGTTCCTCCTGCGTGATGTTGAGAATGGCCCGTTCAACGCGGATACTATTTTGCATGCGCCTTGCGATTCGGGTTGTACGGGATATGGAGCATGTAGTTGAACCGGAGGGTGAAGAAGATGAGAATTGTATACATGTTGTAAACCATTACCTCGAGGAACCTCATTTCGTAGACCACCAGGATGGCTACCGCCAGCAGTCCGTAGTTGACATACACAGCCCACTGCAGCGAGTCAAGCCGTATTTTCATCACCCACTCGTCTTCCACTTTTTCTTCGGTAAAGGCGACCAGAAATAGTGAAGCCATGAACACGATCGATGCTAGTTCATCCGTGAGGTTATTCTTCTCCAGAACAAGGAACTTCAGTCCACTGTGAATCTCAAAACCAGGAATCTGGTAGTCAGCATACAACACAAGGATTCCCAGCACCAGCGAGGGTATGAAGACAATCCAGCCCACCTGTTTCAGGAAGTGCGGCAAGAGGTAATTCGATTTCATAAGCACTGTGTTTTCTCTTGTGAATGTATACGGTATACTTGTCATTTAGTTAATTATACTTTACATTTTGTATGATAAATATTACATTATTTTGATTCTCAAGGGGTTGGGAAGGTGCAGCAGCCTTTGTACAACGCCTTGGAATGGCATCTGATATTCCCGTGTTCCCTACATCTCTTGTACCCCTCCGTGCATCTCTGTGGAATAGCCTCTGATATTCTTGCATTCTCCGTGACCTTACGAGCAGCCTCCGTGCACCTCCTCGCACCTGCGTGAAATAGCATCCCACTCCCACTCCTCTGTTTTCATTTCCCCAACTTTCCACTATTTTCGACTATGCGGCTTCTCTTCGGCTTCATCCTTCTTTCTTCCGTGGCTCTGGGCCAGGACTCGCTGGTGCGGTTCAGGGACCTGAAATACACAACCGACTTTGAAAAGAAGGCTTTCCGCGAATGGTTCAAAGAGAAAAATAATGCCGCCCTTCTCGACCTGCTTCTCTCCACCTCCGACAACCCGTTGGGTGTGCAGGGAAATGCAAGGGAGCGGATTGACCAGATTACCACCCGCCTCGCCGCCGAGGCGTCACCGAAGAAGAAACCCGAAAAGTACGTGAAGACGGTGTACGACCAGGTGCACGCCAACTTCCTGAAGAAATACGAGCTGGTCAACAGGTTCCCGGAGATCTTCCAAAATGGCAACTACAACTGCGTGACAGCAACTGCCCTCTACGCGCTGGTCTTTGACAAACTCAAGATCCCCTACTCCATCCAGGAGAAACCTACCCATGTCTTCCTCATTGCCTATCCCAACCAAAACAACATCCTTGTCGAGACCACCGCACCCTTGTTCGGGTATCTCACCTTTGATAATCGCTACAAACAGAATTTCGTCGACAACCTGAAGACGCAGAAACTCATCGGCAGCGCTGAAGTGGAAGCGATGGGCGTGGATGAACTCTTCAACAAGTACTACTTCCAGAACGAGAACATCAACCTCCCCCAGCTCGTTGGCATCCATTACATGAATGACGCCCTGTACCATGCCGACCGCCAGGAACTCAGCATGGCCCTCCAGCAGATCGACAAGACTTACATGTTCTATTCAACTCCCCGCGTAACATACGTAATGATGAGTCTGGTCGTACAGCTCCTTGCACAAAGGCCCAAGCCCATCGAACGGTCGGTGCTCATCGGCCGCGCAGCACAGTTTTCCAAACAAGGTATTACCCCGGATATGATCAAAGGCGAATTCGCCATGCTTACAGAAGACGTGCTGGCACGCGATAACAACAAGGCGCTGTATAAGCAATGCTACCAGATCATCTCCGAAGCGATTGCCGACAAAGAGCTGAAAAACGATATCGCCTACTTTTATCACTACGAAATCGGGCGCACGTATTACAACCAGGGAACCTATTCCATCGCCAAGCAATACTTCGCCAAAGCCCTCCAATACCAGCCTTTCAACGCTGAGCTGAATGCGACCTTCATTACCGCTCTGGCCAACTCCATCCGCAACGAAACCGAAGCGCGTCCCCTCATCGACACCCTCGAGAGCTACCAGAAACGGTTCCCGACGCTGTTGGAAAACAATAACTTCATGACGATGGTGGCCACCAGTTACGTCCTCGGATTTGAAGAAGCTATCCGCGCCGGTGACGCCGCAACAGGAGAAATGTTCCAGGCAAAGTTTGAGGGAATGTATACGAAGAACAGGGATCTCACCGTCCCCAAGGGCGCGATTGCCTCCGCATACTCGGCGGCAGGTTCATACTACTTCAAGAAAGGACAGAAGACGAAAGCAAAGGCCATCCTCGACAAAGGACTGCAGATGGCGCCCGGCGATTATGAATTACGCCGTCGCCGGCAAATGATCAATTAATTCTCGATCGATAGTGGGAACGTTTTCTGCGTAATCCACGTGTTCCCCTTCCTGGTCTCCACCTCGGCGATGATATTCAATTCCTCCATGTAGAATTGCCCCGGACTTAAAGAATAGAAAATCACACCCGTGTTGCGCTTCTCACCTTTAGGCAAGGGGATAAGGCCATAATGGAGACACCCCGACTTCGTGAGTTCGCCCACATAAAACTTTGCGTTCAACGCCCCCTCGGTCACCGATAGCAAAAGCGTATACGTGCCATCCGTTTGTATCCTGTCTACAACCTTGATGACAATGGAAGGAAAGTTGGTGCGCTTCTTCCCGTCGCTGTACTCCACCAGCCCCTGGCACGGCTTGCCATCCTCATACCTCGCCTCCGACATCAGTCCGGCTTCCTCGTACTTCTTCTGCACGCCGTGGATCTGGTCATCCTTATAGTCCGTCTCCTGATACAGCAATCCCGACTCATAATACCTTCGCGAAGTTCCCTCGCGCTTATCGTCCACGTAAGGCAACTCCAGCTTGACCTTCCCGTTCGCGTAGTACGTCTTCGCCACCCCGTGCCGCATCTTGTCTTTCATGGGCACCTCACTCACCAGCTTTTTGTCCCGACTGTACGTGCGGGCAATATTGTCTTTCTTCTTTTGCGTTTTCTTCGTCCCAATACTTAACTCACACCCGCCTAGAACGAGGCTCACCATCAATACCCCCGAGATTAAACGTGCGGATGTCATGTATCGAAAGTAAGTTCTGAAAATGATTTTTGCCACTCATTGTGAGAATTTACTTCACCCTTTCGGCCTGCTGCATATGGCGCTCCTGGTGGGCTATCAGAAACTGGAATACATCGCCCAGCCGCAACTTCAACCATGGCAGTATTGATATACCGATGCGGATACGATTCATGTTCACCGTCCGTGCGTTACGAAGGAGTTTGAGCAGCGTCTCTTGCTGCTGAATAAACTCAGCAACAACTTTGTGCGGATCGATACCCACCGGCGGGATGTGATCTTTGAATGCTTTCATCTTCGACATCTTCGGTCCGGGCCGCATGATGCGAGTGAAATAGGCACCCAGCCAGGTGCTGGTGAATGTCGCCATCGGGGTAACTCCATCCGCGAGCCCCTTCTCGATCTGCGGCAAATAATAGTCACCGTAACTGTTAAGATGCCAAATGCATTCCGCCTTGCTCCAGCCGCCGTCGGAGGGTCGGCGTGAAAGTTCGTCGGCAGAGAGATTCTGGTATTTCTCGACTGCCAACAAAAGATGCTTCTCTACATGGTCTTCCAGACCGGCAAGCAGGGTCGTTGTTTCTATCGTCCGGCTCATGATAGCGAGGTTTTGCGGTTGAGGTTCATCAGCAAGATCATGGCCACGCCGCAGAAGATACTCTCGATGAGTACCCACTGTGTACCAAAGGCGCCGAGCGGACCTTCTGCCATCCACGTGATGGCACGGGAGAGCGCATAGAATCCCCAAAGCAATACGAGGAAGCCCAGCGCCTCCCGTACATCTTTGCGCGATAGATACATCAGCGCGATTACGATGGTGAGTCCCGCCCCGCCGTAGATGCCGCGGATCGAGCTCACCGCGTCCGTGTTCGTGAGCCTCACCGATACCAGGTCCATGACCGACTGGGGATTGACAAATGCCATCGCGCTAACAAGCAGGATGCTGAGGGAGGACAGCCCCACAAAGGCCAGGGACACTATCCGGATTAGTTTTTGTGTTTTCATACCATTTGAATGTTTCTTCAAAGGTGGCCTTCCCGTCAGGAACCGTTCTTGGTAAATACCAACATTTTGGATCGGCTAGATCCGGATGGAATTGATCAATTTGCTAAAGTTCGTAGCGTCGATGCCGAGATAGTTGGCGAGGTACTTGTGCGGCACGAGCTGAAGAATATGCGGGCTGCGCTTGAGCAGCGACCGGAATCGTTCCTCCGCCGAAAAGCTTTGCACCTCAGCCAGCCGTTCCAGCACCCCCGCCATGGCGGCCGTAACTCCTTTGCGTATGAGTATTTCCAGATCTGGGTGTTTGCCCATAGTCACAAACAGCTTTTCAGCAGGAGCGCGGAGAAACACCGATGGTGTCAGCGTCTCATAGTAGTACCGCGATGGCACTTGCATCATCAAGGCATCCAACACCCCACCGAAGGATGGCGCATACGTAAACACCAGTGTCGCCTCCCTTCCTTCAGCATCATCATAGTAGACCCGTTGCACTCCTTCCGCCACAAAGTAGAGGTACTTCTCCTTCTCACCGGCTGCCGTCAGAAGCTCCTTTCGCCTTGCCGTGAACGGTTCCCAAATAGCCGCAAAGCTCTTCCATGCATCATCCGGCATAGGATGAATCGCTGTGCATAGATGACGCATTTGTTCAAGGGTAGACATGGTGGCGTTCTTTCTACGTCTCTGGAGCCACTACTTCAATACAGCAACCGGCAAACTAATCTTTACCTTCTCCCAGTACACGACGAGTTCGCCCTCTGTTTCATTTTTCGCTTCGATGGCATACCGCAGCCGCTCCTGGTTGGTGCTTTGCATTCCTGGTTTCACGTTGACACGGAGCACATCGAGTTTCTCGTCATACTCATCGGTAAGATGCTGTTCCCAGTTCGTGTTCAGGATCAGCGTCCAGGAATCCTTGCCGGGAATGGTAAAGAACCCATACTTCCCCGCAGGAACCGGGGTTCCCGCGATGGAAACATTCTGATCAATCTCGATGGATGTCGCCATGTGTGCGCCCGTCACCCACACCCGATCGAGCGGCACCAGCCCACCCCATACGATTCTGCCACGGAGGGCGGGTGAGTGATAGCGTATGGTGAAGTTCGTACTCCCAATCACACCCTCAGCCTTCGCCCGCAAGCTGCCTTTCAGCGAATCCTCATTGGCCTGTTCATCGATTACAACAGCGTCATCCTTCACCTCCACGGGTGTAACAGCGGGCGCTGCAGTAGTTTCCTTTTGCTCCGACTTTGGGGCAGAGCATTCGAAGAAGAGTATAGCGAAGAGAAATAGCAGATTGATTTGTTTCATGATGTGTGCTGGAAATTTAGAAATTGGAAATACTCGCTACCTTAATCCTCTTCTCCTTATCATCTGTCCAGGCAAATACAAGCCGATCGCCCGACCTCGTCATCTGAGGAAATCCGCTCGACCTCGCCTCCGATGATTCAGCGATGTTGACCACCGCCTCCCGTTCGCCGTCGCTGTGAACGATGGCAGCCTTGATCACGGCCCCTTCCATCCAGCTGGCGATGACTCGGTGTTCGTCGATCCACTCGATGTCGACGCGCCCATTGGCCTGTCCTTCGTCAATGCTCACGGCCTTGCCAAATGTGGCGCCACCGTCAGTGGAGAAGATCACGTTGACGTGCGCGGGCTCTGTTGCCGCCGAGTACCAGGCCACAGCCACGCGGTTTCCTTGCACGGATACCCGCGGACCATTCACCGGGCAGCCGGCGATCTTCCAGTTGTCGCTGTGGATGGGTTTGGGGTCCGTCCATTGTCCGTTGACAAAGCGCACGATCGACATATCGCGAATCTCGCCGTCGGAGCGGTCGCGGTAGATGACGATAGGTCCATTGTCTGTGATCGCCGCCGTTGTCTGGCAGCAGTCGCACGTCTTGTTGTCGAGTTCCCACTCACCGGATTTGTTTCCCTCATAATCCATAACGGCACCACGCAGACTCATGGCACCGTGGTGGCCGCTGTGGTCCATGCCTTCCATAACGGTATTACGTCCGTCGAGCCATGTCACAAAGACCTTCTCCTGGAACGGCACCAGCGTAACGAAGCCGTGCTCCGCCTGCTTCCCGTCGTCATGTAGAATGAAGGGAGCATTCCATGTGACACCGCTGTTGTGCGAGGTATAAACCTTCACGTCGTAGGCGTACGTGCTCGTACCGCTCTTGTCGAGCAGATGGGCAACCATGTTTGATCCGCCGTCAGAGGCGATCATCGGATAGTCGGCCCAGTTGACGAACCAGGTGTTACCCTTGGCGATGAGCGTAGGCGCAGACCATTCCGTACCGTTGAGGCGTGAGAACAAGAACCGGCTGGTGTCCTTTTGCTTCTCAATCCACGAAAGCAGCACATTGCCTTTCGAGTCTGTGAAAAGGTGAGGTTCCGCCGTAAGGGAGTCGGCCGGTGAGGACAGCGGCGTTACCGAAAGCGTTGCAGTCTGATTCCTTTTTCCGGTGCAGGCGAAGATACCGGCAAGACACACGAAGGCGATGGCAATACGAATCATGCTTATGGATTGGTTTGTGTGATGCGTGCGAGGTTTTCGGCGGTACTCCAGTCGCGGAAGCCTACTTCGCCGAATGCGAGTTTGCCCTCGGGGGTAAAGATGAACGTGGCAGGCAGTGCCTCAATGGGTAGGGCCTCCAGGTTCTTCAGCTGCACGTAGTCGAAAGGGAACCCACGCCGGTCGCGGAACCCCTCAATTTCTTCAACCTCCTCATTGGAGGCGAACAGGAAGACAACGTTCTGGCCCTTGAGCTGCTCCAAGGCCTTAACGATGGTCGGCATTTCCTGGACGCACGGTTTGCACCATGTCGCCCACACGTTGATGAATACTGTCTTCCCTGCAAAGGACTTCATGTCGATGGCTTCGCCAGTAAGCGTAGTGAGTTGGAAGCTTTCCAGCACAACTGCTTTTTCCTTTGGGGGAGCCGAGCAACCTACAAGAATGAGTGATACCAGCAGGGAAAGAAGGTTCTTCATCATTGTTCATTAACAACGTTTTGAACCAGTTACCGCAGTTCCTCTGTCACCCGTCCGCACGTCAGCATTTTATCTCCAAAATACGGATTGCGAATCTCCTTTGCGTCACTCAGCCAATAGCCGCCCTGGTCGTTGAAGGCCATCGGGCAAAAATCATAGTACGCCGTGGTCGTACCGAGACCATACGCCTTGATGCTCTTGTAGAGGTTATCCGACAACGTGCTGAACGCCGTACGTTGTACTTCGATGTCGTCGGAGCTCACGATTTCGGCCAGCGCCATGTCCATGTTGTTGGAATAATTCGCCCAATCGTTGAGCGCAGGACCCGAGATCATGCCAGCATCCACAGCCTTGATGATCAGTTTTGCAGCTGTTGCCTCGACCTTTACCTTGGCAGGATCAGAAGAAACAAAGGCGTCCTTCACCTTGATATACGAGGCAAACGTGCGCACGAGCTGTTCCTGGAAATTCTTGTCTACTTCAAACTGTGGGCCCGTGGCTATGGTCGCCGCCTCTGTACCAGAGGCGTGTTCCATTGCTGTTGAAGCTTCTTCTTTCTTTCCACCGCCGCACTGGGCGAAGAGGATTACGGCAGCAGCAGCTGCAAGGGTTTTGATCATTGTTCTGTTCATTTGCTTGGTTGTTTATTTATTTAGAAGATAGTAGTCAGGAGAAAGGAATTAGGAGGAATCAAGGCGCCTTTTTCATTTGTCAATCGTTATGTCCCTTTAATGTTCGTTCGCTATGAAGAAGGTAGGCGCCGGTGATAGCCACAACCTCCCCTTCTTTTAGTCCGGAAGTAATTTCCACCCAATCTACATCCTCAAGGCCAGTCGTTACTATTCTGGCCTCAAAGGTATTCTTGTCCGTCATGACAAACACGTGTGAGCCCTTTTCTTCACGAATTACTGCGTCGATGGGCAGCGCCAGGGCTTTGCGCTCCGAGTGTGAAACAAAAACCTGTGCCTGCATCCCTGGTTTATAAATGCCCTGCCTATTATCGAGCGAGGCTCTTACCACGGTCACCTGTGAATTATCGCGATATTCCGGGCTCACAAACGAAACGATCGCCTCCGATGGTACATGTTCAAATCCCACAATTTTTACACTGACCTTGTCGCCTGCTTTCACCAACGCGGTCTCACCCGGGTATAGTTCGGCCTCCACCCACAGCTCCCGGATATCTTCCAACCGGTAGAGCGAAGCACCTTCCTCAATATATTGTCCTTCAGAGGCGGTAATGGATGTTACAATACCCGCAGCAGGAGCAAGGAAGGTGATCCGATTCTGAATGGTCTTCCCTGACGTTAGCTGATCAACCTGCCGCTCCGTTAGTCCATAGAGCAGCAGCTTCTTCCGCGCAGCTGTAACAAATGAAGCGTACCGCGGCTCGGTCTTACCCAACTGATCCGCTTGCTCTACAGCCAAGAGGTATTCACGCTGCAAAGTGATCAGGGTTTCGCTGTAGATCTCCATGATAGGCTCCCCCGCCCGTACGGCCCGGCCGGTCTCCTTAATATAGAGTCGCTCTATTCTCCCTGCTGCCCGGCTACTGATCACTTCCGTACGTTCCTCGTCCACAGCAAGCTTCGCATTAAGGACAACGGTCTGTCCCATCTGCCTGGTCATGGCCTTTTGTGTCGTAATGTTGGCCAGACGGATCTGGCTGTCGCTGAGCATAAGACCCGTGTGTGTCTCGGTTGCCTTCTTCTCTACCAAAACGAGATCCATGCCGCATACCGGACATTTACCTGGCTCCGCGCGGATCACGTCAGTATGCATCGGGCACGTGTAAGTAGTGCCTTGCGCATGCTGATCTGATGTTGGCTTTGGCGTGCAGGCCACGAACAGCGCTATGCCTAATATAAGGAGTGACCTTGAGATGATTGTTTTCATAGCCATACCCTCATTTTGATTTGATGAAGCTCTCACTGTCGACGAGATAGGCAGCCTTTGCCGCGACCTCATCGGATGAAGCGATGCCTTGTTTTATTTCCGTCCACCCATCCGACCGCATACCGGCGGTAATGGGTTTTGGTTTGAACACACCGCGTTCTTTCACGAAGACGATTTTACCGCTGCCCATATCCATGATGGCTTCATTCGGCAGCCACAGCGCCGCAGCCGACGTCCGTTTTATGGCGGCGTCCACCAACTGCCCAATACGGAGGTCTGCCCGGCGTACATAGACGCGCACCTTTTGAAACTCCTCTCCATCCGTAAAGAAAGGCTGCACAAAGTTGACAACAGACACTATGGACATCTCCTTCGAGATGGTGATGACCAAGGAGTCCCCGAGGTGCAACGAGCCTGCGGATACCGAAGGCACATTGAGTTCGAGAAGCAACGCCTCCTGGCTCGCGATCGTGAACAACGTTTGTCCGCGGCTCACATAGTCACCTTCACGGACAAAGGATGAAGTCACTGGCGTTGACTCAGCGGCGGCCGCCGGTGTCGCTCCTGCGGACCCCATACCGCCCCCCATTCCCGAAGAAGACGTCGGCCGCACAACGGACACTGGCATCGACTGGTCAGCAAGGATGAGGTAGCCATCGTGAGGACTGTAGATGGTAAATTGCCCCGAAGTCTGTTTTGTTTTGACCAGGTCATCCAACTGTTTTTGCGTTGCACCCAACAATTGGAGTTTCTCTTTCGCTGCAGTGATCAGGTCGGTGTTCGCCTCGTCATGCTCCACGAGAAACAATAATTCGCGTTGTGCGGTGAGCAGTTCCGGACTATAAATCTCCGCCACCTTCTGACCTTTGCTCACTGTCTGGAAAGCATAGCGTAGGTAGACATGCTCCAGCCGCCCGCCGATCCGTGCCGGCACAGCGTGTACATACCGAGTGTCGTAGGTCACCACGCCGTGGGCTTCAGCGGTCATCGGCATCCTCTTGTACTCCGCTTTAATGGTTTTGATCGAAGCCATGACCGATTCGTCCGGCGACTGCAATAGCTTGGCAAGATCTTCCGTGATCTTCACTTCTTCGCCAGCACGGGCTTTGCGCACGAGTTCCATCCCACAAACGGGGCAGGTGCCTTGCTTATCGGAAATGACTGTCGGGTGCATCGGACAGGTGAACTGATCCTGCTCAGCCGTAGCAGAGCCATTCTTCCCGGAACAGCCCAATACGAGCAACAGCACCACAAACACCGCCCATTTGGACATTCGATATTCAATATTGGATATTGGATATTGAGATGTGGACTGGTCGGTTCGTGGATTCATCTTCAAATTTTCAAATTGACCCATTTTCAAATTATTTAAGCTCAGTCTCCTTTTCATACCGCACAATCATCGCATAGTATTCCCCCTTTTTCTCCAGGTATTCCAGCTGCGCCATATTCATCGCTTCCCATCCATCAATCACTACGGGCAGCGACTCCCTGTTCTCTTCGTAGGCGACCATCGAAGCCTGATAGTTCTTGCGCAGTGCGGGGATGATCCTTGTCCGATAGTTGTCCATCTGCTGTTGCATGCGGGTGAGCTGTGAAGCCATGCCCGCCAGCATACCGCGTGTTTCCAGGAGGATGGACTCACGACTTCGCTTCATAGCGTCGATATCATGGGTCATGCCCTTCACCTCCGACTTGTACATCTTTGACGACCACGGCGCGATGGGGATGCTGACCATGGCCATGGCTGTAAAAGCGCTCGGCATACCGCTGCCGAGGGGTTGCATGTGGTCGAAGCGAAACTTGAACTCCGGCTTGGCCTGATACTGTTGCAGTTCCTGGTTGAGGCGCATCGTTTCAATGGTTCTCTCGATTTGTCGCACATCGCTGCGTTGCGCACTTAGCGACGCCGTATCGGTTGCCAGCGTGTGGGCTTCAAAAACTACATGCATTGAAGTGTCCACCATCATCGGGGTATCGGGAGGCAGGTTCATCAGTGATTTCAGCCGATAGGCTGACTCCTCAATATCGCCCTGAGTCATGAGTTTCATGTTCTGAATCTCATGCTGGCGCCCCTCGGCTTTGTAGATAGCGCCCAGACTCCCCTGGTTGTACGGGTAGCGTATGCGGGAAAGCTTCAGCATGAGTTCAATGATGCGCTCGCTCTCGCTAAGTACTTTTAACTTCTCCTCAGCGATCAGCCACTGATAATAGGCCGTCTTTACTTCAGCGCGCAAAACATTATACTGACGCGCTCTCCCTTGCTCCTCCACAGCCGAACGTGAAGCGTAATACTTCTCGTTGGCCGACAGCTTGGCCGGATTGGGAATGTTCTGCTCCAGGGAGATCATGATATTCCCCTTGTCGCGTTCCGACTCAAGCGTTTGGCCTGGGTACGGCGTCATGAAGGTACCGGCTCCGACCATTGGGGCCATCCATCCCTTCGCTCCTGCCGCATAAGCCCGTTGTGCCTTCACCCGGCTGTCATACTCCTGCAACATCGGGTTGCGCCGGTCCACCATGCGCAACACACTATCCAGTGACATGACTTGTGCGGTAGATTGAAACCCCACGAAGCAAAGTGCTGCGACGATAAATTTGGTTTCTGTTATCCTGTTCATATGCAAGTTCAATGTTTTGTGCTTCATCTGTGATAATCTGTGTAATCCCCGCCTGACCGCCTCCTTACCATTTAGATCACTTTCGTTCTGGTTAGGCGGGCAGGTGTGGCAAACCTTTACTCGATTCGTCCAAACTTTCTCAACTCATATTCCTTCGTCATCAAAAAGATCAGCGGCGTCACCAACAAGATATGTGTCGATGATGTCAGCACCCCGCCAATCATTGGCAGGACGATGGGTTGCATCACATCGCTACCAACACCGGTGGCCCAGAGTACAGGCACCAGACCGAAGAGGGCAACAGACACCGTCATAATCTTCGGCCGCAGACGTTTCGCCGCGCCGGCAATGACAAACTCTTTCAACTCCGCACGTGTGATGGTCTCCGACGAATTTCCACGAAGCTGAATCAGCTGCTTCATGGCATCGTTGAGGTAGATCACCATGACCACACCGGTCTCCACCGCGATGCCGAAGAGGGCAATGAAGCCCACGGCCACGGCCACCGAGAGGTTCACACCCCAGAAATAAACAATGTAGGCGCCGCCGATCAATGCGAACGGTACCGTGATCAGGCTGAGGAAGGCCTCACGCACCGACTTAAAGGCGAGGTAGAGTGATATGAAAATGATCAGCAAAACCACCGGCAAGATGAGCATCAGTGTCTGCTTGCCGCGGATAAGATTTTCATACTGACCGCTCCATTCAAGGTAATAACCGTTAGGCAGAACACCCATCTGGCTGTTCAGCGTGGCCATTGCCTCCTCCACTGTGCTGCCTAAATCCCGATCACGCACATTGAAGAGTACGGCTCCGCGTAGCATCGCATTCTCGGAAACAATCATCGGAGGTCCGTCCTCGAAGCGTATATCTGCCACCGCC
Source organism: uncultured Ohtaekwangia sp. (assembly GCA_964392375.1). GTDB lineage: Bacteria > Bacteroidota > Bacteroidia > Cytophagales > Cyclobacteriaceae > ELB16-189. The sequence goes on along the minus strand of CAYMPU010000039.1, from coordinate 385 downwards.
GACAGCGGCACGGGTCCCATCGATGGTGTGCGAATGGGTATGCGTTTCAACTGTCCTACACTTTGGCGGTAGTCTTGAGCAAGTCGTATGCTAATACTGAACCGCTGTCGTCCTTCAATGGTTTGTCCTATCGGTGAGCCCCCGATGGCTGACTCCACCACCATATTCACATCATTGACAGAAAGTCCGTATCGCCCCAGCGCATCCCGATCTACGTCGATTACCAGGTATTTACCACCCGTAATAGGATCGACATAGAGATCCTTGACGCCAGGAACATTCTCCAACGCCCTTTTCACATTCTCCGACAAGGCATAGATGCTGTCAAGATTTTGACCATAGACTTTCACTCCTACGTCGGTGCGGATGCCTGTGGCGAGCATGT
>CAYMPU010000038.1:0-6160 GCA_964392375.1 uncultured Ohtaekwangia sp. | reverse complement strand
GGACTTGCCGGAATGGAGTTTAATATCGGCAGCCCAAAACAACTGGGAGAGGTTCTCTTCGATAAAATGAAGTTGATTGAGAAGGCAAAAAAAACGAAAACGGGTCAATACGCTACAGGTGAAGACGTGCTTCAAAAGCTTGCCCCACAGCACGAGATTGCAAAGAAGATACTGGAGTTTCGCGAATATGAGAAACTTCGTTCCACCTATGTAGATGCATTGCCACGGATGATGAGCCGAACCGACGGGAGAATACACTCCGACTTCCGACAGGCGGTTGCTGCAACAGGCCGCCTAAGTTCCAACAACCCTAATCTTCAGAATATTCCGATCCGTACAGAAAAGGGGCGGTTGATCCGTAGTGCGTTTGTTCCGAGGGACAAGAACTTCCGGTTTATGTCGGCGGACTATTCACAGATTGAACTTCGAATCGCGGCATCATTTGCGAAGGATGTCACGATGATTGAAGCTTTCCGCAATCGCCGCGATATCCATGCAACCACCGCGGCGAAAGTGTTCAAGGTGCCACTGGACAAAGTTACACCCGATATGCGCCGCAAAGCGAAGGAAGTAAACTTTGGAATTTTGTATGGCAGTACCGCCTTCGGATTATCCCAGAACCTGGGCATTTCCAAAACGGAGGGAGCGGAGATCATTGAGTCGTATTTTCATGAGTTTCCGGGCATAAAGCGATATATGGATGACACCATCAATCATGCCCGTGAAAAGGAATTTGTCGAGACCATCCTTGGCCGACGACGTTATTTACGCGACATCAACTCCCGGAACATCACCACGCGTGGATTTGCCGAACGCAACGCAATCAATGCCCCCATCCAGGGCAGCGCTGCCGACATTATCAAGATTGCCATGATCAACATTCATCATTGGCTGATCAAGGAAAAGCTCAAAACCCGGATGATCCTTCAAGTGCATGATGAGCTGGTCTTCGACCTGCACAAAGATGAAGAAGAGGTTGTTAAGAAGCGCGTTGTTGAATTGATGAAAACAGCCGTCCTGATGGATGTTCCGATGGAAGTTGAAGTAGGCATCGGCAAGAACTGGCTTGAGGCGCATTAGTGCTCGAACTTCGTGTTCCGTTCGAACTGAGCCTATCAGTTCTTTTCGGAAGATTCTTTCACCTGCCGGATTCTGCGCGGTCCGTACCAAAGCCAGAACCCCGTAATCGACATGATCAAAAGACCCCACCCGATGTAGTTTACATAGGCAAGTTTGAATGCTTCACTGATAATGGACCCGTCATGGATGTGTTCAATCCAGTCGGCATGACGGGGTGCCACAGAAAGTGCTTTTCCTGTTTTCCCATCAATTTGAACCTCCCAATAGTTCAGGTACACGACCTTGATGATGCCCTTGTCAGGCCGTGCGTCCAGCCGCTCAATCCCGGACCGCTCATGGCGAACGGAGTCCAGCGCCTTGTCGGCTGAACGCACAACCTGCTCAAATGAAACCCACTCATCGACGGCTTTTGAACCGCCCTTTTGTGTTGTAGGCTGAAGAATTTCCACGTTCTTTTTCCAGCCCAGTAAAAGACCGGTAATGCTGCTGAACAACATGAAAATGAATACGCTGATTCCAATCCATTTGTGGAAGGACCGGAATTGTCGTGTGCGATGTACCAGACTAGTCAGTTTCATACAGATGCAGATTACCGATGTTGTTCAAAACTTTATACGAAGCGTACCAAAAATATTTCTACCCGAAGAATTAATCCCAGAAGCGAACTGGCGGTATTGAAGATCCATAAGGTTGTCTATGCCGGCTTGAAGGGTAAACACCGAGTTGATTTCATAGCCCAGCCGAAGGTTGATGGTGTACCAGGAGGGCATACCTTTTGCCGGAGCATATTGGGCATTGTCTTCACCACTGGTGCTGTAGTCTTCAATCCGTTTCCATCCATTGAAATTGCAAAACAGCTCGGAGCGAAGCTTGTCCGTATTGTACTGGATCCCAATGCGACCAAAAGCAGGGGGGATGTGGTCCAGAGGCGACTCGTAAGGCGTTGTGCGGACGCGACCACGCGTGTCATTGTAGGTGGCCGTGAGTACGATACGGTTGGTGAGATCCGCACGAAGCGAAGCACTGTAGCCGAGAATGTAGGCACGTTGTGCGTTCTGGCTCGAAACGACATTTGCCGGAAACCCGCCGTAGCTGACCACGCTTTGCCCGTTGAGCGTCGATGGAAGAACAACCATCGCATCGTAGAAATCGGTGGCAAAAAGAGTTGCTTCAACGCGCACGTTGGCCCCAAAGAATTTGGTGATACCAAAGTCCGCATTGAGCGTCTTTTCTGGTTTGAGATCAGGATTGGGGACAATCAGCGTCCCTGTCTTTGATGCATCTCCGGTAACACTGTCAAACACTTTAGCCATGTCATCAATGTTGGGCACGCGATAACCAGCACTGGTCATGAAGGAAAATTTCCAGGATGTTGGTGTATAGATGATGCCAATATTTCCGCTGGCAAACGTTGGCGTTTGACTGATGTTGTCATAGGGAAAGGGGAAGAAACTTTTGTCAACGAACGTAGCGTTTAATGAGCTCACCCCAATTCGAATACCGTCATTGAGAATCCATTTATCGGAGAGCTCCAGAGTATGTGTTGCATACAGGGCAGCCATATTCATGGTGTTGTTGCCATCCGGGTAGCGCGTACTCTGCGGCGAGGTATTTCCGGTGGTGATATCCGTTCGAACAGCAGTGGATTTCAAACCGTTGAACTGACCATCGAAACCATAGCGCAGACTGTTTTTGCCAAGACTCTTGGCAAAGTCAATGGTCAACCCCAATACACGTACTGCCTCGTTGCGGTCGTTGCGGTTGTTATTTCCAAAACGCCGATCATGACGACTTTCCTCCAGTTGCTGATAACTGAAAGTCGCAGACATTTGGTCAGCAAGTTTACCGAACTGTGTAATGAACACGTTATACGATGCCATAAAACGCTCCTGGGGGCCATAGTACCATTCGGCGAACCGAAGTCCGCTACCTTGCGGATCTGTTAGTCGGTCGTAGCGGGGCACATTCGTAGAGTTGGAGTATTGTAAGTTTAGGATGTGCCGCACACGATCATTTTGTTTGAAAAGAAATTTCTGCAGAATGTCCCACTGTTTGTAGCCACTCTGAACCTGCTTGTAGGGATCACCATTCTGAATCAAAAGATCCGACGTGTTATCGGCGGACCGTTCAACATACAGAGGGCGTACACCGAAGGGCTCACCGAGCGATGGATTGATTTCCTTCCCCATGGTCAGATGGCCAAAATCACTGTATGTGAAGGAAGTCAGTGATGCTAGACGGTTTCCACCGAGATTAAGATCAACGTGAGTTGTCTTCTCTTGATTCACGCTGCCGTAGCGAAAAAAAGCATTTCCTGACGGTTTCATCTTTTCCCGCGTGAGCTCAGGATTCCGTGTATAGAAGTGAATGACTCCTCCGAGCGCATCACTGCCATATACGGTCGATGAGGGGCCAAAGAGAACTTCAGCCCGGTCCAGCATGTTGTTATCTACGGTAATAATATTCTGAAGATGACCAGCGCGATAGATGAGGTTGTTCATACGCACCCCGTCAATCATCAAGAGAACACGGCTTGCTTCAAATCCACGCAGCATCGGACTTCCGCCGCCCTGTTGACTTTTCTGTAGCGCCACCAATCCGGTGTTCTGAATTAAATCTCCGGAATTCTGCGCATTAAAATTCCGGATGACCGATGGCGTGACAATCCTGATTTGTTGCGCAATGGTTCGCCGCTGTTCAGGAATTTTGTTTGCCGAGATGACAATTTCAGACAAGTATGCGGCGGGGATGGAATCTTTGGGCGTGTCTTCCTTCTCAGCAAATTGTGCGAAGGTGGGCAAGGACGCCACGTATAGTAGCATTAGAATTCTTGTTTTCATGGATTAATTGTTTTTGGATATGCAGAAATGCGTACAACCCACCAAGGGGTGAGTGCACGTAAGACATCAATCGATAAAACAATTAACCGCGAGGAGGGGGCGTAACCGGAAGGATAAATACGGGATTAGAACTGAACCGGTAAGGACATTCAGGTGAGATGATTTCTCCTACGGGTCGTTTCTGACAAGTTAATGGAGTGAGTATATACTTGAGGCTAAAAAACTGGGTAACAGATGAAGGAGTTGATTGCGTGTCTTGTTGACTCATATCGATAACAGCACCAATAAAGCTCAACAAGTTGTCTTCGTCTTTATCATGAACACAGTACACAGTAACGATATCTGTACCCCGCTCCACCCTCGCGATATCATACATCTTTCCCTGCCACTTCATTTCCCTTTCATCCATCCAGGAAGCCTTAAAGTTGCGGGCTGGAATCCGAACGACTTCCAACTGTTCAGGGGGAAGTTCGGCGAGCCTCTCCCGCATCGTCATCCGGATATCACCGAGTCTTACCACAAAATACACGTAAAACCCGGCCAGGTGAATGACCAGCGCTGTGACAAGCATCAGGGAAATGGACTTCTTAACCATTGAAGTTCCGAAGGTAAGTAAAAGCCGGTTTTAGCGCATGATTTTACAGGAGCGGAATAATACGACTTCGTTCAAATGATACTGCCCCGCTGTGAACGGGGCAGTATCCTATCACCTTGCTGTGGTTTATCAAGGATTGCTATCCTTGTTCCGATTGAGCATTTGCTTTGCCAAATCAGCCCCAATAAGACTTTCGATCATTCCCATTGATCGAGCACCGGAAGCACCGCCATCAAAGTATACGCCAGGCCACTGCATTTTTGATAAGTTGCCGGAAATGACTGAGTCGGAACGATATTTCCAGTAAGCCCTTTCCTGTGGCGTCAGGCCCGCAATGACTTTCAATTTGTTGGCATCCGCTTGAGCGCGCTGCATGATCAATAGCGTTTGAGCCTCAATGGCGGCGCGGTCTCTTGCGATTTGTGCGGCAGCCAGTTTCGCCTTTTCTTTCTCGCGCTCGGTTTCAAACGGGATCAGCGTCTTCACCTGCTCTACTTCCTGTGTTACTCGCTCTTCTGCCTTCCGCTGCTCCCCTTCGGCGACAACGCGAAGCTGGGCAATCTTTGCGGTAGCGATCTTTTGCTGTTCCAACTGTCGTTTCGCCGATTCTGATTTTTGCTCTTTCAATCGGGCCTGATATTCAGGGTCAGGAACAACGTTGTCAACGATGACCTGGCTGACCTTTATCCCTGACAAACTGATTTCATTGGGAACAATTTCCGGTTTCCGTGTCTTTGGATCAAGTACCTTTTGAACGGAGTAGGAAGTCTGAATCTCCTTGATGTGACGCGGACCCTTCTGAAGAATCTCTTCGTAGATGGTATCCCGCTTCTCTTCTTTCAAAACAACATAGGCGCCATTTTCCAATTGTTCTTCAAAGGTTTGCTTAAAGCTCTGCGCTGCACCGGAAATATAATCCTGAGCAGCAAACATAAAGCCGGTGTTTTTTGCCTGCTCGGAAATGGTCGGGATCAATGTGTTATGAACCAGGTTAGTGATATTCCGGTACTTCACGGCGAACTTGATGAATTGCTCGTGGTCTACGGGAATCTCAAATCGCGTGGTGACGTTCATCGTACCGGTTACCTGATCGATGAACCGGAGGTCAATCGGATTCATGATGCCCTCCAATTCCGAGATGCCTTCCTCTGAATTGAAATCCGTGGCGTGTTCTGGATTCTTGGCTACGGTCTTGATGTCAATGTTTTTGTTCCACTCCTGTACACTAGCAAACGGAGCAAACTTAATGCCCTCGGTGGTCACTGCAGATTTTGTTCCATTGGGATAAACCAGGAAGTACTGGTAGCCGGCATACGAATAAAAGAATAGCCATGAACTGAGCGTCATGAAGATGGAGAGCGCAAGCAGGTAATAATAGCTCTTCTTGAGGGCTATCAGAATGGAAGGAGAACCAGAACGACCTCCTCGACCTTCTGCATCGGCAGGAATGGGTTCGCTAATTCTGTCCCTAATAAAAAGAAAGGCAATCAAGCCGAGAAGAAGAATGATGCCTACAGTTGAAATGGTGGTAAACATGGGGTATTTTAATTAATGGTGATGAATAAGGGAATGTTTCAAAAGGTAACAAATGGGATTCTGCCGCCGTCAGTACCGCCAGCTTCTGGTATCGGCGCCTTTGGGGGCA
>CAYMPU010000037.1:0-6993 GCA_964392375.1 uncultured Ohtaekwangia sp. | reverse complement strand
GGTGATTTTTGTGATCGAGAATAACGGTTACGCGATGGGTACTTCTGTCAAACGTACTTCCAATGTAACCGAACTTTATACCCTCGGTGAGGGCTATGATATTCCTTCTGAACCGGTTGATGCCATGAGTGTTGAAGCCGTGCATACTTCCGTGGCCCGCGCTGCAGAACGCGCCCGGGCTGGTGAGGGCCCTACGCTATTGGAGTTCCGCACCTACCGCTACAAAGGACACTCCATGTCTGATCCACAGAAGTACCGCACGAAAGAGGAAGTAGACGAATACAAACGTCGTGATCCGATTGAAGTGGTGCGCGCCGTTATCCTCGAACGAAAATATTCCACAGAGAAAGAATTGGAGGCTATAGTTGAAAAGGTAAATGCCCAGGTTGAAGACAGCGTAAAATTTGCGGAAGAATCCAACTACCCCGACCCAAAGGAGGCAATGACCGACATTTACGTGCAGGCGGATTACCCCTTCACGACCGACTAGTTCCAAGCCGCCCTTCCATTTGTTAAATGGGGGCGAATGTATAGTTTTGCAGCCCTTAACGTGTCCCGCAGAAAGCTATTTGGCGGTACCCAGAAGGCTTACTTTTTACGAATCATGGCAAAAAACGAAGAAAACAAGGACCTGCTGGAGAACCCGGAGGTGCTGGCTGAAAAAGTCGAAGGTGTAGAGCATTGGGTTGAACAGAACCCGAAGATCGTATTTGGCGTGCTCGGCGCGCTGATTATCGTTGCGGGCGGTTTTTTCGGATACCGCTACTGGATCAGCAGCCAGGATGATCTGGCCCAAAAGGAGATGTTCCAGGCCGTGCGCTACTTTGAGGCCGACAGTCTTAACCTGGCCATGGAAGGCGACGGTAACAACCTCGGCTTCAAACAGATTATTGACGACTACAGCATGACCGATGCGGCAAACCTCGCAAACTTTTATGCTGGTGCTATTTCCCTCAAGCAGGGCAAATTTCCTCTGGCCGTGTTGTACCTAAAGGATTTCAAGTCGAGCGATCAGTTGGTGCAGGCCCGCGCCTACAGCCTGATTGGTGACGCCTACATGGAGCAGAAGAATTACGAGGATGCTGCCAGCTACTATGAAAAGGCATCGAACTACAATCCTAACAAGTTCTTTACACCGACGTATCTGATGAAGGCTGGCCTGGCGTTCGAGAAGGCTAACCAGAAAGAGAAAGCCATCAAGGCCTACCAGCGCGTGATTGACGAGTTCTGGGAGAGCAGCGATTACCAGAATGCCCGCAAGTTCAAAGCACGACTGGAGACTAATTCCTGATCGAGGACACAGTAAATACATTCGAAGGATAGGTCAACTATCCTTTTTTTGTTTTCTTACTTTTGCAACGCATAGCATAATCTGCAGTACCCATGGCTGGAATTCTTACCACCGCATCAGGCAAGCGCAACACGAAGCTCGCCAATAAGAAAATCGGCGTCGTTGTGGCCGAGTGGAACAGCGACATTACCGAAGTGCTGTTTGACGGGGCTTACGCAGCTTTGTTATCCAGCGGTCTCCGCAAGAAAAACATCATCCGCCGAACGGTCCCCGGCAGTTTTGAACTCCCTCTTGCCGCCCTGTGGCTGGCCGAACAAAAAGATATCGATGGTGTTATCTGCCTCGGTTGCGTCATTCAGGGCGATACCCCTCACTTCGACTACATATGCCAAGCGGTAGCGCAAGGCATCATGCAGGTGGGTCTTTCTTCGGGAAAACCTGTTGCCTTTGGTGTGCTTACCACATTAAACAAAAGGCAGGCCCATGAGCGTGCCGGGGGAAAACTGGGAAACAAAGGCGAAGAAGCCGCGGTGACAGTACTACAGATGCTGCAATGATGTCGGGCTCCCCATCACCGCTCAACAAGGTGTCTAGAATTTGAAGTAAAAGTCTCCAATGATGTTGGAGCTGTCCCAGGTGTATTGTCGTTCACCGGAAAGCACAAGTACATTCCTACGAACTTCTTTAAAGACTTGCTCGATGCTGAGCCCGGGCTTTCTCATGGCATTGAGCAGTTCCTGAGTGTACAATCCATTTCTGCCTTCGCCATCCGAAGCCACAGAACCCGGGGCTGTTGCATAAGCTATGAATGATCCTTTGGCACGTCGGATCTCTGCAAGGCCTGCGTCAGCGGAACGGTATCCGGATGGGAACGGGTTATTGCGGCAGGCATCCAGAATGAGAATGTTGATTCTGGAATTCGATCGCTCCATGTTGGCCATCACAATGCGCTGAACAGGGAAGCATGTTCGGGGGATATCATCTTCAAATTGCACGTTGGCTTCTACGGGAACAAGGTAGTTTTCTCCCTGGTTCTGAATTCCGTGACCTGCATAATAGAACAATCCCACGGTTTGGTCCTTGGGTCCAGTAGCCAATTTCTCATGGAATTTCTTGAAGATGTCGCGCATTTGATTGTAGTCACCGTTGATGAGTTTGAAGACCTCAAAGTCAAGTTTCTCCAGTTCCGCGGCCATATCATTGGCATCATTCTCCGCGTTGCGCAACGGTGACACATTCTTGTACTTGCTGTTACCAATAACGAGGGCATAGCGCTTTTCCCCTTTGAATTGATCGGCCAAGGAAGCTGACACAGTGGTGATCGAAGGAACACCGGTTATGAGTGGCTGAGCGGTCGTAACCGGGTTGTCCGTTTTGGGCTTGGCCACTACTTCCGCGGGTTTCTTCTCCTTTTCCGGAGCTCCGGAATCAACCTTCTTGCCTTCTGCCGTAGGCTGCTCTTGTGTCGGTGTGCTGCGTGCCAATAAAGGCTTCTCCGCACCCCAATCCTTTTGTGTCTTCCGCGCCTCTCCGTTGTAAGGGTCTGCCGTGATGGCACTTTGCAAATCTTCAAGAGCGAGCGCACGATTGCTCATTTTATCGTACACGATGGCCCGCTCATAAAATAACTTTCCCTGGTTGGGTTTGTCGGTGATGAGCGACATGGCCTTCCCATATTCATCGAGCGCATCCTGATAGGCCTTCAGTTCTGCGTACGACTTGGCCATGAACCAGTGGATGTTCCCAGTATTCTTGTGGCCCAGTTGGAGTGCCTCATCAAACTCCCGGACAGAGCTGGTGTGTGAGTTCGTTTTGAAATAGGAAAGCGCCAGGTAATAGTGAACATCAACATCCAGCGCCTTGTCACGTGTGGACCGGTCCAGGTAATCCTCTAAAAGGCGAATGGCCTGGACATAATCCTTTTTCTGGTAGGCATCAATGCCTTGCTCATAGAGTTTGAACTGGGCCTCGGCCAGAAACCCGGAGAAGAGGAATAAAGCAACAAGAAAGCTGCTTCTCATATGGGGACTTGCTTAATCGAGGTTGAACGAAACGCCTGCGGAAAAGTTGATGGAGGTAAAACCAAGGCTGGAAAGTGGGAACTTATTGTCGGTAAGTACCGCCCAGTCATTGCTGTACGACTGCGTACTGACAACATCCATGGGGAAAGTATAACCAAAGGATGCTTGCACGAAGATGGAAATGGGCTTGGCGGGATTGATTTCGATGCCTGGGCCAATGAATATGCCACCCGTGATTGAAGATTGGGATGAATAGGCGCCTGTGGCATCCGAAGATGGATCTGCCTGCCAATCGTTGAGTCCGGTATCAAAGTAATAGTACTCACCCAACCCAGTTATACTGCTCACAGTAGCGCTGGAAATAAATGGCTTGGCAAAACCGTATACGGATATAACAGAATTATCCATGACAGGCACAAAGTTGAATTTCAAATTTGCCGCCAATGAGATCATGCTCACATCGCCTCCCGTCAGCGTGAGGAGATAGCCTTCATCGATGGACGGCGCGCTGGTATCGTAGTAAAAATCCTTTGTAATGCCTGTGTTGGCATCTGGCTGAGTACTGCGTGCCGGATCGTAAGCAAACTTGAGGTAGGAAAGAGACGCACCAATAGACACAATGCGATTCAAACGCTTCGTATAGCCGGCCTCGAAATTGATCCCGTTGGAATAGTCGCCCAGGTTATTTCCTCCAAGTATGGAAATCCCTCCCCCAACGAAAATACCTTTGTCCTTCTGGATCCTTTCCTTCTTGACAACTGCCCCCTCATCCTGGGCATGGGCGAAAAGGAAGGGCATGCAAAACAGTAAACTGGCTAGTAAGCGCTTCATGGTAAAACGATTTAGGTCGAAATTTAGAATATTTCAGCTTCTGAAGGAAAATCAATTTTCGCTTTGGGCACAGAGCGCCTAGCCTGAACTTACTTTCCCTTCTGGTCTTCCGCACACTTTTTCAAAGCCAGGATTAGGCTACGGGCCTCTTCCGTATCCTTAACAGCAAAGTCCAGGGTATAGACGTAGGGCATGATCTTCCCGGCCTTGTATGCCTTGATGATCTTGTTCTTGAAATTGGTTTCAAACTTCACCCGTAGCCACTTGCCACTGGCCTGATAATCTATGCTCATTGGGTTGATATCGCTCAGGTTGAACTCATAGACCTCTTCAACCGAGGAAGTCGATTTAATTTCGATGCTGGTGAACTTGATCTTGTTGACATTGCCTGCCTCAGCCGGCTCCAACACTTGCTTTGCGGTGGCCTGGTCAACGGTAACCTCACCGATCGTGTTCTTCATCCATTTGACGATGCCTTCTGTATCGGAAGGGAACGGTGGCTTGTAGCCCGTCTTGCAATAATTGATTGCCTTGTCGATGAGTACCCGCAGTCGACGCCCCACCTCGACGTTTTCTACATAGATCGCAGCGTCATTTTCAAAGGCAACTACTTTGTCATCCTTGTAGTGGTTGATCAGCTTCTTCTTGTCCAGAATGGGCAGTTCCATGGTCATCTTTTCACCTAAAACGGTAAGCTTTGTCAAATTGGGGTTCACGTCCATCCAGTTAAACGTGTACGTATTCTTTTCTGTTGAACTCGCCGACTGTTCGCTGACCGAAAAAATTGTTACGCACTTGGGTGTAACAGATTGTGAATAGGCATTGGCGCCAATGGTTACATCCTTGACAAAGGTTGCAAGTTTCTCAAGGGCCTCATCCACATTCCTGGGGTCCGGCATGTCAGCCTTCACTTTGGCCTGCACCAACGGGGCCATCATGCTAAGAACGTTTCGGATATCACGGGCCTCGTCCACACCGTTCGTATAGATGATCACCTCATCCACGAACGGCTTTTTGACGCCATCCCGTACCAGCGAAACCGATTTAAGACGGTCAAGCATACCAATCTCCAGTCCAAAGCTATTACCCGAGACCTTGAACACCAGACTGTTAACATTGACGTCGCTCGCATTGAAAGTAAACTCCTCCTGCTTTGACGACTTTCCATCGGATTCAATCTGCTGCAATTTGAAGCTTCCGGGATACGGTTGCCGCTGAAGGCTTTGCTCAACGGTTTTCACACCATCACTTACTTTACCAACATGCTCCTCCAGCCACCGGGCCATGCTTTCATAGCCCTCCAGCTTTAGTTTGGTCGTCGTAATCTTTTCACCTACCGGAATGGCCTCTTTGATCAGGTCCAGAATGAAACGCGCATGATCGATGTTCTTGGCATGTATTCTCACTTCATCCTCAAAGGGCTCGGTCTTCCCGTTCTTAACCATCTTGAATAGCCTCTGCTTGTTCTTTGCAGTCAAAACTACATAGATGATATCCTTTACGGTCTCTTGCCGAACTGCATAGGGATCAATGTCTGCGAGATTAAATTGATTCTGATACGATGAGCTGACTCCTTTAAGATCGATCTGCTTGTAGTCGTATTGAATGGTTGAGAATTCAAGCACCTTGATTTCATGCTCATACGTAAACGTTGCCGTTTCAACTTTGGTAAAGGATGACTGCAACTTCCCAATCATGTCGCTCAAGGATCCGGATTGACCTGAGGCAGAAAAGGCAATTGCAGCAAAGAGAAACAAGCAAAATTTGTGCATGAGAACGTGCTAGACCAAATGCACGCTACCGCTCACTGAATACGTAGGCGAACCGAAATCCGAGAAAGTTATAATCGGAGGCAAAGTACTGGGCACTGAGGTCAAACTTGTCCCACTTGTATCCAAACGTGGGCGTGAACCCAAAGCGGGCGCCGGAGTATCCTGATCCGGAAAGAAACATCGGGCCTATTTCCGCGCCGAGGTAGAAGTTCTCCTCGAATTCATACTTGGCGCCGCCTTGTAGAGTAAACAGTGTAAAGCCACCGCCAAACTGAAGTCCGGCTGTCGCCATCCACTTAAAATCTTCGTTGATGGGTGCTTCGTAGCGACCCGAGAAACCGAAGAGGGTTGTTCCGGAAGGAAAGCCAAGGTTGATACCCCCGGAAATGGACTGGGCGGAAGCAGACGAAACGATACCGGCTAACAGAACTACAACGATAAGTACAACTCTTTTTGACATAGCATTAGATTTATAGATGTTTAAAAAAATACAAATAATCCCCAAGAAGCATTCTTAAAACGACCTCTACTTAGGTTACATGTTCTTAACAATTTCACGACCAAACTCCGAGCACTTCAACAGGGTCGCACCCTCCATCTGGCGATGGAAATCATACGTCACTCGCTTACTGGCGATCGCATTCTCCAGACCTTTGTAAATGAGGTCAGCGACTTCATTCCAGCCCATGTATTCAAACATCATGGCACCTGAGAGAATCACCGATCCCGGGTTCACTTTATCCTGGCCTGCATATTTGGGAGCTGTTCCGTGTGTCGCCTCGAAGATGGCAAAGCCTGTCTTGTAGTTAATGTTTCCACCCGGAGCGATACCGATGCCACCAACAATGGCTGCCAGAGCGTCGGAAATGTAATCGCCGTTCAAGTTTAGGGTAGCAACGACCGAATATTCATCGGGACGCAAAAGGATTTGTTGCAAGAATGCATCGGCGATGGCGTCTTTGATGACGATCTTGTGCCCGTTGTTATTGATCACATGCCAAGGCCCGCCGTCAAGTTCCACAGCACCAAACTCGCGCTTGGCAAGTTCATAACCCCAGTCGCGGAACCCGCCCTCGGT
>CAYMPU010000036.1:0-8392 GCA_964392375.1 uncultured Ohtaekwangia sp. | reverse complement strand
ATACCATCCGCGCGGCAACGTACTGGCCGTCGGTGGCCATGGGCGTCGACAAAGACTTCGGCACCGTTACCGAAGGAAAATATGCTGACATTATTGCTGTGAAAGGCGATGTGCTGCGACACATCGACCTGCTTCAGAACGTGAACGTCGTTATCAAGAAGGGCAAGCGGTACAAGTAGTCTACTCGCTCCGCAGCGACTTCACAGGATCAGCATTGGCTGCGCGGAATGACTGGTAGCCCATCGTCAACCATGCGATGAAGAAGGACACAACCCCGGCCAATACATAAATCAGAATGCCGACCTCGGTACGATAGGTGTATGAATCCAGCCACGTGCTGATGCCATACCATGCCAGCGGAACTGCCAGCACAAAGGCGATGATGATCAATTTGCCGAATTCCTTTGAGAGGAGGAACACAATACTCGTGACCGATGCGCCCATCACTTTACGAATACCAATTTCTTTGGTGCGTTGCTCGGCGGTGAAGGCCGTGAGTGCAAACAACCCAAGACAAGCAATGATGATGGCCAGACCCGCAAAGACGGTGAAGATTTTTCCAAGGCGCTGTTCGGCAGAATACATCCGGTCAAAATCCTCATCCAGAAAAGAGTAGGAGAAGGGCATTCCAGGTGCAATCCTTTCCCATTTTGCCTGAAGACCCTGAATGACTTCTTGTGTGTTCTTTGCCTCAAAGCGGAACGATATTAGTCCGCGGCTTGGACTCAGGAAGAGCGCCAGGGGCCCGATGGATTGTCGGAGCGATTCGTAATGGAAATCTTCAAGAACGCCGACAATGACATACTTCTCTGTGTTCACAGCATCCGGCGCCCCGCTGTTGTCGCGATTTCCACCCCAGGTGTTGATTTGTTTCCCGACAGGATTTTCGGTCATGCCAAAAAGCTGAAGCGCCGCACGATTGAGTATCACCGCCCCCGAGTCGGAGGGAAAGTCAGGTGAAAAGTCGCGACCATCAACGATGTTCATCCCCAGTGTCTTCACATAATCATAGTCTACGCGCCAGCACTGAATGCCCACGAGATTTTCCTGCGTTGGTTGAACGCCTTCAGGCCAAAACGTATTGTCACTGCGATTTGTCCCGGAGACAGGAAGGAAACCGGAAATTGTGCCACTGAGAATTCGCGAGTCACGAAGAGCCTCTTCTTTAAAGGACTGCAGTTGATCGCCCATGCCATAAGCATCCTTGATGATGACCACCTGATCTTTGTTGAAACCAATTTTTTTCTGTTGAATAAAATTCAACTGCTGGTTGACAGCGATGGTTCCGATAATCAAAACGATGGAAACGGCAAACTGGAAGACGACAAGCGAGCTTCGTACGAGGCCACTCTTCATCCCCCGTGATAGATTGCCTTTGAGAACGTTGGCAGGGTTGAACGCTGAGAGAAAGAACGAAGGATAAATTCCTGCGAGCACACCGACTGCAACGGCAGCAATGGCAAGTTTGCCCCAAAAGTCCGCCTCAGAAAAGGGTAGGAACAACTCTTTGCCAGCCAAATCATTGAATGAGGGCAGCGCCAGCCAGGCGATACCCAAAGCCAGAATGAAGGAGAAAATGCTCAACAGGATCGACTCCGTCAGAAACTGCCGGATGAGGTGCGTTCTCAGTGACCCCATAACTTTTCGTACGCCCACTTCTTTGGCGCGGTTTGCAGACCGGGCTGTGCTGAGGTTCATAAAATTGATGCAGGCAATAATGAGAATGAACATGGCGATGGCACCAAACAGATAGACGTAGGTGATGTCGCTGTTTGTTCCAAGTTCTGCGATCATATCCGAGTGGAGGTGGATGTCGGTGAGCGGACGAAGCGTGAACTCAACCTTGTTTCCTGAAGCCCGAAACTTCTCCATGGTGAAATCGCTGCCCAAAGCCTGCTGGGCCTGAGGCCCAGCATACTTGTCGACCATCTGCGGGAATTTTGCCTGAAGATTTTCGGCGCTGGCATTCGGTCGGAGTTTTACATACGTTGCAAAGTTGTTGCTTAGCCAATTGGGATCCTTGTGATAGGGATTGCTGATCAACGCCAGCATCATATCAAAACGAAAGTGACTCGTCACAGGCATATCCTCGTAGACACCAGTGATTTTGAACGCATCTTTGTTCTCAACAATCAGTGTCTGTCCCAACGGGTTTTCATTCGGGAAGTATTTCTCAGCCGCTGTTTTGCTGATCACCATCGTGTACGGATCTCTGAGTGCCTGGGCCGGGTTCCCCTGGATAAAGGGGATCGTGAAGACCCGAAAAAGCGAACTGTCGGCGTAGACAGCCCGCGTTTCCTTGATGTTCTGGTCGGTACGCTTGATCAACATCGACCCGTCATTCCAGAAGCGACCAACGGCCTCAACTTCTTCGTAGTCGGTGCGGAAGGCCTCAGCAAGTGGCGCAGGGGTTACCGCCAGGAGCATGTGGTTCGGACCGAACTTGATTTCGGAATCGACCCGGAAGATGCGGTCGGCATCCGCGTGATGCTTATCAAAGCTGATCTCGTTGGTGATGTACGCCACAATGATCAGACACGACGCGATACCCACGGCGAGCCCGAGGATATTGATGAGCGTATAGAAACTGTGCTTCCGAAGATTGCGGATGGCGATGGTGAAGTAATTTTTTAACATGATACTGGTGTAGTTATTTTCTGCTCGTACGACTTCGTTTTGCGTTTGCTGAAGACCTTGTTCGTGACCAAACGATTGGAGCACCTCGCTGTAGGCATCGGCGAAGCGCGTGCCCTGCTCCATTTTGTTTTCAACCGCTGTGCAGACATGATCAATCAACTCCTCCTGAATTCCCTCGGCAACGATCCCGCGGTGATTCAGGTCCTTGATGATAAAATTGATATTGCCCTCGGTCAGCTTCACGGAATCTTCATTAAGCCATTTGTACCTGGAGCACGTTCGACATCGTCTTGATAAAGTCCACGAACTCCGTGACGCGTTCACGAGCCGTTGCCTTGCCGGCCGTAGTCAGCGTATAATATTTTCTCACGCGTTTCCCCATGGTCACAACCTCTGTCATCAACAAACCTTCTGCCTCAAGCTTGTGCAGCGTAGGATAGAGTGCACCTTCGGTGAGCGCCAATCGCCCGGCCGATAAATCTTTCACCCGTTGCGTGATCTCATAACCGTACATCTTCCCTTGGTCCTTGAGCAGTTTGAGGATGATGGTTTGAAGGGTGCCCTTCAGGAGTTCGGAAGAATCCATAGCGTATTACCTAAGTCAATTATGCTTAAGACGCCGGGACAGCCTCTGGGGTTGCACCCAAGGCCATTTTTAGTGTCTGAGGCCTTAAAATCGTATCTTCACAGGGCTATCCTGCATCCATGCGATTGGTGTACACCATACTGGCCGTTTTTCTCCTGCTGTGCTTCTTCTTCACGCGCTGGTACCTCTGTTCGGTCCGTCATCTGTGCGAGGTTTCTGCCAATCTGGAAATCGCCATCATGATCCTGGCGGGTCTTGCCATCGGTTTTGCAGCATCCTGGCTGATGAGCGAGAACACGTTTCGCGTTTTGCGCGGACAACTCGGAGGCATGCAGAAGGAGAAGACCGTGCTGCACGAACAGCTGCGGTTGCTGGAAAAAGAAAATCAATCAGCGCGAAGGCACGTGGCCGAGTGGCAGCAGGAGGGATCGCTGTTGTCGCAGGTGAAGAAAGTGACGGAGCCGTTGTTGCAACAGGCCAGGCACCAGGTAGAGATTCTCGAGCAGGAGCTCAAGCAATACCAGCGCCGGTATGACAATCTCAAGGAAGAAACCGATTCGATACGCAACACGGCAGAGCAGTTGCGAAATGAACTCGCCGCTGAGCGTGCCCGTGAAGTGGCGCTGATGGCTGCGGTGGAAGTGAAGCGCGAACCCGAACCACAACCCGTTCCTCAAAAGACACCAAAACCACAATCGCGCTTCACGCCTTCATCGTGGGAAACCAAGGACGACCTTACACTCATCAGTGGTATCGGTCCGGGTATTCAGAAAAAATTGAATCAATTGGGGATCTACTCCTTTCAGCAGATTGCCCAGTTCACCCCCGAAGATGTCGATGCCGTAGCCGCCGCACTGAAAGTATTCAAGGGTCGTATCGGCCGCGACAACTGGATCGGTCAGGCAGCCGCTTTGCGCAAGAAGTAGATTCAAGCACTATTTTTCACATTTCCTGCAACTTTTTGGCTGTGCACGCACTCCTTGACTAAGAATTTCATTCTCAGGAGGCTAACCTTTTGTCTTTTGCGGAGTACACACCTAGTAATCCTGCCCTTATGCTCAAGAACTATATCGTTATCACCCTTCGCAATTTCCGTAAGAACGCCACCTACTCGTTCATCAACATTGCCGGCCTTTCCATCGGAATTGCATGCAGCCTGTTGATCGTGCTCTGGGTGCAGGATGAAATATCCTTTGATGCCTTCCAGCCGAAGGTGAATCGACTCTACCAGGTATGGGTCAACGCCCACTTTGACGGTAAAATAAACACCTGGAACTCGATGCCGCAGCCGACGTACGAGGCATTGAAAACCGAGGATAGCAACATCGTAAGTACAGCCATTGCCGATTGGGGCGGAGATCACCTGTACACCGTGGGTGAAACACGAATCAACAAGGAGGCGCATTATGTGAGTGAGGAATTTCTGGAGATGTTCCAATTCCCCATGGTGAAGGGTGACCCCGCAACAGCTCTTGATGACCCGACATCGATCGTCATCACGGAATCGTTCGCCAAAATACTGTTCGGCGATGCAGACCCCATCAACCAAACCATACGCGTAGACGATGCGCGCGATCTGAAAGTCACGGGCGTGCTCCGCGATGTTCCCAGCAACTCATCTTTCACCTTCGATGCGCTCATGACCTGGAAAATGAAAATCCAGGCGGAAGATTGGGTGAAACGCTCTATTGATCAGTGGGGAAATTATTCTTTTCAGATTTATGTAGAGTTAAACGACCCGGTCAACGAAGGCCGGGTGGAAGACAAGATCAAGGACCTGCTCGCACGGAAGGGCGAGACCGATATGAAGAGGGAGATGTTTCTTCACCCCATGTCGCGGTGGCGGTTGTATTCCAATTTCGAAAACGGCAAGGAATCTGGCGGCATGGTGGACTATGTGCAGATGTTCACCATCATCGCCGCTTTTGTGCTGATCATCGCGTGCATCAACTTTATGAATCTCGCCACGGCGCGATCGGAACGGCGTGCACGCGAAGTGGGCATCCGGAAAAGCGTAGGTTCGCGCAGACACGAGCTGGTGATGCAGTTCATGGGCGAGTCAGTGTTTCTCGCGACGCTCGCCTTTGCCATCGCAGTGCTGGTCACACAGCTGGTCCTTCCTTTTTACAATGATCTCGTCGAGAAACAATTGTTCATCGATTATCAGTCAGCACAGTTCTGGATTTTTGCTTTCGTACTCATCGCGTTTACTGGAGTAGTTTCCGGCAGTTACCCTGCGCTCTACCTGTCTTCGTTTCAACCGGTGAAAGTATTGAAAGGCAAAATTCAAGTGGGCAAGAGCGCCAGCCTTCCCCGCAAAATACTGGTGACGCTTCAATTTGGATTCTCTATTCTGCTCATCATCGGAACGATAGTGATTTACTGGCAGATCAACTTTGTGAAAGGTCGCCAGCTCGGTTACGACCAGGAGAACCTGATCACGGTTGACTACACCGCGGAAGTAGGAAAGAATTACAAAACGATCAAGCAGGAGTTACTCAGCAGCGGTGTGGTGAGCTCCGTGTGTAAATCCAACAGTCCCATCACTGCGATCTGGTCCAACAATTTTGTGGGCTGGCCAGGGAAGCCGGAAGAACTGAAAGTCATTTTCTCAACCATCTCTACGGAGTACGACTACACAAAGACCATGGGCATCAAGATTCTCGAGGGTCGCGACTTTTCGGAAGATCACAAAAGCGACACGGCAGCGATCATCATCAACAAGGCGGGGCTGGCTGTGATGGGCTTGAAGAACCCGCTCGGTGAGAAACTGGATCTCTGGGGTAGCAAGCGTGAGCTGATCGGCGTTGTGGACGATGTATTGATGGGGTCGCCGTATCGCCCCGTCCAGCCGATGTTCATGGTGCTGAATGCGGAGTGGGCCAGCGCAGTGACCATCCGGCTGGAGAAAACCAACGACCTGCAGGCGTCACTGAAGATTGTCGAGGACATTTTCAAAAAGTACAATCCCGCCTATCCCTTTGAATACACGTTTGCCGATGTGGAGTTTGCCAAGAAGTTCACCACGATCAACATGACCAGTCGACTGGCCAGTCTCTTCGCTTCACTCACCATCATCATCACGGGTCTGGGTTTGTTTGGCTTGGCCGCCTTCATGGCCGAGCAGCGCACGAAGGAGATTGGCATCCGCAAGGTGATGGGCGCTTCGGTGTCTAGCCTCATGGCGCTGATGTCGAAAGATTTTTCCAAGCTCGTGCTTCTGGCCTTTGTCATCTCCTCGCCCATCGCGTGGTATTTATTGAATGATTTTCTGCAGCGCTATCCCATACGTATTACGATCCCCTGGTGGGTATTCCCGTTCACGGGCATGGTGGCGCTGGTTTTTGCCGTTATGATTGTGAGTACGCAGGCGTTTCGGGCAGCGCGGGCAAATCCGGTGAATTCGCTCAGGAACGAGTAGAATTCGGCCGGATTGTAACCTTATTGGCATCTTCCAGTAAAACAGAGAAACCCATCATCATGAAGAAACACATCCTGGTCGCCATCCTGCTATTTGCCCCCATAGCCCTCCTCGCCCAAAAGGAGATCAGCAAGTCATTCACCGGCGTAAAATCCATTCGCATCCAAACCGCTTCGGGTGACTGCAAGATCATCAAGAGCGCTGACGCAAATGTTGCCGTGAGCGTTCGCCATGGCTATGATGAGCGGGAGTATGAGCCGGTCTTCGAACAAAACGGCGATCGACTGGAGCTCAAAGAAAATTATAAGGCCAATAGCGTAAACGGTTCTGGTCCCGTTTGGACCCTGACCATTCCGGAAGGGATCGACGTTCGGTTCCGCACCGGTTCCGGTGATGTGGAAGCAGCGAACATGAAATTGCGCATGGATGTCAACACGGGATCCGGCAGTGTCGCATTCCGAAAAGTGACAGGTGATGTTACCATCAACACCGGTTCCGGCGATCTCGACATCGAAGAGTACGACGGCATTCTGGATGCAAACACCGGATCAGGCACGGCCCGCGTGACCAACAGCAAAGGCGAGTTGAAACTCAATTGTGGTTCTGGCAACATCCGCATCGCCGACAGCCAGGCACAATTCCGGGCCAGCACCGGGAGTGGCGATGTAACGGCGCGCAATCTGAAACTGACAGCCTCCAGCCGTTTCAACTCCGGCTCCGGCGACACGGAAGTGATCCTGGCCGGATCCCCGGCGTTCGATGTCTCGGTCGGCAGCGGATCAGGCAATGCCGAGTTGAATTTTAACGGCAACGAGATTGCCGGTGAGATCGTGATGACCGCCAACAAGAACCGCGGAAGCATTGTTGCCCCGTTCGAGTTTGACAAAGTGGAGGAGACGAAGGAGTGGGGCGATCAGGTCACCGTCCGGAAGAGTGTGGTGAAGGGGAATGGCAAGCAGAAGGTGAGTGTGAGTACGGGGTCGGGAGAAGCGATTATTCGGAAGTAGGGTTTGCGTGATCATCAAAGAAATCAACGATTAAAGGCGAATGATCGCTATAGGTGATCCAATTTCTATAGGCCCCGATTTCAACCCTCTTGAGTTTCGTTAAGAAGTCAGACGAAGCGAAACAATAGTCAATGTGATAGGGCTTGTTCTCGTTCCGTTGTAAAAAGAAAGTTGGATGTTGCTCTTTACCTTGCTCCATGTCAAAGTGTTTGTGATAGACACTTTCGATCCTCTTCGTTGCAAGCAGGTTGACTACATCCGAATGTGATCCAACCCGATCCTTGTAGTCCCAGATCTTATTGCTGTTAAAGTCGCCAATTAATATTGTAGGCTCTTCCAGCAAGCCTTTGTAGTGATTTAAAGCAAACCAGACTTGTCCGATATATCGGGCTTCGCGCCTTTCCTTATTGTTCATCGCCCAGATAGCAAAAAGGGTAAATGATTGTCCATTACCATTTACCCGAAAGGGAAGTACGTAGCGAAATTCAGGATTGAAGCCTGGAAGTAACTCAAACGTGTAGCCCGAGAATGAAAATACACCAAGACCCTTTCTGCCACCGTCGCTATACCAATAGCTGTCTGTGGGCTTTGTTATTGCAGGATTGAATTCAAGCTTGTCTGAATGCTCGCATTCCTGAACAATCAGAATATCTGGTGATAGCGACTCCATTAAATGAGCCTTTTTTCTGAAGGCACCTTGACAGTTCCATGTAATGAGCCTCATGGTGAATTAGGAAATTG
>CAYMPU010000035.1:0-78956 GCA_964392375.1 uncultured Ohtaekwangia sp. | reverse complement strand
ACTGGAGGATTTTGAGTTGATTGACCGGGCGGTAGGCGGTGACGACAAGGCTTTTGCCAAATTATTGCAGCGCTACAAGCGCCCTGTTTACCATATGATTCTGAAGATGGTTCGCAACGTCGATGACGCCGAAGATCTCATGATCGAATCATTCGCCAAAGCCTTCCGCAGTCTCCATCGCTTCAAGAAAGATTTTACGTTCAGCACCTGGTTGTTTCGAATTGCTACCAACAACACCATTGACTACATCCGAAAGAAGAAGATCAATACACTGAGTATAGAGAATACTTACACCGACGACGATGGCCAATCGGTTTCTATCGACGTGCCTGACCGGAATCCTGATCCGCAGGAAGAAACCATCAAACTACAGAAGGAAGAACTCATGCAGGTGTTTGTGGGCATGCTGCCGGCAAAGTACCAGAAGCTCGTGCGCCTTCGCTACTTCAATGAACTATCGTACGAGGAGATTGCTGCGGAACTCGATGCGCCGCTGGGTACGGTCAAGGCGCAGCTTCACCGCGCACGCGAACTGATGTACGACATGGTGAAGAATAAGAAGGATCACATCTAGGCGCTGCCGGCAACTATCTGGCTGGATCCAGCCAGTGAATAATGTTCAATAACAATTGTGGGTTTTGTTTGGCATCGGGAGCATTCATGCCCATGCGTACTGAACTGTTCTGAATTTGTGCAGTGAACATGGCGGCCTCGCCGAAGACCACCAGCCGACCCTTCCCATACTGGAGCGAGGCTCCCTGAGCTAAACCGGCCGCAGGTACCGTTTCTGTGTCCTTGTCAAATTCCCATGCTACCCGAGGAAGTAAAATTATATAACGGTCATCCAGCACGACGATGGGTGTTGCCTGATTGGGAATGCGAAAGGCTTGTCCGGTGAACGTGCGTACGGAGGTGACCACCTCTTCTGGCTTTGTTCCCCGGGTGATGGTACTCTCCTGAAGTCCGTGTCCCGGTGTAAAAATGTCGGGTACGGTGAGTGCGTTTGCGACGGAGTGATCGGACGTATTCCTCCGCATGGCATAGCCATTCTGAAAGGTGAATCCAAATGCAGCCGCGAGTTTTTCGGCAGCACCCGGAAAGGGCATATGATCGGCGATAAGAAATAATGAGCCACCTTCCTGGACCCACGTTACCAGGTGCTGAATTTCCTTATCGGAAAAGGCAGAAGGCGTGGGCAGCGACCATTGTTCCTCGTTGATCGCGTTCAAGGCGTTGGCAATAACGAGGATAAGGGCCTTCTTCAGGACATCGGGAGTGAATGGTTTCGGGTTTCCCTGAACCACGTAGCCATCTCGCCTCAGGAAGTCTGCAAAAGGTCGGAAGCGGCCGGTGGTTGTATGAAAATTATGGTGAGCCTCATCGAGAAGGATAAGTGGACCTTTGCCCAAAGGATACTTCGGTTGTCGAATGTCATCGTGGAACAGGGTATCCGCTACTTGCTGTGCGCAGGCTGTGGTCGTTGAAAGAACAAAAAGCAATACGACCATTCTCATACTCTATATCAGCGTTTTTCTTCGATGACAAGATAAGTTTCTCCGCGTACCGGAACACCACTGGCGGTGACACCTTCGACGACAACGCGGTAGAGCCCGGCGAGGTCAGCAGCGAAGAATGACACCGCTGCTGTACCGGTCTTAGCGTCGACATCCACATTAGGATTCCAGTAGATCGTTGAGCGATAGTCGGCTTGCGTTGCATCCATAGTCGGTTTTTCGTAATCCGGGGCAGCGAAATTCCTGGTCTTTGAGAAGCCTGGTAGTTTGATGATCTGGAAATTCGGATCGGTCCTGTCAACGCCTCCGCCTTCCTTTGTGTATACGGCGATGACGCCATAGCTCCCCTGAGATCCATATAGCGCGTTGAGTCGCGATGTGAATTCAATGGATTCGATGGTGTTGAAATCAATGGAGTTCAGGATGGTACCTGCATCTCCGTACATGGGAATATCGTTAACGGTGACGAGGGGGTTATTTGGCGCTGTAATGGATGTGCCCACGGCCCTTGAAAAATAGACGACGCCCTGGCTGGGGTTTACCACCAGGCCAGGTACTTTCCCCACGAGGGCATAGAGCAAGTTGCCGACACCGAAATTGAGGTTCTTAGAGGTAAGGATGTGATCGGCCCGCCCGTAGGGCCGCTTTTTGTTCCGCTCAAACTCCTCTTTCTCTTCCCGTCGACCTGTAATCTCAACAGCCTCCAGCAGCGTTGTTTCTTTTGGCACCTCATATGCAGAGTAGATTCGCTGAACCGTCCCCGCTTTCACAATGTTGAGCTCGGGTTCAGGTCCAGGATGAAGCGGCGGCACTTCACGGGGAAGGATCTTTACGGATCCATACGGACGGCCTTTTGCTTTGTCCGACTTGTAAGAGAACTGAGCGCTGTCGGTAAACTGCAGTCCCGTTTGCCAGAACATTCCGTCATCCTCTGTTTCGGCCATGAGCACATCACCGGTCTTCCACTGGATGAAACTCAACTGCGTTTTCTCACCCACACCTTTGTTATTGAGGAACTGACCATAAAAACTTACGCCGCGTTCAATCCGGTAAACCAGTTCGTTGATCCTCGATATTTCACTGGGAATGATGGGGAAATGACTCGTGATGGTGATGGACTCCGGGATGGCAATCACTTGCGCCGCATCCGTGACCGAAATGGAAAGGTTGGCAGCACCTCTAAGACTATCCGGTAGCAACATGTCCATAGTAATTTTATCCCTCGGCTGATAGGTCTTTTGCTTTGGAATCACCGTGATGGCTTGCGGTCCCTGTGGATCCCGCTGAAGCGAAGGATCAACCTTGTCGGTTATGTTGAGGATGTACAGCGGCTTGGTGAACAGGCCTTCGTCGCCGAAATTCCTTCTCAGATTGGTGTACGCCCTCAGGTAGTAGGTGCCTTCAGCAAGTGAATCGGGGAGGATAAAATCTCCATAGCTTCGACCGTTTTCAATGCGAAACATGCGCTCCAGCAGTACTTGCTTCTGAGGACCCATGAGATCAACATACAACACATCGCTGAGCGTATCCTTCCAGACCGGATGATAATAGTTGATGTACGTTTTGAACCAGAGCGGCTCGCCGGGATAATAATAAGGTTTGTCAGTCTGGACGTAAATCTTCTCATAGAAGTACTTCAAGGCTTCCGCGAACGTTGAATCGATATCGTTGGCAATGGGTCGATAGTCAAGGGGTAATTGATGAGCGAGGCCCGGATTATTCATCGACCCTTCCGTGATGAGCAGGCGTGGGTTGATCATGATTCCAAGCGCATTGACATCAATGGGATCGGTGGCCGAGACCGTGGAGGTGCTCTTGTCCTGGTACCGAACAGTCACGGAACCACCCAGACTGATCCGGTAGTACCCGGCTGTTGATGAGGCGACGATGCGGTCGCTCATATCGATCGGTTTCCCGACCGCATCCGTCATTGAAAACCCTTCTTCGGTGGTTTTTCCTGCCAATACCGCCATGAGCCAGTGACGAAGGGAGCCTTTGTACAGACTCATTCGCGTGCGCTCAAATGCAATGTTTTGGTTAACGTTGGAACCGTTGTACTCCTGGTAACAGTATGCTGCATCGGAAAGCGCTTGTGGGGCCTGAGGTGAAAAATAGGCGGTGATGCGATAGCCACCATTGGGGTACTCCATAACCACGGGGCCCGAAAGTACCCGGAACCTTCCATCGGTCACTTCCACCTGGGGCTTGCTGTCGGGGTTAAAGAGCATCAGTCCCTCATTGCCAAGGAGTGCCTGAGCAAAGACGTTGTTGCTTTCTTCGGTGCTCCTCCCTTTTGGCTTCTTTTCGGTGTCGCGAAACTTGAGATTCAATGTGTACGTCCTGCCTTCCAGCACGCGCATCGGTGCACGGTAAAGGGTGAAACCTTTTTTGTAGGCGACGATCTCATGAAAGCCGGGTGGAACTTCGGTCAGCGTGAACTGCCCAAACTCGTCTGTTACTGCCCGTATGGTTGTACGATTGATAAATATTTCAGCTCCAATGGCTGGTTCGCCTTTCACGTTGAGCATCAGTCCCGAAATTTGTGCGGGAACAACGGTGGGTGCAATGGTCATCATCAGCACGAACCAACCAATACACCATAGCCAAGTTGAACGACTGCGCATGAATGTGAAGTTATTGGATGCTTTCGGCTTTCAAGTCGCGCTCTACTACTTTTCCATCAACGAGGTCGACAAAGTACGAGGTACTCGTTGGGGAGGAGGATACACACCGGATCATCTTCTCATTTTCAAAATAGATCCCAGACTTGTTGTCGCAGGCATAGCCCGGTGAGAGTTCTTTCTTGAGAATCATGCTGTGATAGAGCGGGCGGCGTTGCTCCTCGGCGTCGTAGTGGGGGCAGTGAGAATTCTTGATCCAGCCGAGGCAGTCAACTTTGCTCAGTGTCTTTGGG
Source organism: uncultured Ohtaekwangia sp. (assembly GCA_964392375.1). Taxonomy (GTDB): domain Bacteria; phylum Bacteroidota; class Bacteroidia; order Cytophagales; family Cyclobacteriaceae; genus ELB16-189. The sequence goes on along the minus strand of CAYMPU010000035.1, from coordinate 74,528 downwards.
CGTGAGTCTGTGGTGCCTGCTTCAAACCAGCACAGCGACCCCGCGCTGGCACCGCACATAAGGACACCGGCCTCGTAGGCTTTTCGCAAAGCGATGTCGATCTCCTGGCTTTTCCAGATGGCCATCATGTTCAGCGTATTTCCACCGCCAACAAAGACCGCGTCCATCCGCATCAATTTCTCCTCGAAGAACTCCTTCGTATCGTATGAGTTGATGAAGACTTTCATAACATGCGGTTGCATGGGAAGACCTTCGGCAAGGTTGTACCAGTTCGCGATGCTGACGGTACTGTCGCCGGTAGCGGTAGGCATGAAACAAACCTTGGGATTATCCTTTTTCGTAAGACGAATGATGTGATTCAGGATAGCCTTATCTGTACCGCCACCGAAAGCGAACAGTTTCCGCGTGCTTTGGACGATTGTTGCCGCAGATTCGTTCTCTGTTCCTTCGAAAGGGATGCCCTCATTCGCCATCGCGGCGCCTGGTATGCCCAAACTAACCGCAGAAGTAGAGACCGACTGGATAAAGGTTCTTCTTTTCATGGATACTGTATTAACGGAAAACGAAAGTTACTTGTTATGTATGGAATAGCCGTCTTTTCGAGGTTAAATAAGGTTAATGGGGTACTCCCACCATTTTGTTTTCTGCAAACCAATGTCAAGATTTGCGACCGATGACTACGGGAGACATATCCATCTTGACGAAGTATTTTCCAGACCTCACAACGGAACAACGTGATCGTTTCGCGATGCTGTTTCCCCTTTATCGGGAATGGAATGAGAAAATCAATGTCATCAGCCGGAAGGATATTGATAACCTTTATGTCAACCATGTACTGCATTCATTGGCCATCTCGAAGGTGATCAGTTTTCAGCCGGGCTCCGAGATTCTTGATGTCGGTACGGGTGGCGGTTTTCCAGGGATACCACTGGCCATCTATTTTCCGGAAGCACAATTCCATCTTGTTGATTCGATTGGCAAGAAGATCACCGTGGTAAAGGAGGTCAGCAAAGCCTTGGGACTGAAGAATGTTACTGCCGAGCAAATCCGCGCCGAGCAGATCAAGCATAAGTACGATTTTATCGTCAGCCGGGCTGTGACACAGATGAAGGAGTTCTACGGCTGGGTGAACAATAAAGTTAAGCGTGAGTCCGTGCACACCCTTGACAATGGCATTCTCTACCTCAAGGGTGGTGACCTGGATGAGGAGATGGGTCAGCTGAAGCGGCCATACAGTTTGTATGATCTGACGAAATACTTCGGGGAAGAATTTTTTGTGACGAAGAAGATTGTGTATTTGCCAATCTAGACTATAACGTCTCGCCGAGCGACAACCCTGCATACGTACCAGCTACGCAAAGGACAAGGCTGGCCAGTAAGTACATTACAAACGACCATTGTAGTCCGCCTTGAATGAGTACCAGTGCTTCGGCACTGAACGCGGAGAACGTACTGAATCCACCACAGAAGCCTACCGTCCAGAAAACTCGGGCTGAAGGCGACAGCAAGTTCTTATGATCTGCGAGACCGATGAGCAATCCCATGAGTAAGCAGGCGACAACATTAACAGCAAGCGTACCCCATGGGAAGGGTCCGTTGTGAAAGGCGTTGACCCATCGACCCATGGCAAAACGGATAACGCTGCCAAGACCGCCACCCATGAAAACCAAAATCAACTCGCGCATAGCATGATTCTTCTGCCAAAGTATTCAATGAATGGCCAGGTTGCAAGTCGAATGGTGGGTTGTGGATTGGATGAAGTCAGCCCACGGACCAACTGCATGTCAACGTCAGACCCGTGCCGAGGCGTGTTGCTCGATCATCTCCAGCATGATGGACCTGACGCGTTCACGAAGTGCCGACAGATCGGCTTGGGTTAATCCCTGTGTTGGTATCTCCGGTTGAATGATGATGGTGATTGTGCCTGCTTCAATATGCATCTTTCTTGGAGGCATCAGCTTCCCGGCACCAAGGATCACCATGGGTAAAATGGGCTGCTGCATTTCGATGGCGATGCGGAAGGCTCCATCGTAGAACGGCTGTAGCGGCTGATCCGAACGATTCTGCGTCCCCTCAGGGAATATGAGGATGGAAATCCCGCGTCGGAGAACATCCTTCAAGTGCTCCATGCTCTTCCTGCGGCTTTCGTTGCTCGACCGATCGACGATCACGGCAGCATGGCGAACAATCCACCCGAAGACAGGAATTTTCAACAGTTCCTTTTTGGCCAGCGGACGGATTTGTTTGGGTACCGTGAGGCACACACCCGGGATGTCGAGGTAGGAGGTGTGGTTGGAGAGGTAGATGTAGGACTTCCCTGCGTGAATGTTTTCGCGGCCGTGAATCTTGTAATGAATTTGGTTCAGGATACTGAATGTTGCCGACCAAAGTTTGAGAAACCAGTAGCTGATATTCCCGAATCGATCGCCCAACAGAAAGGGGATGAGGATGCCCGGCAAGTACAGGATCATGAAGAAAGAGAAAACGAAAAGCACCCAGGCGATATACAGCTTGCGGGCGATGGTCCGGAGGTTCAAAGCGCTTCTGAGGGTTTGTTATTCGCGCAAATAAGCAAAAGAAATCGGTTTATCGCTCGTACTTCCAATTCCTGCTTTTACCCTGCGACAGCCATTCGATGGCCGTAGACATACGCTTCACGCGGGTGGTCTCGGTCTTTGCTTCGGTGATCCACTCCACGTAATCCTTCCTTTGGGAGTTTGAGAATGTGTCGAAGACTGCCCGGGCCTTTGGATGTTTGGCCAGTTCCTTCTTGAAGTAAGCAGGAACGATCAGTGCTTTCTTTACTACAGGTTTTGGCTTGACGATCTTTACACCTTCCTCGTTTAGCCGGCATGCCTCCTTGATGTACTTCAGGATTTGGTTGTCGGGAGGGAGGTCGTTGAGACTGGTAATCCTCCCGAAGTGTCCCATCGCCGTATCTCCCTTTGCCAGGAGTTTCTTTTCGAAGTCCCGAAGGAGCGATGCCTTCCAGAAGCCAAATGCACAATGTTGCTTGAAGGCTGCCATGCTGCAAACCACACCCTGATATTCAAAGTGTGGGAAACTCCACTTGATGGTTTCCTGCATATCCGGGCAGGCCTGATGGGCCAACTTCCGCAGATGGATTAGAATTGGCTTTGCAAAGTCTGCGGACTTTGCGATGTATGCGTCGATACGTTTGTCCGTTTTTCCCATGGCGGACGAGCTTGGGTTAAGAAAGGTATTTTGTAACGCCGGGCACGGCACAGGGATACAACCCGTTGGCATCCGGCTTCGAGGGCATGTCGGCATCCCAGGTGTAGCGCGAAGGCTGCAAGGAAAGTCCGGAGTTGAGAGCCTTGTCGAATTCGACAACCTGTCCCGTGTAGGTGGCCATCCTGCCAAGGATAGCGGTCATGGTGCTCTTTGCGCCGTTTTCGGCATCAGCAAATTTGTATTCCCCCTTTGCGATGGCTTCGAAGAGTTCGTCGTGCTCGGACTGGTAGGGGTTGTTTTCCTTCGAGCGATCAAATTGGTGTATCGTATTGCCTTTACGGTCGGTGATTCTTCCTGCGTCACAGGCAATCGATCCTTTCGTGCCAACGATCAATTCATCGACTTTGCTCAGGGTGCCCTTAATATGGCGGCATTGACTGTTCATGATGGTGCCGTCTGCATAATGAAACTCAACGTAGTGATGATCGAAGATCTCGCCGAAGTCTTTGCCCTTACGCACCTCGCGGCCGCCCATGCCCTGGGCCTTGACCGGGTACGCATCCTTGAACCAGTTGATGACATCAATGTTGTGAATATGTTGCTCAACGATGTGATCACCGCAGAGCCAGTTGAAGTAATACCAGTTGCGCATCTGGTATTCCATCTCTGTCTGTCCTGACTGGCGGGGCTTCACCCAGACGCCATCGTTATTCCACCACGCTTGCGCGGAGACGATATCGCCAATCATACCATCCTTATATTTTGCAAACAACTCACGGTATGAGTTTTGGTAGTGACGCTGGAGGCCGACCACAATATTCAGTTTTTTCTGCTTGGCGATCTGCGCAGCGTCAAGCACCCGCTTGATGCCGGCAGGATCGGTTGCCATTGGCTTTTCCACGAATGCGTGCTTGCCCTGCTTCACAACCTCCTCAAAATGCAGCGGTCGGAATCCGGGTGGTGTAGTGAGAATCACCACATCGGCAAGGGGGATGGCTTTGAGATAACCATCGAAGCCAACGAATTTGTGCTCCGGCTTAACATCCACACGCTTCTTTACATTCCCGGAGACGCCGGCGATGTCCATAAGATCATCGGCCATCAGGCTGTTGTAGCATTCATCGATGCGGTCTTTAAACGCATCGGCCATGGCGACCAATTTGACATTCTGTTTTGTGAGCAATGCCTGAAGCGCAGCTCCTGTACCGCGACCGCCACAGCCTATGAGGGCGACCTTGATCGTATCATCGGCGGAGGAATTGAAGAAGGAGGCTTCTGAAACCAGCGGCGCGGCCATCAGGGATCCTGCGGCGAAGGTGGTTTTCTTGATGAATGTGCGGCGGCCAGTAATGTTCTTTTCCATGGAATGCTGTGGTTTGAAGAAGTAGTGAAGTTATGATTTCTTTTCCAAATAAGAACGTTGTTCTGGCTGAAGGGCTATTTCAAATACTGACGGTAGAATTGCTCAATTTCTTCCGCAGAAGGTTGTTTGGCGGGCCTCACCACGCGAAATCCCACAAACATCCCATCGGTCATCCACCATCGGCTCTTGGGTATCTGTGGATCGCGCTGATTCCATTTTGGATCTGACGCAATGCGGTTCGTGCACCGGAGCTGGTTACTGGCGTCCATGTAGGAGCCACCGCGCACCGTGCGGGGATACCGTGGGCCCGGAGTCGTGACAGGATTTTTGTTAGTGATTGTAGCATAGTACTGGGGATCGTATTGATCCAGTGTCCACTCACTCAGGTTACCCAGCATATCAAAGAGCCCCCAGGCATTGGGCTTCTTCTCCATGACCAAATGGAATTTATTTTCACTGTTGTCTGCAAACCACGCCACATCACTCAATGTGGCGGGGTCGATTGCCTTCTCGTTGGCCTTACAGGCGTATTCCCACTCCGCCTCCGTAGGCAGGCGGAAGAAGATACCGGTCTTTGAATACAGCCAGCGGCAATACATCAGGGCCGCCTGCTGACTCATGCTGTTGGCCGGGTGATTTGGCTCACGCCCCATACCCCAGGTCAAATCAATATACTGTGGCGTAGCGCGCGTGATGCCGTCCATGTTTTTGACCTGCGGTACGGACTGATCTTTGAAATAGGCGTCCCATTCACCAAACGTGACTTCGTGATTGCACATCCAGAAAGCGGAGAGTTCGACATCTGCTATTGGAGCTTCATCGGCGTCGGCAAGGATGCTTTTGCTTCCAATCATAAATTTCCCGGCAGGAATTCCTACCATGGTAAATACCCGATCCGTTCCTGGAAGCTTCTGCACATATGTCTTCGGAGACTGCGCCAGTGCACCGTAACTCAAGAATAGAAAGGCTAGCGTTGTCCTCGAAATCATAGAACCAGTTTCATTGAAATCATCGTCACCAGAGTTTAAAAGTAAGTGACAAAAGCGTACTTTTCACCATTAAGTCACCCGAGTGCCCAAGCGCCTACTTCAATTAATTATAGCAGCCACCGTTTTACGCATGATCGTGGCGGCCATGCTGGAGTTCGGCAACGATGAGGCGTACTATTTTCTTTACGCTTTAGATCTCCAATCCAACTACTTTGACCACCCGCCCGGCGTAGCACTGCTTATCCGTATTTTCACGCTCAACTTGCTTCTCACCGACGAGTTCTTTGTCCGGGTGGGGGCGATCGCCTGTTCAGCGGCCGGGACCTTGCTCGTGTACCGGCTCGGAACACAATTGAAGAATGAGCAGACCGGGTGGTACGCAGCTATTCTTTATACCTCAAGCCTTTATACCTCTCTTATTGCCGGTGCCTTCATCATACCCGATAGCCCGCAGGTTGTAGCCTGGCTGGCGTCATTGCTGATCATGCACCAGATCGTTACCGTACCTGATGAGAAAAGTGTCCCCATCCGCACATGGCTGCTGTTCGGGCTATTTGCGGGGCTCACCGTTCTTTGTAAAGTGCACGGTGTCTTTCTGTGGGCCAGCCTGGGTTTGTATATCCTTTTGTTTGCCCGAAAGCGCCTGCTGTCACCGGGTGTCTACGTATCGGCTGTTGTAACGGCTGTGGTGATCAGTCCCATTCTGATCTGGAACCTCCAGAATGATTTTATCACGTACCGCTTCCACAGCAACCGCGTAGACATGGGTGGCGCCTGGATTCATCCGGATTATTTTATTCAGGCCATCGCCGGCCAACTGGTATACAGCAACCCTGTGAATGCTGCATTAATCATCATTGCCTTGTGGAGGATCAAGATCGTCAAGTATCTGTCCAGAACCTCATTCCGATTTGTGCTTATCAACGGTGTGCCCCTGGTGGCCGTTGTTACATTCATGGCCTTGTTCAACAACATGCTGCCGCATTGGAGCGGCCCCGGCTTCATGGTGCTGTCTTTTCTTGCAGCCGCCTACATCGATGAGCGAATGGCCACGTCCGGCAGCCATAAGGATCCTCGCGTCCTGACAGCAAGTGCCATCGCGGTGGGCGCGTTGCTTATCCTTACTGTACTTGTGGTGCAGTTTTACCCAGGCACCTTTGGCAGTCACAACAAGCGGAAGTTCGGAGATAATGACTTTACGCTGGACTTGAACGGCTGGGGAAGATTTTCCGATGAATTTGGTCCGTGGCTCAAAGACCAGGAAAAGCAAGGCAAGATTCCGGCGAATCTTCCGTTGGTCATCAACAAGTGGTTTCCCGGTGCCCATCTTGAGTACTATGTAGCACGGCCCCTGAACAAGCCTGTGATCGGTGTCGGCCATGTCGTGGACCTTCATCATTATGCGTGGCTTAATCAGCTTCGTCCGGCACTCAAGCCCGGCGATAGTGCCCTGGTGATCATACCGAGTAATTACCATATGATCCTAGAACAGAGCTACTATCAGAATTTTGGATCCGCAGAATTGCTGAAAATATTTTACAGTTATCGTAGCGGCCGGATGGCGCGGTACTTCAGTATATACTTGTTGCGGGACTATAAGGGCAATGATGAAGCCCATCAGCCATTGCCTGCTAAAGAAAAGTGAGCCTACGATGATTTTGTAAAAAGCAGGTCGTCGGATTGACCCGCTTGAAAGTACCCATCCATTACGGTCTTGAATTCCTGAAGATTGGACTTTAGGTTAATTGCCCCCGGCCGGCTCCGCATGAATCGCACTTCATCAAAGTGGGGGAGCAGGTGCGCAAAAAACTCATCGTTGGTCACGCCCGAAACGTTCTGCAGATGATGGGGCACGTATTCGATATACAAAAATCGCGCGCGTGCCAATGTCTGTGGCATCCCTTTCAGCGCCAGATGTTCGGCGCCCTCGATATCCATAATGATTCCGTTCGGTGAGGGCAGCTGTTCAGCGCGAATGTGATCATCTAGGCTGATCATGGGCACCTCGATGGTTTTGGGCGAATCGTACGTGTAGAAATACTGGTCTGTCTGCGGCTTTATCTTACTGCCACCGGAATTTGAACGGTTCTGATAGAATTCAATTTTACGAGTGGAGTCGCCCACGGCCAGATTGTAGAGCCGCACATTCGTGGCGTCGTTCATATGTGCGTTGAGCCGAACGTATGTGTAGGTATCCGGATTTGCCTCATAACCGACAATTTTCTTACACGTCTTGGCCAGGGGAATGAGCAGGGCGCCAATGTGCGTTCCCACTACATAAATGGTATCCCCGGGCAATACCATTTTTTGCAACTCGCGGATTTCGCCAGTGTCATATCCACCTTTAAAGCCCAGTGATTTTCCGACAGAAACATCTTCCAGGGGTGCAGCCAGGAGGCCGTTCGCTGTGCGGTACATGACGCCTTGCGCGTAGGGTCCCAACACCCGTTGCCGGAGTGAAGAGAAGAGTCGTTGCTTAAGGTAATTGAACCGTGACATGTGACGCCACAAGATAGGGGTTTAAATCCTTTACTAGTATTTTTGCATCGTGATGAATTTGATTCGGGTCGGATGCCTCGTGCTGTTGGGATGCTTTCTGATGATTTCGGTCCGGGGGCAGGGTATTAAGGATTCCTTGCGGTTGCTGGCGGATGTTGATAGTCTTTATGTCATGGGCTTTGCCCGAAAGAACGATATCCGCATCGCTTACCTTTCGCAGCGCTACCTTCTGGAGTATGGCTCCAAGCGTGCAGAAGCGCCAAAGCCTGACGGTGTCTTCGGCAACACCAATGAAATGGTTGGCATTGGGCTTACCTACAAATTCATTGATGTAGATTTCGCATTCTCATTGCCACAGTCCAGGATTCTGGAAACGGGCGTACAAAACCTACAGCAGTTTCGGCTCTCCGGCAGTTTTTCTTCGCGGCAGTGGACCATTCGGGGCTACTGGTTGCAGAGTACCGGACTTGTCGCAGCTGATCCTTCAGGGGAATTTATTTCAGGGCCATCGGTAGACATGCTGAGTCTTGGTATTCCTTTTACATACTATTTCAACCACCGTCGTTACTCTTTTCGTGCAGCGGCTTTTCAAAGCGAAATACAACGCCAGAGCGCAGGCTCCTTCCTTGCGCGCATCGAACCTTTCTATCGCCGACTCGGTGTGGGCACCCCCATTGTTCCATCCAGCCTGGATGTCCCGGCCACCTACGGAGAGCAAGCCGGACTGGTGTATGCCTACGCTCCAGGTGTGGTGGTGATGCCTGGTTATGGCTATAACCTGACCACGGGTGATGGCCGCTGGTTTGTTTCAACCATGATCTTTGCCGGAGGTGGTGTTGCCGCGAACGTATTCAAGGGAAACACCGGTGAGCGCACGTCGGTGAATATGGAATGGAAGGGGAGTGCCTTGTTGAATGTCGGTTACAATGGCCGCCGCATGTACGCGGCAATCCGGTCTACATACGATATAAACTATTTCCTGCTGGATCCTTCGTACTTCTTTACAAGCGATTTGAAACTGGGGGTAACCGTTGGGTATCGCTTCAACGCGATAGAAGGGTTTTTGCCAGAAAAACTATTTTGATAGTCCCATGGTATTGAAAATTGCTATTTCTCCGACAAAGTTCCTTCTTTCGCATACATTCACTGTGTCATGAAACTCCTTCTTCATCATACCTTACCGCTGGTTGTTCTGATACTGGGATGCGCTCCGCAGGTGACTCCACCTGCCGCCACAACATACGACTTCCCCACTCCTGTCGACACCCAGACGCGGCCGATCGTTATGCAGGAGAAGAGAAAATACATCTTTCGGTCGCCCCAAGTCACCATCGATAATTTATTTGACGGCGCCCGACTGAATAGCGCATTGGCTGAGAATGATTCCGTGATTCAGCTTTTCATTCTTCCTGAGAACACTCCGATCAACCCTAGCCCATGGTACGCGTTCCGGATTGCTTCAGAACGATCACAGCGTATTTACCTTCGACTGTCGTATGGAAAATACAAGCATCGCTACTCGCCGAAGTTCAGCGCCGATCTATCCTCCTGGACTCTGATTGATGCAAAGACCCTGCTCTTCAACCGCGACAGCACGGAAGTCCTCTTTCCTGTTCAGACCTCCATACGGCCGTTGTTTGTTGCCGCTCAGGAGGTCGTGTCTACCCGCATGGTTCAGGAATGGTGCAAGGCAACGGCCCGGCATACCGACGTTGATGTTGACGTCCTCGGTAAATCGGCCGGCAATCGACCCTTGCTGATGTTGGATATCGGTCGCGGTGAAAAGAAGGACAAACCGGCCGTAGTAATTCTGTCACGACAGCATCCTCCTGAAGTTACCGGCTACTTCGCTATGCAGCATTTTGTTGACCGGTTGCTGGGCAACGATTCTTTGGCCACAGCATTTCGTTCGCGTTATCGCGTCTTGGTTTTTCCATTGCTCAACCCCGATGGTGTCGATCAGGGGCACTGGCGCCACAACAATGGTGGCATTGATCTTAATCGCGATTGGGCTGTATACCGTCAGCCGGAGACCCGGCAAATTGCTGATCGCATTGTGGCGGAGAGCATCAAAGACAAGAATCCGGTTATCATTGGTTTTGATTTTCATTCCACGTGGTATGATGTGTACTACACCAATGTAGAGACGGATAAACTCACGCTCCCTGATTTCAAGAATCGGTGGTTGCGCTACATCGAAGCCCACATTCCGAATTACACCATCGATGAACGCCCATCGCGTGTTGGTCAGCCCGTTTCGAAAGGATGGTTCTACACACAGTTCAATGCTGTGGGTGTTACCTACGAGATTGGTGATACTACGCAGCGTGATTTTATCCGGCAGAAGGGAAGGGTGTCAGCGGAAGGGATGATGAGACTGCTTCTTGAGGTGCCGTAGCCAGGCCTATCGGTAAGCCCGAAGTCGCATGAAGTATCGTCATCCGTTTCGTTTCATCCGGCACATATAGAACCCGTCAAATCCATCACTTGGATGAATCGTGTGTTGTCCCTGCAGCTCAAACTTCCCAGCATTTGCCTCGAGAAAAGCCGTCACCTGCTTTTCATTCTCTGAAGGAAGGATGCTGCACGTCGCGTAGACCATCACACCGTCCTTTTTTACCATGGTACTGTAGGTCTGTAAAATATCCCGCTGAATGATTTTGATCTTTTCAATGAACTCCAGAGAAAGTTTCCACTTCGCATCCGGGTTGCGCTTTAAAACGCCAAGGCCGGAGCAGGGGGCATCCAGGAGTAGTCGATCGGCAGAGTTCTCAAGGCGCTTGATCACCTTCGATGTATCAATCACACGCGTCTCGATAATGTCGCTGGCGCCGGCACGACGGGCCCGCTTTTTCAACTCGTCAAGTTTCCAGGCCTCCGTGTCCATAGCGATGATGCGGCCTTTGGTTTTCATGAGAGCGGCGATGTGTAAGGTCTTTCCGCCCGCACCCGCACAAGCGTCAATTACCCGCATGCCCGGCTTCACCTCGAGAAAAGCGGCGATGGACTGAGATCCCGCGTCCTGAACTTCAAACAATCCATCCTTGAACTGCTGGCGGGTGAAGATATTCTGACGCTCATTCAGGATCAGCGCGTCAGGAAATTCTTCCAATCGATCCGTTTCAATGCCTTCCTCTTCCTTTAATTGTTTTTGCAAGTCATTGCGGGAGATCTTGAGCGTATTTGTCCGCAGAACCACCTTGGCCTGTTCATTCAGGGCGTGGATTTCCTTTTCCCAGAAGGATCCCAGTTCCTGCTGCCCCAGTTCGTCGAGCCAGTCTGGGATGGACTCTTTAATCTTGCGTATATGCTGCGCCTTGTCGTAGTTCTCGTAGAACCGGCTTTTGTTGAGTCCGGCAAGTTCGTCCCAATCGGGCAGATCAATCTTGTTCCACATACACCACGCTCCAAACAAGGCCCAGAAGTCATCGTCCTTGGCTTTTGTCAGCTCCAGGAATAACCGGTACCAGCGCACGATATCGTAGGTAGTCTCGGCAATGAACCGGCGGTCGCGCGCACCCCACTTTGGGTGCTGCTTCAGCACCTTCTCGATCACCTTGTCGGCATAGCGGTTTTCAACAAAAATTTGGTGAAGATTGTCAACGACAGCTTCGGAAAGGTTGCGGTAGAGTCTCAAGGAGGGAAATTTGACGGAAAGGTAGAAGATATTGAGCGATACTCTTTAACTTGATCATCGCTATGCAACGAAGAACATTCATTCAGCGAAGTCTGGCCACCCTGGCTGGCACCACTCTTCTCTCTCAAGTCCTTTCAAAGCCACCAGAACAGGTCCCGGGGGCAGCTACCTTTCGGATGAACTATGCGCCGCACGACGGTATGTTCAAGAACTTCGGGGGTGCCGATTTCGTCGACCAGATCAAGTTTATGCACGATCAGGGCTTTCGCGCCATTGAAGACAATGATCTCCTTAAACGACCTATCGCCGATCAGGAGCGCATCGGGAAGACACTTTCCCAACTGGGGATGACCATGGGCGTATTTGTCATCGAGGGAGGCGACAACTGGAAAACATCACTGACAACAGGCAAAAAGGAATTCTACGATGTGTTTGTGAATACTTGCAAACAATCTGTGGAGGCCGCCAAGCGCGTGAATGCAAAGTGGATGACGGTGGTGCCAGGCTACTTCGAACGGAGAACGCCAATTGGGATTCAGACCGCCAATGTCGTTGAGGCGCTGCGACGCGGGGCGGAGATTTTCGAACCCCATGGTCTCATCATGGTGATGGAGCCCCTGAGCGATACACCGGAATTGTTCCTTCGAACTTCCGACCAGACCTATGAAATCTGCAAGGCGGTAAAGAGTCCTTCGTGCAAAATCCTCTACGACATCTACCATATGCAGCGAAACGAGGGAAACATCATCAATAATATTGAACGGTGCTGGGACGAAATTGCCTACTTCCAGATCGGCGACAATCCCGGACGAAAGGAGCCGGGGACGGGCGAAATCAATTACAAGAACATCTTTAAGTATATCGATCAACGTGGCTATCGCGGTGTGATGGGCATGGAGCATGGAAATTTTGCTGCCGGAGCTGAGGGGGAGAAGGCCGTCATCGCCGCTTACCGCACCGTGGACACCTTCTGAACAAGGACATTTAAACACATTTATGAAACATTATCTTGCTATTGGAATTGTGCTGCTCGCGATCGGCACCGCCAATGCTCAATTTGATAATCTGCTGAAGAAGCAGATTGATCGTGGAAAAAAGATCGCCTCGGGTGACCTCGAAGAAGAGCGGACCCGCATCGACTCATCGGATTTCAATTATGCAATTTCTGTCATTGACAATTCCGGGATGATGGACATCCAGGACGCCGATGAGGCCGCGATCAAAACGGTGACAACCGTCACCAGCGTGACCAAGAGCGCCGACGAGAAAACGGGCGCCCAGCGAAGCCGCGATTTCCTTGACATCGCCGAAGAATTGTACAAAAAGCGCGTCTACCCTGCGGCGGAAGTGAACTTTATGCTGGCCAAGCAATCCTACGAGACCGAAGGGCTTACATCGACCATCAATTACAGCAAGGTGCATGCCGACCTGGGATTGCTTTATGCAACCATGGGCCGGTTCAGCACAGCTGAAAAATTTACAACAGAGGCGTTAACGATACGAGAGAATACTGTAGGTAAAAACAGCAGGGCTTACGCATCTTCACTGAATAACCGCGGCGTTCTGATGCAGGAGCTCGCACGTTACAATGAGGCAGAAAAGAATTTTACTGAGGCGTTACAGACCATTGAGCGTCGTATTGGCGTCGGTAGCCAGGAGTACGCGGTTGCATTGAACAATCAGGCCATTTTGTATTCTGAAATCGGACGCTTCAATGATGCCATTGAGAACCTCAAGAAGGCATCAGCCATTCTTGATAAGCTGAAGAAGAAAAGCCTCCGCCAACAGGTGGGTTTCCAATCGAACCTCGCACTGCTCTACCAACAAACGGGAAGGTTTGTGGAAGCTGAGACGATTTATCTTAATCTGGAAAAAATACTGGGTAACCAGAATCCTTACTATGCAGGCGTAATCAACAACCTGGCACTCCTGTACATCCAGATGGGCAAGTTGGACAAGGTCGAAGGCTACTTGCAAACATCCGCCAATGTGTACAAGACCAAATTCGGCGACAAGAATCCGAATTATGCCAAGGTACTCAACGACCTGGGGAACTTCTACCGTATGGAAGGACGATTTGATGATGCGGAGAAATCCCTCAGCCAGGCGCTTGCTATTCGCGGTACGGCGCTCGACGAGAACCATCCGGACTATGTGAGGTCGCAGGAAGATCTTGGAATCCTGTATTGGAAGAAAGGCGATCTGGCGAAAGCGGGGGAGTACTATTCGCTGGCGATGAATAAATCGCTGGACTTCATCAATCGCTATTTTCCACCCATGAGCGAAGCGGAGAAGACAAAGTATTGGGATGTGCTACAGCCACGGTTCCAGCGCTATTATAACTATTGTCTCGATGCCAGTTCGACCAATCCCGCTGTGCTGCAAACGATGTTTGAGTTCCAGATGACGACCAAGGGGTTGTTGCTCAACTCTACGAGTAAGATCAAAAGCACGATCATGGCCAGCGGAAATGAAGCGTTGATCCGGGATTATACGGCCTGGCTGGACAAGAAAGAGGCATTGGCGCGTTATTACTCACTTTCCAGAGAAGAGCTTGCCAATCAAAAAGTAAACGTCGTGGAGCTTGAGAAGGAGGCAAACGACATGGAGCGCTCGTTGTCTGAGCGCTCGGCCGAATTCTCGCAAGGCTACACCTCTGAACGCGTTGAGATGAAATCGGTTACCAGCTTGATCGGAGATCTGGAAGCCGTTGTGGAAATTATTCGTGTCCGGAAATTTGATAAAGACCTTACAGCGGAATCACGATATGCGGTACTCGTGCTGACCAAAGGCGCCGCCACACCCAAAGTCACGATCCTCGACAATGGTGGTCAGCTCGAAACGCGATTTGCAAAGTATTACAAGAATGCCATTCTTCAGCGTATTCCGGATGAGTTCAGTTATATCCAGTTTTGGTCGAAGATCGACCCGCTGCTGGCTGGAAAAAAAGTGATCTATCTTTCGCCCGATGGTGTGTATACGCAGATCAATGTAAATACCATCCGTAAGCTGGGCGCTGCAGAGTATATCAGCAATCGTTTTGATGTCTTTACATTCGGAAATTCGAAAGACCTGATCGCCGCCAAGGTCAAGAGACCAGCGTCTGCCAAGGAGGCATTTCTTCTGGGTTTCCCGGAGTTCGGGGGAGTGGCGCCAGCGTTGCCTGGAACAAAGGAAGAGATTACGGCGGTGACTAGCGTTCTAAAGACAGCAGGATATAAAGTTAGTCAGAGGATGCAACTGGAAGCCACCGAAGCGAGCATAAAGTCACTCGAAGGCCCCTCACTGGTGCACATTGCCACGCACGGGTATTTTCTGGCCGATGCCGATGCCGACGCGATGGGTGTGAATGCTGATCACGCGAAAAACAATCCATTGCTGCGCTCAGGATTGATCCTCGCCGGCGCGCCTGATCCTGCGAATGAAGAACGCAAACCTGACCTCGAGAGTAACGACAACGGCGTGCTCACCGCCTACGAAGCAATGAACCTCAACCTTGCCGGCACCGATCTCATTGTCCTAAGCGCTTGTGAAACCGGTCTCGGAGAAATCCGGGCTGGGGAAGGTGTCTACGGCTTGCAACGTGCCTTTCAGGTTGCCGGCGCAAAAGCATTGCTGATGAGCCTCTGGAAGGTGGATGACACAGCAACACAGTTGCTGATGACGAACTTTTATACCAACTGGACAAAGGGCGGTAACAAGCTGAAAGCTTTCAAACAAGCGCAAGCACAACTGATGGCAAATCCGAAATACAAAGATCCCTATTTTTGGGGAGCCTTTGTGATGTTAGGACTGTAGACGTTCGTAGGCAGCTTAGGAGAACACTCTAAGATTCGTCCCCGAAACCGTCGTATTGTATTTCTTCAGCGAAGCAACGGCAGGTCCGTTGATCACTCCGCCAGTGGTGCTGAACCGACTCCCATGATTGGGGCATAGAAAATTTCCGGCCGAGGCTTGAAAGGCAATGGTCGTTCCCTGATGTGTGCACGCCTGGCTTACGGCGGTGTATATCGACGAAGTTGCATTCAAGCAAACAATGGCGATGCCACTCTTGTATACGGAACCACCGTCGACAAGCAAAGCTGCATTGGCTGCATCCATAAGGTCAAGGGTGAAATCGACTCCGGTAGGAGCAGCGGGGACGCTGGGGTCGGAAGAGGTTGAACACGATTCGAGCGAACAACCAGCACAAACAGCAATTCCTGCTGTGCCCAGCAGTTTCAAAAATTCATTTCGTTCCATAGATCAGGTCAGGTCGACGTAAGTTAAACAATCCCTTTCAAGGTATTTAACAAAATGTCTACCTCGTTCTCTGTATTATAATAGTGTGGAGAAATCCGCAGCGCCCATGTCACCCCTTTTGCGTCATAGTCGATCAGCGCGGAGCTGCGTGAGCTGATGGATGTGTTGATGTTATTTAATCGCAGTGCGCGGAGAACATCGGTTGGCTCGCGCCCCGGGATGGCTACCGTAATGATGCTGCCTAGCCGTTTCCCTTTGTCCAGGGTCGTCAGTCCGAGGCTTGAGAGTTTACGACGAATTGCATGGCATAGTTCAGCATTTCGCTTTTGAATATTATCGAGTCCTAAGGCCATAGCATAGTCTGCAGCAGTACGACATCCCAAAACCAGCGAGTAGTTGAATTCCCAATCTTCGAACCGCTTTGCGTCCTTACGCGGCTCAAAATCATCGGGGGCAGTCCACTCTGCACCACGCATGTCCACGAACAGTGGCCAGAGGTCTTGCTTGAGTACGTGGTCAGAGACGAAAAGAAACCCTGTTCCCCGGGGACCACGAAGAAATTTCCGGAATGTGCCCGTAAAGAAATCACACTGAATGGCCTTCATGTCGACAGGAAGTTGCCCAGCGCTTTGGCATCCGTCCACGAGATACAGAAGGCCGCGTTCTTTACAGAGTTGGCCAACAGTCTCCACCGGCTGGATCAGGCCCGAATTGGTGGGGACATGAGTGAGTGAAACAAGTTTCGGTTTGTACTTGTCCATCAACTTCCGCATGTTGTCTACATCCACGCCGCCTTCCGGCAGACTCTCGGCCCGGACCAGTCGTACGCCCAGTCGCTTTTGCAGAGAGAGAAATGCAATCTGGTTGGAGATGTAGTCTTCATTGGCCAGAAGAATGACGTCGCCGGCCTCAAAAGGTACCGAGGAAAGCGCTCGGGCAAAACTATTTGTGGCGCTGGAGGTGTAAGCGATGTTATGTGCCCCGCACCCAAGAAGTCTGCCCATACTTTCATAAAAGCCCTGAATCTCCAAGGCACGCTCATCCGCGGCCTCATACCCGCCGGTCACAGCCTCATGGTCCAGATAATTCTTTTGGGCATCAATAACGGCAAGTGGCATCAGCGCAGCGCCAGCGTTGTTAAAGTGTACTTTCGTTCGGCAGCCAGGGGTTTCGTCCCTGAGTTTGTCCACGGATGGAATCATCGTATGAAATTGAAATAATGCCAGCCAATTTAGCCCAATAAAATCTATAAATTGGTAGTTGTTGACCCAAACCCATGAGACTGATTTTCTTTTCTATCGCCCTTCTTTCATTTGTTTCTCTTTCCAGAGCCCAGGAACTAAAGTACACCGTTTGTGAAAACTGCTGGTCCGCTGACTCACTGGGCAACCACCGCGCAGTGATCCAGGTGCCAACCTCAGGAAAAGTGGCATCGGTGAAGATTCCGTGGCGTAGGCGAGACAGTAACACGGAGAAGAAAATGATTCTTGTGACCGACAAGGCCGGTAATCTGATCAAGAACATGGGACGTGGAACGATAAACCGGGAGTCGGGCAGTGTTTTCTTTGAACCCACAGCCGGCGAAGGTCTCTACTATGTTTATTACCTCAAGTATTTTATCAAGGGTCGCTCGAACTACCCCACCGTCGTGTACCCCGATCACGTTGAGACAGCTTCCATTGACTGGATCAGAGGGCTTTCCGGCAACTCTCCCATCCAGGCAACCGTCATTGAGTTGCAAAGCATCGATGCGCTGAACAGTTTCTATCCAATGGAAGTGATTGCCACAGCAGCCGAGACAACGGCGATGAAGGCAAAGGGAGAGGGCCAGCCATTCATGATCTTCCCGGAAGACCGGATGAACCCTGTAAAGTTGAAGAGCGATCTCCCTCAGCGGTGGATCTTGCGCGGTCCTTCTGAGACGTTTAGTGCCTCAGTAGACAAGGGTGAAAATTTTTCGTTTCAACTGGGAGTTTATGCACATGCAGCTAAACTTGAGCATGTCGGTGTAACCTTCTCCGACTTCTCTGGCAAATCGGGTTCCATTTCAAGTAAATTGTTTTCCTGCATCAATACCTCAGGGATCGGATGGGACGGGACTCCTTTTGAAAAGATGCTGGATATCGATGCGGGTACGGTCCAGCCGTTGTGGTGTCCACTGACGGTACCAGCGAACCAGCCAGCCGGTGAATATTCCGGAACGGTTACCATCACCGCGAAAGGAGGGGTATCAAGGATGGTTAAGGTCACGCTTACAATTTCGAACAATACCGCCAGGAACGGTGGTGTTGATGAGCCATGGAACCAGACACGTCTCGCCTGGCTGAACTCGCAACTCGCCGCCAATGATGAGGTCATTGCGCCGTATACGCCGTTGCAACTTCAGGGTAATTCAATTTCTCTGCTGGGGAGAAAGCTAGAAATTGGCGACCATGGGCTGCCGAAGCAAATCACCAGCTACTTCTCACCGCGGATGACCAGGCTTGACAAAGAGGGCCACCCGTTATTGACAGGTGGTTTTGAATTCCAGGTCGTGCTCAAGGACAAGGGTCTGTTGCAATGGGCTCAGTCGGATAAGATCACGTTTAATAAAATTACCGATGGTGTTGTCACATGGACTGTAACGAACACGACGGACAACATCCGTCTGGAAGTCACCGGGCGATTGGAATTTGACGGGTTTGTGCAGTATGCCATGAAGCTGACAGCCCTTCGTGACACACCGATGGAAGATGCCCGGATGCAGATTCCTCTGGAGAAAGCATTCTCGAAATACATGCTTGGCCTCGGGCAGCGGGGTGGTTTAAGACCCGCTGATTTCTCATGGACCTGGGACGTGACCAACAAGAACCAGGATGGTGCATGGATTGGCAATGTCAATGGAGGCATACAATTCTCGCTCCGTGCCGAGAATTATTCCCGACCCCTCAACACAAATTTTTATCTCCAGAAGCCGCTGAACCTGCCGCCTTCATGGGGAAATGCAGGTAAAGGCGGTATTCAAATTACGGAAGATTCGACAGCAACAATTCTAAAGGCATTCAGCGGAGCGAGAGAGATGAAAGCAGGCGAAACGCTTCACTTCAATTTCACACTGCTCATCACCCCGTTTCATATTCTTGATACGGATTTCCAATGGAAGACTCGATTCTACCACAAATACAGCCCCGTTGACACCATCGTGCGTCGCGGTGCATCGGTCGTCAATATCCATCACGCCAACGAGATCAATCCGTATATCAACTATCCGTTTCTCCGCACCCGGGAAATGAAGGCATATATCGACAATGCGCACCAGAAGGGATTGAAAGTGAAAATCTATAACACCGTGCGGGAGCTCTCCAACCGTGCCTACGAAACACCCGTGCTTCGTAGCCTTGGCACGGAGATCTATTCACCAGGCAATGGCGGCGGCTTTTCCTGGCTTCAAGAGCACCTTGGTGACAACTACATCGCTGCGTGGTTTGTTCCGGAGCTTAAGGATGCTGCGGTAATCAACAGCGGTATGAGCCGGTGGCATAACTACTATGTGGAAGGGATGAACTGGCTGGTGAAGAACGTAGGTATCGACGGCATCTACCTTGACGATGTGGCCTTCGACCGAACAACCATGAAGCGCATACGCCGTGTGCTCAAGAGTGAACGTGGCCCGGGAATCATCGATCTGCACTCGGCCAATCAATTCAACAAGCGCGACGGCTTCAACAACAGCGCCAACCTGTATCTCGAGCATTTCCCGTACCTCAATCGACTCTGGTTCGGAGAATATTTCGATTACGATTCCAAACCCGATTTCTGGCTGACGGAAGTATCCGGTATTCCATTTGGTCTGATGGGCGAGATGCTGGAGAAAGGGGGCAACCCGTGGCGAGGCATGGTATACGGGATGACCAACCGTATGCCCTGGACAGATAACAGCGACCCGCGCTACCTGTGGAAGCTATGGGATAGGTTCGGTATGCAAGGATCTGAAATGATCGGCTACTGGGTGGAGGATAGCCCCGTGAAGACCAACAACCCCGAAGTCATGGCTACGATTTACAAAAAGAAGGATGCCGTCCTCATCGCAGTGGCCAGCTGGGCAGCCGAAGATGTCAACATCAAACTAAACATCGACTGGAAAGCCCTGGGCCTGAAGCCCTCAGCAACAGCGGATGTACCTGCGGTAAAAGACTTCCAGGGGAAACAGACCATCAACCTCAACAATACCTTTCTGGTTCCGAAAGGGAAGGGGCTGTTGATCATCATTCGGGGAGCAAAGTGATTTGATCGTCAGTTCCAGCATCACGATTTACAATTGTCCAAACTGCCATGAAACAATTACTCACCCTTGTACTGGCCTCCATCGTCATCGCTAGCCTCGGCCAGTCCGCAGCGACCATTAAGGAATACGATAAGGTATTCAAGACCTATCCCTTTTCCGACCCCGATCCCATTGCGCGGGTTGACAAGATCTATCCCTATTTTCGATTTGATGGCTATACCGACAAGCCAATCGACAAAGCGTGGAAGGTTGTTGAACTCGGAAATGAATTCATCTCCGTACTGATTCTCCCCGAAATCGGCGGCAAGATTTGGGCGGCAACAGAGAAGTCGACGGGGAAGCCGTTTCTCTATTACAATCACGTCGTCAAGTTCCGCGACATCGCCATGCGCGGGCCGTGGACCAGCGGGGGCATTGAAGCCAACTACGGTATCATCGGCCACACACCCAACTGTTCAACGCCTGTCGATTACACTACCCGAACCAACGCTGACGGCAGTGTGAGCTGCTTTATCGGCACGCTCGACCTGCTCACTCAAACCTATTGGACCATTGAGGTCAATGTGCCAAAGAACAAAGCATACTTCACCACCCGATCCTTCTGGAGTAACACCACACCGCTCGAGCAGCCGTATTACACATGGATGAATGCGGGCATTAAGGCAGCTGGAGACCTGGAGTTTGTCTATCCAGGCACAAGGTATCTTGGTCACGATGGCAGCAATAAGGCGTGGAAGATTCATGAAAATGGGACAGACATCTCCTTTTACGAGAAGAATAATTTCGGCCCTTATAAGTCGTACCATGTATTCGGGAGGTACACCGACTTCTTTGGTGGCTTCTGGCACAAAGAGAACTTCGGCATGGGAAGATATGCCATGCATGATGAGAAGGCAGGCAAGAAGATATGGATATGGGGACTTTCCCGGCAGGGGATGATCTGGGAAAACCTATTATCGGATACCGATGGCCAGTATGTTGAGGTACAGTCGGGAAGACTTTTCAATCAGACGGACCACACCAGCACTGCCACGCCGTTCAAGCATCGTGGGTTTGCTCCCTATTCGACAGATACCTGGACAGAATACTGGTTCCCCGTACAGGGCACCCAGGGTTTTGTAGCGGCCAATCCCGTAGGCGCAATGAATGTGAGAATCCGCCAGGGAAGGGTACGCGTGGATATTTCACCCCTTCAAGACATGAATGAAAAACTGGTCATCAGTCAGGGATCCAATCGCATCTATGAGAAAGATGTTGCGCTCAAGACGTTGCAATTATTTTCGGATTCTGTATCCATCACCTCCCCAGGACCTATCGTTGTTACGTTGGGGGATCGGCTTATCCAACACAGCACCGATCCGAATGAGGGTGTGCTGTCACGTCCGGTAGAAGCACCCAATGACTTTGATTGGAACAGCATTCAAGGATTATACATGGAAGGCAAAGAGTTCATTCGCGAGCGCCAGTATGTTGCGGCGGAAGCAAAGTTGCAACAATGTCTGGCGAAGGACCCCAATTACCTTCCTGCTCTCACCAACCTCGCCATGGTTCATTACCGGAACATGGACTTTACGAAGGCTCTTTCGTTGCTAATGCATGCCTTGAGTATCGACACCTATGACCCCATGGCCAATTTCTATTATGGACTTACCTCGCTCGCTCTTGGCAAGAAAACGGATGCCCGCGATGGCTTTGACATTGCCTCCATGGACCCGCCACACCGTGTTGCCGCGTATACAGAACTGAGCCGCATGGATCTTGTGGAAGGTCGCCTCGATCGCGCCATTCATTATGCTACAAAAGCCATCGAGGGGAATGCGGGTCATGTGGAAGCGCTTCAACTGTTGACTGTTGCCTATCGCCTGCAGAAAAATGGAGGGAAAGTAGATGAGACATTGAATGTATTGAAGCGATTGAATCCCCTCAGTCATTTTGTGGGTTTTGAAAACTATCTCGCGAAGTCAACGCCAGATTCAAAGTCTGCCTTTACAAAGAGCATCAAGAATGAGTTGACGGTGGAGTCCTATCTGGAGCTCGCCGTTTGGTATCACCGTCTGGGGCAACTGAAAGAGGCTCGCAGTGTACTTGACCTCGCCCCAACAAACGCCGAAGTAGCTTTTTGGCAAGCCTTTTTGGACCAGAAGCTCACGGGTTCTTCGGAGAAAGCTCTTAACCGGGCAACGGAAGCCTCGGTCACGGGTGTGTTTCCTTTCCGGCCTGAATCGGCGGAGGTTTTTACCTGGGCCACGGGTGTTACAAACAACTGGAAACCGAAATACTTGCTTGGCCTGATTTACTGGAGCAAGAATCAGACAGCCAGAGCCCGTGAGCTATTTGCTGCTTGTGGCAACCGACCCGATTTTGCACCGATGTATGCTGCCCGGGCAGAATTGATCCGGGAGACAGCACTGGTTGATTTTCAGAAGGCAGCAGCATTAGATCCGGGTCAATGGCGATATGTTAAGTTACTGGCACAGTACTATTTCGGCACGCGGCAGTACGCCGAAGCTTTGCGCGTTCTCCAGGACAACGATCGTCGCATACCGAACGATTTTCGTATTCGACTGCTGCTGGCCAAATCGTTTCTGTTGTTGGAAAACTACAAATCCTGTAACGACGTGCTGGCGAAAACGAACGTGCTTCCCTATGAGGGGTCAACCGAAGGACACGCGCTGTACCGTGAGGCTTGGTTGATGCAAGCGATGGCTCAAATCAAGGCGAAGAAGTATTCTGATGCCCTCGTCATGATTGGAAAGGCGCGCATGTACCCGGCAAATCTCGGGGTTGGAATGCCTTACGATGCGGATATTGATTCGCGCGTCGAATATTTCCTTGAGGGTTTATGTCAGGAAGGATTGAAGAAATCCGACAGGGCTAAGATATCCTTCGATAAGGTGATCGCGCAGTCGCAATGGCCTGCCGGAAATGGAACATTGATTACGGCGTGGGCACTGCGCAAGAATGGACTGGCAGAGAAAGGAGAGTCACAGCTGAAACAGTGGGCAGAGCAAGTGCCATCCGATGCCATGGCTGCATGGAGTCTTGCAGCGTACAAAAAGCTTGACGCACCGGCATTCCCGGTAGAGGGGCCGAAGTTGATTCAGTCCCTCTATCTACTGAATCCTTAAGAACTTAATCCTCTGGCTTCAGCAGAAGCTGTTGCGAGGAGCGCTGAATGGCTTCGCGGTTCATCAGCATTTTCCTGAATTCGCCATTGACGTACATCGTTGCCTGGTTGGAATAGTACGCACTCATTCGGTTTCCAGATTGCCCGGTAGGTGAAACGGTAACGCCGTTCTCGATGTCGCCGAAGTCGGTAATTTTCCGCAACGCAGGTCCTCCGTTAACACGGAAGTATCCGGAGGTATCCAGTTTATAATGGAGGTTGTTGATTACTTCACTTCCTCCGGGAGCAGCGAACGGGCCCACGTTGAAAACCCTATCCAAAGGCTTCACAGCACCGAGCGGATGTCCATGCGTGAGGGTATGAATTTTCCCCCATTGCCATTCTTCCATCCTGGCACCGGCATTGGCCTTCAGCAGCGCAATGGATCGATGAGCAGCTTTTGCTACAATCTCAGACCGTGTTTCCTTTTTGTCGGGGGTCCGAACATCATCCCACCACGGCGACACCTCGTTGCCGATCAGGATGTCATACGAGTTCTTGGGTATGGATGTCCCCATGATTGCGTCATAAGCCTGTGGACCCAGTTCGTCGGCCATAGCGAGATACATTGTCTGTGAAAGCAGGTTATTGTAGATGGAAGGCGCGATATCACTTACCCCGTGATCACCGTTCCAGGTTTTCAGGGCCTGAATAATTTCGGCGTAGGCCGGATTATTCGCTTCGATTAGTGCGTTAACAAGGTGCCCCGCAATTACGGGGTGCATGCGAGAAGTAGCATCAAGGGTTAGCTTCTTGACTTCATCGATCGTCCATACCTTGTCCTCGCTGAGCAATTCAAACAACCTGCCGGCGCGTGAACGAGGATAGTAGTAACCAGGATACAACACACCATTGACAGAATCGGGTTGATTGTTGGCTGAGTAAACAAATCCCCAGGGTGGATTGACAGCTTGTGGATTCTTGGAGAAATCATAGTAGCCGAGATACTCGTCTTTTCCAGAGGCGCCATCCAGAAATAGTTTCGCATTCACATGGTCTGGACGAATCGGCAGTTTCGCCACTGCCCACCATGCGATGTTTCCATCCGTATCGCCATACATCACGTTGAGGCCAGGAGCCGAGAGCATCGACACAGCGCGCTGCACTTGCTCAAAGCGGGTAGCGTGCGTGAGTTCATAGATCACCTGAAGGCTATAGTTGTCATTGTGCTGAAGTCCCCACCAAAGAGAAACCGGCGCTTCCACGGGCGTCGCTTCATCAAGCAGTGCGTTCGTGATCGGTCCATGACGCGAAGATTTGACCGTGAGTATGACATCCTCCTCGCCTTTGACTTTGATTACCTCCTGACGAATCTTCAGATCCTCCCACTGGCCGGCAAACTTTACCTGGTTGGGATTCTCCGGATTCAGCTCCTCCTTGAAAAAATCGGTGTCATCGTTCTCAAACATGGTGAGCCCCACACCGCAGAAACCGTTGTTGCCCAGAAACCCGAACGGTGAACCGGCTACGTGGTGGCCATAGAACCGGAATCCTGGATACTCCATATGCGCTTCGTACCAAACAGCCGGCTGCGAAAATTCCATGTGAGTATCGTTTTCCAGAATGGGAAATCCCGACGCTGTGCGATTCCCTGCGATCACCAGACCATTGCTGCCTGACCACAGCGGTATAGGCATGTTCTTAATGGCGTTGGAGACAGCAGCGATAAGAGGATCAGAGGGGTTCCTCTTCGCTTCTCCCGGGAAGGACTTAATCTTTACCGCATTGACTGGCGTTTGAATCGCCAGGTCCTTCAAGTAGGCGTCGCCGCGCTCCGTTCTGATCTTCTCGAGCACGGGGTCTGCTTGTATGCCTTCCGCAAAACCGAAGGCCATGATACCAACAACGCGGTAGATGTCTTCGGGTACAAACGGTGTCTTCGGAATGCCAATGATGGAGAATTCAATGGGCGTCTTGCCTACCCGGATAAATTCGTTGACCCCTTTCTGGTAGGCGAAGGTCGCCTGTTGAAAGGCTGCGGTATCGGCGCTGAGAAACTTCTTGGTATGCTCCTCGGCAAATTGGTTCAAGCCCATGGTGCGGAAGAGTTTGTCCACGGGCAATAGATCCTTTCCCAAAACCTCCGACAACCGGCCAGCTGCTGCGCGTCGAACCATCTCCATCTGGAACAGCCTGTCCTGGGCATGAACATATCCCAAGGCAAAGTAGGCATCTTGGGCGTTCTTCGCGTAAATGTGGGGTACCCCGTAGTCGTCGTAAAGAACTTCAACCTCTTCGTGCAAACCCTTCAGAGTAACCGACCCGGAGTACACCGGCTTTGTTGTTTGTAAGTATATATAAACACCGAGCAGGATCAGCAAAGCGATGGCGATGAGAGCGATTAACGTTCTTTTGAGTATTTTCATGACAGAAAGTTAACAATAGTATTCCTTTACGCCTTATAGCGTCTCCGGGTCTTTGCGAGAAATAAACACTTATGAATCGACACGTCATATGTCTCATCTTCCTCCCAACGCTTCTCGCGGCTCAAAACAAGTACGGTCTCAAAGCGACGCAATATGCAGAGTATAAGGCCAGTCTGAAGACCGACCCGAACAAGGAGTTGGTGAACCTCGCGGAAGTGGCCCCGGAGCTTGTGTTTGAGATTGGCTACGCCACCGAAAAGAATTTTACTGGGAAGAAGATCTACTCCCTGGCTCGTGCCTATGCCCGCAAGCCTGTTGCCGCAGCGCTGAAGAAGGCCCAGGTGGAGTTCAACAAGTTGGGGTATGGCATCAAAGTGTTTGACGCCTATCGTCCGTACAGGGCCACCGTGAAGTTCTATGAAGAATACCATGACACCACCTACGTCGCATCACCATACCGCGGCTCCCGTCACAATCGCGGCTGCGCTTTGGATATGACCATCGTCGACCTGAAGACGGGCAAGGAACTCCCCATGCCAACACCCTGGGACTCGTTTGACAAAGCCGCCTGGCCTACCGCGGAAGTTAGCGATCCGGTGATCCGGAAGAACCGCGATCTGCTCATTAGCGTCATGGAGCGCAATGGCTTCACCGTCTATGAACATGAATGGTGGCATTTCGACTTCAATGGGTGGAATGCATACGAAGTGATGGATATTGATTTCGAAGAACTGGAAAAGAAGAAATAGCATGACGATCGAAGAATCACAACAGGAAGTCGACCGCTGGATCAAAGCGCATGGGGTTCGCTACTTCAACGAGTTGACCAATATGGTTATCCTTACCGAAGAAGTAGGCGAGCTGGCACGGATCATGGCCCGACGTTATGGCGAGCAGTCGGAGAAGGAGTCTGACAAGAACAAGGACCTCGGCGACGAGATGGCGGATGTACTGTGGGTGTTGATTTGCTTGGCGAACCAGACAGGCGTAAATCTTACAGAGGCCTTTCAAAAGAACATGGCGAAGAAGACGATTCGCGACAAGGATCGTCACCACGATAATCCCAAATTGAAATAGCCGGGGATGAAATACGTCCTGCCGATTATTGTTTTCGCGCAATTTCTTTGCACTACACTCTGGTTCGTTGGCAATGCCGTTATGCCCGAAGTCATGGCGGCTTTTGGGCTCGATCCCTTGTTCTTTGCTCACCAGACCAGTGCGGTACAGTTCGGGTTCATTTCGGGCACGCTCGTGTTTGCCTTGCTCACCATTGCCGATCGGGTTTCACCTTCAAGGGTGTTCTTCTTCAGTGCTATCGCAGGCGCTGTTTTCAATCTGGGCATACTGAGTGCCGCCAATGGTTTTGTCAGCTTGCTCGTGCTGCGGTATCTAACGGGATTCTTTCTCGCAGGCATTTACCCTGTAGGCATGAAGATCGCTTCTGACTATTTCGATAAGGGTCTTGGTAAGTCGCTGGGCTTTCTGGTAGGAGCGCTGGTGCTCGGCACGGCATTCCCTCATCTTTTGCGCGGCTTTATGGCTGAGGTTCCCTGGAAGGCAATCATCATCACCACATCCGTTCTTGCCATTTTTGGTGGACTCCTGATCACCAGCCTGGTCCCTGACGGCCCACACAGAAGGCAAGCAGGTAAGCTTGAGATGTCGGCGTCACTTACCGTCTTCGGAAACCGCAGTTTCCGCAGTGCAGCCTTCGGCTATTTTGGACACATGTGGGAGCTATACACCTTTTGGGCATTCGTCCCACTCATGTTGACAACTTACACGGCGCTACACCCGGAAGTTCAATGGAATGTGCCGGTGCTGAGTTTTCTCATTATTGGTGTTGGTGGTGTGGCCTGCGTACTCTCCGGATATCTGTCAGAAGGTATTGGACTTCGCACCAGCGCTGCAACGGCTTTGCTATCTTCAGGTGCCTGCTGCTTGCTTTCGCCGCTGATTTTTGCGGTCAATGCGCCCTGGCTCTTTCTTGGCTTTCTGATTTTTTGGGGAATGGCAGTAATCGCAGACTCACCATTGTTCTCTACACTGGTGGCACAGAATGCAAATCCCCACCATCGTGGGACAGCTCTCACCATGGTGAACTGCATCGGATTCTCCATCACCATTGTCTCCATCCAGGTGATCGGCGAGTTGTCAACGTGGATGGACGCGCAGTACCTCTACATTTGGCTCGCTGCGGGACCGCTCTTCGGACTCATTTCGCTTGCCCTTGGACGGAAAGAGGAACCGCAGCCGGCACTCTAGAGTGTCCGCTTCTTTCCGGCCTTATCCATTAATGTAATCGTGCCGCCGTCCTTGCCCGCGAGAGCATGGACACCAGGATTGGTTGCTCCATCCAGCAAGGCCAGGCCCGATCCGGTTTCACTGGCTCCAAGTTTTACGCGTATCGTTCCATCGGAATCACGCATCCGGAAGACAACCTCGCCTGAATCTTCGATCTTGACCGACACGCGCTCCTTGCCCTTGTCGTCGACCAGTTCAAATTCGCGCACACTGATTTTGTCAAAACGTTCCGTGGAAGGACGGGCCGCAATGAATGTCAATAATAGGGTGTTAACGATGACAGCGACGACGAGTAGTCTTTGCGTTTTCATGGTTTCGGGTTTGTATAAAGTTACGGCAGAATAGGGAAAAGGTTCTTCAAACGACCACAGGGGCAGTCATCGAAGATCCTTTGGCATTTCAGTGGAATTTCGTGTCATTTGTTTACGACAAATCCAACCCTTTATGAGATCATTCCTCGCCCTGTTCACCAGCATCGTAATGCTGTCGGCCTGTACCCCGCATCCGAAAGCGGAACTCGTTATTCGGGGAAGAATCTGGACCGGTAATCCGAAAATGCCGTGGGCGGAAGCAATGGCCGTCAACGGTGACTCGATTGTTGCGGTGGGAACCGGAAAGGATATTGAAGCCTGGGTTGGAGAAAGTACCCAGACAATCGAGGCGCCAGCGGGGCAGCTCATCACTCCCGGCTTCATCGATACGCATACCCACTTCGTCGATGGCGGCTTCCGGCTTTCTTCCGTGCAACTGCGCGACGCGAAGACACCAGAAGAATTTGTCCAGCGCATAGCCGATTATGCCAAGTCCGTTCCTCCGGGTACGTGGATTATGGGCGGCGACTGGGATAATCAAAATTGGGGAGGACAACTGCCAGAACGGGCATGGATTGATAAAGTGACTCCCGATCATCCGGTATGGGTCAATCGCCTTGATGGACATATGTCGCTCGCCAACTCAGCAGCACTCAAAGTCGCTGGGATTGACGATAAAGTTAAAGATGTTCCCGGTGGCGCCATCGAACGGACCAAGGGCAAAGTGACGGGTATCTTTAAAGACAACGCGATGACCATGATCGACCGCGCGGTGCCACCTGCTTCCGAAGAGCAAGAGGACCGCGCACTGGAAGCGGCCATGAATTATGTCGCTTCAAAAGGCGTGACGTCGGCTCACAACATGAGTGGCTACTGGTCGGCGCTGGAACGTGCCCGCAAACAGAACCGGATGATTACCCGGATCTACGCCGGCACGGGCATCAACAACTGGAGGGAACTGGATGCGAAAATCAAGAGGGAAGGTCAGGGTGATGCCTGGCTTCGGTTCGGCAACCTCAAGCAATTTGTCGACGGATCACTCGGGTCTCACACGGCTGCATTTTTCAAGCCTTTCGCCGATGCGCCGAACGACTCGGGATTCTTCCTTACGCCGCCTGATGAACTTTACCGTACTATAAAATCCGCCGACAGTGCAGGATTGCATCTCATGGTTCACGCCATTGGTGACAAAGGCATCCGCACCCTGCTGGATATTTACGAGCGTGTGCAAAACGAGAACGGTCCCCGCGACCGGCGTTTCCGTATTGAGCACTTACAGCATATTCATCCGAACGACATCCCTCGTCTGAAAGCACTCGGAGTCATCGCCAGCATGCAGCCCTACCACGCCATCGACGATGGACGGTTCGCGGAGAAATACCTGGGCTATGAGCGATGCAAAACTACCTACGCTTTTAAATCCCTGATGGATGCCGGCGCCACCGTGTCCTTTGGCAGCGACTGGTTCGTAGCCCCACCCACGCCGCTCGAAGGCATTTACGGAGCTGTCACCCGCCGCACCCTCGACGACAAAAACCCCGACGGCTGGGTGCCGGAGCAAAAGATCACCGTGGAGGAAGCACTGAAGGCGTACACGATCAATGGTGCATACGCTTCGTTCGAAGAATCGATCAAGGGGTCGCTGGAGCCCGGCAAACTTGCCGATTTTGTTATTCTCGACAAGGATATCACGACCATCGATCCTGTAGCCATCAGGGAAGTAAATGTCATTCGAACAGTAGTGGGCGGGAAGTCAGTGTATGTTATGAAGTAAGGCTATTGGAGCAGCTTTCACATCATGAAACTCTGCCAAACGCCAACAGCCAATAGCCATCAGCTTTTAGTCAAGTCCAAGCACCCCGTTCCTCAACTTCGGCAGCACTTCATACTGATCCGGGGTCAAGCAGTATTCGATGTCTTTGGTTATGTCCAGACGTGCGAGCCGTTTGACGTGCGATGAATTGGCGAGATAGCCTACCATGTCGTTTTTGGCCTGTGTGTAGAGATGATGGGCAATGAGCGGGGCGTCGCAGTCGGGCTCAATGTGGTTGCGGAGTTTGTCGACAACGGCACCGGCAAAGAGTGTGTCTTCCAGATTCACCTTGCCCTTCCAGCCAGCACACACGATCAGGACATTGTTTTGTCCGAACAACAAGTACTTTACGACAGCCGAGAGATTGAGAAAAGACCCAATGATGACCTTGTTGGCTTCCTTGGACTTTTCAATAGCCAGGGTACCGTTGGTGGTGGTAAACGCAATACGCTTGCCACGTACTTCAGACCCCATGTATTCGAAAGGTGAGTTGCCCTTATCAAATCCCATCACCTTTTTTCCATCCCGTTCACCGGATGTGATGTAGCCTTTCAGCTTCATCGACCGGCAGATGTCCAAGTTTGCCACAGGTGTAATTGACTCCGCCCCGTTTGCGAAGGCCGTCACCATGCACGACGTAGCCCGTAGAATGTCCACCACCACAATTGTCCTGTCACGAACGTGATAGAGGTGCATCAATTCCGGGGAGAGGCAGACGTCGATGGTTTTCATGTAGTTGAGATGAGAAGTGTCTTCCGCTATTTTCCAGTTTCAATCAACGGCAACTTCTGCACCA
This sequence comes from uncultured Ohtaekwangia sp., assembly GCA_964392375.1. Taxonomy (GTDB): domain Bacteria; phylum Bacteroidota; class Bacteroidia; order Cytophagales; family Cyclobacteriaceae; genus ELB16-189. Next base: position 43,583 of record CAYMPU010000035.1, on the reverse strand, counting down.
TCCCCTTCAACAACTTCCCGCGCACATCCACAAAAATCTCACTGCCGGGCTTTGAATGCTCGGTGGAAACATAACCCAGGCCAATACCAACACCCAGCACCGGTGACATCGTGCCGGAGGTAACCTTTCCGATAGGGTTGCCGGAAGCATCCTTGAGGATATAATCGTGGCGGGGAATGCCCTTGTCGATCATGCGGAAGCCAACGAGTTTCTTCTTAACACCAGCCTCTTTCTGAGCTTTGAGGTTAGCCGAGTTGGTAAATTCCTTTGTGAACTTGGTGATCCAGCCGAGGCCGGCCTCCAGCGGTGACGTGGTGTCGTCGATATCGTTGCCGTAAAGACAGAACCCCATCTCCAGGCGCAATGTATCCCGGGCCCCAAGGCCGATGGGTTTGATGTTTTCGTCTTTGCCTGCTTCGAAGATGGCTGTCCAGGTTTTTTCTGCGGCGTTCTTATGTACATAGATCTCAAATCCACCTGCGCCGGTATACCCAGTGTTGCTGATCACAACGTCGTTGACACCGGCGAAGGTGCCGATGGCAAAGTGATAGTATTCGATAGCGGAAAGATCCACGGCGGTAAGTTTTTGCAGCACGCCCTTGGCCTTTGGGCCTTGCACGGCGAACAGGCAGATGTCATCGGAGATGTTTTTCATCTCGGCACCCTTGGTGTTGAAGCGTGATATCCAATTCCAGTCCTTCTCAATATTGGAGGCATTCACGACGACGAGGTAGTCGTTGTCTTTCTTCTTGTAGATGATCAGATCATCGACAATTCCTCCTGTCTCGTTGGGCAGGCAGGAGTACTGCGCCTGGCCGTCGACGAGTTTACTGGCATCGTTACTGGTCACACGCTGGATGAGATCGAGGGCCTGGGGACCCTTGATCGTAAATTCCCCCATATGGGACACATCGAATACGCCGACGCCGTTGCGCACGGCCATGTGTTCTTCAATATCGGAGCTGTAGCGGACGGGCATCACGTACCCCGCAAAGGGTACCATTTTGCCACCGAGTTTCTCATGCAGTGATTCGAGGGGGATGTGATTCAATTCCATACGTTTTGCGATTGGGTGCGCAAAGGTAAAGAATACCCCTCATTGAAGAAGCAGCCCGGAGAGTCGATTTTCAGCGACGTACTTGCGGAAGGCTTCAGGAGTAAGAATGCCTTTCAGTGTCTCCAGGGCGCCAACCGCATATTGGTCGAAGCCGCGTGCCAATGCAACGGGGATGTAGGCTTTCAATATTTTGATGGACCTCGGGTTTACCTGTAGGGCATCGGAGAGAATGTTATAGGACTTCCGGGTATCTGTTTCAAAGAACAGCGCGGCCGCTTCGATACCTTCGTCAAAATACCAGTTGTTGCGTGCCAGCCAGTCAAAGCTTTTTGCCGCCGACAGGGTATCACCTGCGGCCCATTGCTTCAAGCCATCGTAGTAGACCCGTTCTGAGGTATGGTAGGGACCAAAGAGAATCCCTTGCTGGATCAGGGCATCCAGTTCGGCAATACGTCCTTCGGCAGCGAGAAGACGCATTTCAAAGAATTTGATGTCGGCAAAGAGCCGGGTGTCGGTGAGGTGGAGGCCCTGGAGGTGTTTGTACTCTTTGGCAGCCAACAGCGTCTCATCGGCGCGATAGTATTCCTTAGCGCGGCTGAGGTATGCCTTTGCGCGGAGGTCTTCATTTTGAATTTGCCTGACCAGCCTGTTGAATGTCAGGGAGTCTGAGAGCGGTATCTGGTACAGGGCGTAGTACAGCCGTTCGCGTTCTGTGAGGTCACCAAACCATGAGGCAGGGGCAGCCAACACGCGCTTCATACTTTCGCCCAGTTCGCGAAGCGTAGTATCGCGGCGATGGCTGATGGTGTCCCAGGCAACGATAGCCTCGTTGAGGCGTCCCTCCTCGGCAAGGCATACGGCATTGGCGAGGGCAGCAGGTGCCGAGTTGTGGTTGATGGCATAAAGAAAATAGCTTATGGCCACATCGTATTTCTCCTGGTCCATGGCCATAAGACCAAGCGTGTAATTGTTCGGTCCTTCATTGCTGCCTGAGAAAATGGCCTCTTGCAACAGTTGCACAGCTTTATTGACCTGCCCGGCGGCATAGCACGCCTTTCCGGCCGACTGAAGGATCATGTGCTTGTATGAGATGTTGATTGGTTTGCGGGCCAGATGTACACAACTATTGATGAAGGTGGTATCAATCGTGTTGGTTTGATTGGTGAGGTAGTTGGCCAGGAGCGCTGCGGAGAAAAGGTTCAGTGTCGAGTCCTTCGGCAACGAAATCTGTGTATTGATAATCTGTCCCTGACGGTTGGCAAGCGCAAAGGCGTTGCTTCGAATCGATTCAGGACCGGAACTCAGCAAGGGCAATACGGAATCTGCTTTGATGGCTCCTCCCGTCTTCGCCATCAGGGCGAGGAGATTCATGTCGGCAGATACTCGTGCCCGTTTGTCTTTGCGTGCCTGCGCGAAGTAGTATTTTGCGGAATCGGTCATGCCTACGCGAGTGAGGGCGAGACCCAGATTATTTCGAATCAAGCCACTGGATGGGAACAGGTTCTTGCCTTTACGCAACAGTTGGATGTCTTCGTATGCATTGCCGGAAAGCAGATACAGGTGGTCCGTGTTCAGGATAGTGAACTCGGTTGGTTTGTACCGGTTGGCATCCGAAGAATAGCTCTTCTGCTTGCCGTAGTTTCCGTTGGCGCCTTCCAACAAAGCCAGCGCGGTCGACGCGTGCTGGTTGAACGGGGCATATACATGGGCGCGCCTGTAATAGGCATGCGCCAGTCCGGTGGGTTGGTCAAAGTGGATATCTCCAAGGGCCGTGTAGTATCCGGACGTAAGATGATTAATCTGTCCCTGCCAGTTATTGTAGAAGATGAGTGCAAGGGTGAAGATGATCCCGGCGAACCGGTACGTAAAGTAAGGCATGTGGGTCGGCTTGTAGAGCACTTTGGGAATGGGGAGGTTCTTCTCAAACATGCCGAGGAAGTTCGCGGCGACGTAGAGCAGGAAAATCATACCATAGCCAAGCTGAGCGAATAGAATCAGGTCGCTAATAGAAAACAACGCCATGTCGTTCGAAGAAGCCAAAAAGTAACCCACGGTGGCCACAGCGATAGCCCCGAGTGACAGGATAAAAAGGACCAGGAGCATTTCGCTCTTCAGTATCGATTCGTAGATCGGCTCGCGCTGACGAATCGTCCATACCGTGAGCGCTGTGGAAATGGCGAAGAGAAGAATCGATGGCAGGGTGTAGTCCCAGTCCAGGTAGCCAATCCTGCTCAGATAGGTGAGCCAAAGGTTCAGTAGATAAATAGTACTGATGGTAAGGTATTGCCTCAGGCTATGGGTGCGTGAGCTCGTGACAGCCAGCGAAACAAACGAGGCCATGATCTGGTGCGCCACCAGGATGATAAAAATAACAACAAGCACAATCGACGATGGCAAAGTGTTGACGGCAAGAAGGCGCAGGGGCTGGTCCGCTGCAGCGGCAGCATAGACCATCGTCACGATGCCAATCCACAAGCTGGCAAACGTTACAAGACGCCAAAGGAATGACGCTGAAGGCTGGAAGACTTGAAAGTAGAAGAGCGCCGCAAGGAATAGGCCTACGATGATGATACCGATGAACGGGCTGTTGTTGTTAAAAAGAAGCAATTCATCCCAGCGGAACACCGCGATCATGAACGCCATGATCAATGCGCCCATATAGAACCAGAACCGTGGAAGCGCAGAGACAATCGCCTGCAGTGCGGCCAGCGACAAGCAGAAGATGATGAAGTAGATGTCCAGGGCAGCGACGTTGGGATTGAGCGTGTTGCCCATCCACCGTTCAAACACGAGATAGTTCTCTGCGGTCAGCGTGAACTCCAGGCTGCCCCGTTCGAAGGCGTAGAGAGGCAACTGTTGAGGTTGTAACTCTTGAAGCTGTTGCCAGGTGAACACCGGCCAGGGGTGTACGAGATAGGCAAAGACCATGGCGGCAAAAACCGCGATGAAGACACCACCGAAGAAGAGACCAATTTTCCTGTCGATAGACGGCCACGAATTCAGAAATGGACGGTTGTGCATGGATGACTTTCCTCGAAGTATTTGCTCGGTTCGTTATTCGATTACTTTCGGAACGCGGAAATACGTGCCATCGTGGAGCGGCGCCTGGGAGAGGGCCTGCTGCCGCGATAACGTATCGGATGGAATGTCTTCACGGAGGGAATTGACTTCCTGACTCATCGATGTCAGCGGCTCTACACCGTCGGTGTTTACCTCTCGGAGCTTCTCTATCCAGGTAACAATCTCCGTCATATCCCGCATCATACTTTCTGCCTCAGCCTCATTGAACTCGAGCCGTGCGAGGTGGGCGATTTTATCCAGCGTTGCCCGATTGATTTCCATGCTTGGTAAGTTCTTTTGTGATCACCTGCTCCACTTGCCTCATGAGCCGGTCCATATCCGCCAGTGTCATGCCCTGGGTATCGATGGGCTTATGAAAGACAACCTCAACAACACCGAGCCTGACCAGAAATTCATGTGGTGGCAAAATTATCCAATTGTTGGGTATGGTGACGGGAACCACCGGGATTTGTTTCTCGATGGCCAGGCGGAAGGGCCCCTCCTTGAAGCGGGCTAACTGTGGTGGATATGGCGAAAAGATGCCACCTTCCGGGTAGATCACGATGCTCTTGCCTTCATCGAGTGCCTGACCTGATTTAATATACGTGTCGTATTTGCTGCGCAACCTGGCCCGATCCACCGTAATGTGCAGCTTGCTGTACATCCATCCGAAGACAGGAATATTTTCCATGCTGCTCTTCCCCACGAACACTGCGTTGATCGGGTTCAGCCCCATCGAGGGGATGTCGAGGTAGGAAAAGTGATTCGGACAGAAGATATAGTTGCGCGAGCGGTCGAGCTTGACTTCCTCAACGACGCGATAGCCGAGAAAACAAAACAGCAACGTACCCTTAGCCCAGATGCGGTTGAGGATGCCGGTCCATGAATACCGCTGTGGAAAGTAGATGGGCACCAGGAAGAAAGGAAGTAGCAATGCGAAGAACAGCATGAACCCGATGAGTCCCCATAGGGTATGGATTCTTCGCAGGAGTTTCATCCGTGTGCCGTTCGTGGGAGCGAAACCTATCGCGCGTTGGCTACTGGTTTCGGTATAAGGATGATTTCCCGCTGCCTGCCGTCGATATACCGAAAGCCATTGGCATCAAAGTACCCATCTTCTTCCAGCTGGATGCGCACTTCCTTCTTCCACTCCGCAATCGGCACGGAACAGTTCAGCTCAATGCTATAAGCGGTGTTGAGATGCATGGGATAGTCGCCCGTATGAGGAACGCCACCTTGCATGTCCCACATACCAATGGTAGTACCTGAAGCATGACCATGCAGTCCAATCGGGTGTGTGTAGATGGAAGGGGTGATGCCGCTGTCGATCGCCTGCTTCCGGGCATCGGCCAGAATTTGGTTGCCGGTCTTACCTTCTTTGAAATTGTTGGTAAGAAAATCCTGTAGCTGATTTCCTTTTGCAAAAGCATTGCGAAGGTACTCCGGTGCCTCTGTCTCACCCGCGCGCAATATATAGGCGTGTTGTTGTGTGTCGGTGTTCAAGCGCAGGTAAGTAATTCCAAAATCCACATGAAGTAAATCGCCGGGGAGAATAACGAGAGGTTGCGGACGCTTTAAGGTGATCGCGTCGGACTCGTTGCGCTGAATGGAGACGGAGGTATGAAACCAGGTATCGAGTTTCAGCTCCTTGATCTTCTCCCTGTACCACCACACAACATCTTCGGTGGTGGTGACGCCGGGCTGGATGACCTTATCCGAAAATCCTTCCGCAATGATCTGATGAGCGATGCGGCAGATTTGTTGGTATAAGACCATCTCCTTTTCGGTACGTGATTCAAGCCACGACACAGAAAGTTTTTCTGCCGAGGTGAGATTTGCCTTGAGCTCTTTCGGGAGCACGCGAACAAGGTTGTCGTAGTCGTTGGCGGTCAGACCATCGGCATGGCCGTAGTGCTCGGCTTTGTTGATGCCAATTTTTTTCGGTTTGCGGTCGGCAATGATCTTTCCGAGCTGGGCCCATTGGTCGGGGTTGGCATCGGGATCCCAGGCGCGCTTAAATACTTTGCCCACGTCATAGCGTGCCACGGCCAGGTATTCCATCTCCTGCCCGGCGCCGCGGTCGAAAACCAGAAGCATGGTGGTGCGCCGTGCGGCAAGCCAGGTGCCCGGTAGCATGGTCTTCAGAACAGGATCTTCATTGTTTTCACGGGCGATCAACACCCACATATCAAAACCTTCACGGCGCATCAGTGCGGGAAGGAGTTGGCGAAGTCGGTCTTCCAGAATTTCATCGATCACTTTCGCCTGCTCACGCTGGCTGAGAATGACGGGATACTGAGCATGGGTTACGATCAGGCTAAAACAGAGGACAAGAGAGAAAAGATACTTCATTACGTTACGATTTTGGGTGAGTGGTTGGTAATACTATTTCCATGCAAGTACACAGCGTTCATCCTTCAGAATTTCAGCAGCCCGGGCAACATCAATGTGCGAACGGGCATCACTCATCTGTTCCTTCATGGCGGCCTTGATCGTCTTGGCATTCAGAGTCTCGATGAAGCGTTTTACGTCTTCCTTTGATTCGAGGATCAGTTTGGGTACAACGGCAGGCTTTTCGTTTTCGTCTTTGGCCACCATGGTGAAGAACGACGAGTTGGTGTGTTTGATATGGTTCGTCCGGACATTCAGGGCCTCGACACGGATACCAACGACAAGCGAGGTGCGTCCCACATAATTGACCGATCCATGCATAGACACCAGTTCGCCGACCTCCACCGGTTGGAGAAACTCTACATTGTCGACGGACACGGTAACGCAGTAGGTGCCTGCGTGTTTGGTGGCGCAGGCGTAGGCGACCTTATCCATCAGCGAGAGCAAGATGCCGCCGTGGATCTTGCCTCCAAAATTGGCGTAGGAAGGCACCATCAGTTCCGTAATGGTGGTCTGTGAGTGACGGACGGGGCGTGCGGGTTCTGTCATGTTTTGGGGAAGGTGAAGGTACGTGTTGCCACCGCAATATCGCAACTGGCTTGTCAAAATTGGTGATGGCTAAAACGGGGCCATCATTTTGCGCGAGAGGTGGTGGAACCGCCATACCATGGCTGAGGCAGTGAGCGTAAGTCCAAGCAGCAGCCCTGACCAGATTCCAAGCGCGCCGAAGCCCAGAGGAAAGGCGAAAACATACCCGACAGGAAGGGCAATGACCCAGTAAGCGATGAAAATCAGCAGCGATGGAATCTTAACATCCTGAAGTCCACGCAAGGCACCGGCACACACAACCTGCATACCGTCCGAAAGCTGGAAGAAACCCGCAATGACCATCAAGGGTGCAGCAACGGCGAGAACGGCGATGTCATCAATGTATAGACTCGGGAGAAAATGTTTTCCCGTAATGAAGGCAATGGCCCACATCAGCATAATGAGTATGGCAAGACCGATCAGCGTGAAGCCGGCCCGTCGCAAGCCCACCGCATCACGCTGGCCCACAAAGATGCCGACGCGTATAGTCGCCGCCGCACCCAGGCCGGATGTGGTCATGTAGCTAACCGTAGCGAGGTTCAAGGCAATTTGATGTGCTGCCAATGTCGTAGTGCCAAGCCAGCCCATCATGATGGCGGAGAAACCAAAGGCCGCGGCTTCAAAAATAAATTGCGCGCCGGTTGGAAGCCCAATGTGCAACATGCGGTTGAATAGCGCACCGGAATACTTGCCCAGATGAAAGCCTGCACGGAAGGCTGTGAACCGCTTCCCATAAAATACATACGCACCCATCCACACCGCCATCACCACGCGGGCGATGAAGGTAGCCCATCCTGCTCCGGCCAAGCCCATCTCAGGGAAGATCCAAATGCCATAGATCAGCACGTAATTCAACACAATATTGATCAGGTTGCTCACAATCATGATCACCATGGCCATGCGTGTACGCTGCATTCCTTCGGCGAACTGCCGGAACGTCTGGAAGATCAGCGTGGGGATGATCGAATAGGTGACGATGAGGAGGTAAGGGATGGCGAGCTCAACGACGTCGCCGGGTTGGTTGATGTGGCGAAGTGCATTTTGCCCAACGAGAACCAGCGCGACAAGCAGGAGTGATGTCACGACGTTAATGACCAGGCCATGTCGTAGCGTATCAATGATTTTTTTGTCATCGCCAGCACCTGAGGCCTCGGCTACCAATGGCGTTATAGCGTAAGAGACTCCGATGCCGAAAAAAAGGAGTACTGTGAAGAAACTGTTTGCCAGCGAAGCCGCCGCCAGCGGAATCGCACCGGTCCATCCGATCATCACACTGTCGGCCACGCCCGTCATCACCTGCCCCAGCATGCTGATCATAACAGGGTAGGCGAGGAGGAAGCTGGTGCGGGCCTCGGTTCTTATGGGGGCAAGTGTTGACAAGGTGATGCTGGATACTGGATGCTGGATACTGGATGCTGGAGACTAGATACTGGATGATGGAACTCGCTAGACCTTGGTGGTTTCGTTGTACGGCTTGGAGGAAGAGATTGAGTTTTTTCCGAGCAAGTTAGCCTTATCCAACAATTTCTGGTAGGTCTCCATGGATGCCAGGGATTTTGTCTCGTAAAGTGTCTCAAGATGATCAATCGTTTCATCATTTGAGGCCAGTGCATAGATAATGCCGAATGAAATCAGCTTTGTAGAATCGTCTGCCATAGCCCTCAACAATGTTAGACCGTGTTGATTTGGATGATCTCCGAATCTGACTACCAACTTCATACATTTCAAATTTCGGCAGTTGCAAGGTCATCTCATGAATGTCAATCGTCAATTCTCTAGCCAGGCTCCAGACTTCCAGTTTCTTGTAGCTCATACTTCATCTTTTTATTCGACAAAGTACCCACCACCTCAAGATACTCCCAGGAGAGCTGCTGCCGGTTTTCCTGACTATTTCGAGCCACTATTATCCAGCATCCAGTCTCCAGCACCTAGTATCCAGTACCCAGCATCCTCCCCACCCGTAATATTCCGATCACACTCATGCTATCCGTTATCGTACCTTCCATCACCATCTGCATCGCTTCCTCAAACGGAAGTTTACGCACCTTCAGATCCGCCTCCGTTTCTTCAAGAGCCTGCTTCCCGGACACTAATCCTTCGGCGAGATAAATGAACCCTTCTTCATCCGACACGGAGTTGGAGAGGTGAACCCGTTGGAGTATCGTCCATCGGTTGGCAGTGAGCCCTGTTTCTTCTTTCAACTCACGCTTGGCCGATTCAAGTGCATCGCCACCGTCCGGACTGCCCCCTTCGGGGATCTCCCAACTCCAGGCATTGAGGGTATAGCGGTATTGCCCTACCAGATACGTGTTGCGGGCATCATCGAGTGCGACAATGCCTACAGCTTTGTTCTTAAAGTGGACTTTACCATAAATACCCTTCATTCCGGACGGATTAATGATGTCGTACTCGGTCAGGGCGATCCATGGGTTGTCATAGATAGCGCGTGCTGTGAGGGTTGTCCAGGGATTTGTTTGTTGGGGATCCACAGTTTCTGAATTTAGTAAAGCAAAAAACGACATTAATCACCGAAATTTGGAGTCTATTGTAAACGAATACCCTGAGGTGCTCCGATCTTCTTATACCCATGATATGATTGAAGCCGGCTGCGATGAAGCCGGTCGCGGGTGCCTTGCGGGGCCTGTGGTAGCCGCTGCCGTTATTTTGCCAAAGACGTATCGCCATCCCCTGCTGAACGACTCCAAGCAACTGAGCCGGGAAGAACGGCTCGAGGTTCGTGGGGATATTCTCCGCGATGCGTTGGCCTATGGAGTGGCGGAAGTCAGCCACGAAGAGATTGATGAGATCAACATCCTCAACGCGTCCTTTCGTGCCATGCATCGCGCTGTGGAAAAATTATCCATCCGACCCGAAATGCTCCTCATCGATGGCAATCGCTTCCGAACTTCCCTCGATCTTCCGTATCAATGCATCATCAAAGGCGATGCCTTGTATTTGTCCATTGCTGCTGCTTCCGTGCTGGCAAAGACGTATCGCGATGAATTGATGGAGCGCCTGGCTGCGGAGTGCCCCGGATACGCTTGGGAAACCAACAAGGGCTATCCGACAATGGAACACCGTGACGGCATCCGTGCCCTGGGGATCAGCCCGTATCACCGGAAAACATTTCAATTGCTTCCCAGCCAGCTGGAATTGTTTGATCAGGAATGAGCATCGGGAACCCATCAACAGCATCAACTGAATCGCAAAGCCACGAATGCCGTAGCTGCGGAAAGTCTTTTGAAGGAACGTTCTGTAACCATTGCGGTGAAAAAGTGCCGGAACCTGGAGAGAAGTCTGTCCGCAATTTTTTGTCAAGCCTGCTCAGCGCAATTACATCCTTGGATGGGAAATTCTTGAAGACGCTGAAGCTTATGCTGAAGCGCCCCGGGGAAGTAAGTTATCACTACATGAATGGCAAGCGGATACCTTTCTACAAACCGATGTCAATGTTCTTCGTCGCTAACCTGATCTATTTCCTTTTCCCCCTTTACAATTCGCTCAACTCAAGCCTGAATGTTCAGATGAACATGCTTCCTCACTCAGAACTGGCCACGAAGTTGGTTCAGAACAAGTTAGAAGCGGAAGAAGTGGATTTTGATACATTTCAGATACGCTACAACCAGCAGTCCACCAACATGGCTAAGATGATTCTCGTCATGATGGTCATCTATTTCTCGATTCCATTGATGCTTGTCAACTTTAACAAGAAGATGTACTACAGCGACCACCTACTGGTTTCACTCGAGGTATGCAGCCTTATCATTCTGGTGAACTTTGTGGCCCTTTTGTGGGTTATTCAATTCGCTGTTTTTCTCTTCGGACTGGCAGGCGTTAACATTGATTTTCTTTTTACCGATACCTATTCCATCTGGATTTCAATACCTGTATTCTTCTACTTGTTCTTTCAGATGGAGCGTAGGGCATACTCAGAGACAATTGGGTGGGCGTTGTCGAAGTCAGTATTGTTGTTCTTCGGCTTTTATGTTGTTCTCCAATTGTATCGCGCGACCCTCTTTTTTGTCACCTTGTGGACGGTCTAACCAATTTCTTGTCACAGGAACCTTCCAAGGTTGGTCCATGTTGGGCTGTGAACCTTGAACTGTTGAACCCTTGAACTGTTAAACCCTGAACCGTTGAACCTCCCCAATGTGTCTGATCTTTCTCTCCATAAATAACCACCCCCGCTACAAACTCATCATCGCTGCCAACCGCGATGAGTTTCACAAGCGCAGGACTGCTCCGGCCGACTTTTGGCACGATGCACCACAAATCCTCGCCGGGCGCGACCTCGAGGCCAATGGCACGTGGCTGGGTGTTTCACGTAAAGGCCGGATAAGTCTCCTCACCAACTACAGAGATCCAAAGAACATCGACGCCGCAGCGCCGTCCCGCGGCCACCTGGTGTCTGATTTTCTTTGCGAGACAACCCATGGTGAAGAGTATCTGCGCGCGGTCGAGCAGAAAGGCCACCAGTACAACGGGTTCAACCTGCTGGTCGGGACGCACGAAGAACTTTACTACTACTCCAATTATGCGCAGGGTATTCAACGATTGACTGCGGGTTTTCACGGGCTGAGTAACCATTTGCTGGATACTCCGTGGCCAAAGGTTGAACGCGGAAAGAAACTGCTTGAGCCGATGCTAGGCGAGGACACCATAGACCCGGAAAGACTATTTGAGCTTCTCTACGATGAACGTCGCGCTCCGGATGATCGCCTGCCTGACACGGGTGTCGGACTGGAGCGGGAGCGTGTGCTGTCGTCGATGTTCATCAAAAGTCCCGATTACGGATCAATCAGTTCTACGGTAGTGCTCGTCGACAAGGCCAATCATTTGTTGTTTTCCGAACGTGTCTATGATCTGACTACCTTTCAGCACACGACGAAGACCTTTGCGTTTGATATTGACTAAGAAGCTGGAATGAAGCGCAAGAAAGGCAACACACCGTTTATCCTCCGGGTTGTACGTGTACTATTCCCGATATTGGAGCGGGTTGCTCCTTTTCTTTCCGACCGCATTTTCAGGATGGTTTTCTATGTGCCCCTGCGCTACCCAACACCCGACCGTGAGAAGGAAGTTGAAAAGGAAGGAACTGCGTTCTCGCTTGCGGTGGCCGGTAAAACGATTCGCGGCCACCAATGGGGTGATCCGTCGCAACCTTACATACTGTTGGTGCACGGGTGGGCAGGCCGCGCTACGCAGTTCAGAAAATTCATACCCGTTTTGATAGCGAGAGGCTTTCGCGTCATCGGCCCCAATGGTCCGGCACATGGCCGCTCGGATGGACGGGTGACATCCATTCCGGAATTCGAGGAGATGTTCAAAGCCGTTTTCCTAAAATTTGGCGAACCGGCCGGCGTCATCACCCATTCCTTCGGTGGTGCCGCCATGCTGTATTCCATAATGAACGGACTTCCTGTAAAGAAATTGGTCAACATCGCCAGCCCATCCATCGGCGACGAGATTCTCAAAACGTTCCTGCGCGCGATCAATGGGTCGTGGACCTCAGCGGAACGATTTAAGAAATACGTCATCCGGCGTACCGGTAAACCCTTCGATGAGTTTACAGCCCTTTATGCTGTAAAACGGCTTCCCCATCCCATCGACCTCATGGTCGTCAACGACGAGCAGGATACTGACGTGGTTTTCCGAAGCGCCGAAGAACTAATCAAAGCCTATCCATCCGCGAAGCTCATGAGGACGACAGGCTTAGGGCACAACCGGATTCTGAAGGATGAGCAGGTGATCAAAAGCGTGGTGGATTTTATTGCCAACTGACCTGTAACACCGGGGCCTTCTGGTCGTCGTAAGGCTGGCCCCGCTTGTGGAATTATTGTACCTTGCCGCCTTTTAAGGGAATTATTTCAACATTTTGAGGCAAAAATTGAAACTCTTACCCCGTACATCAGTTCAAGGGGTAGAAGAACGCTAACCAACGGGAACGCATGGCCAAAATCATCGAGACGCATCAAATCACAAAGACCTATAAAATGGGCGACAATATTGTCAACGCCCTTCAGGGAGTATCCATCACCATCAATAAGGGTGAGTATGTGGCCTTTATGGGCCCTTCCGGTTCGGGAAAATCCACACTTATGAATATTGTCGGCTGCTTGGATTCGCCGACTAGCGGTACCTACGAACTGAACAACCAAATGGTGAGCGAGATGACGGAAAACGAGCTCGCCACTGTGCGCAATAAGGAGATTGGCTTTGTGTTCCAAACGTTTAATCTGCTTCCCCGCGCTACCGCCCTAGAGAACGTTGCTCTTCCGCTGATCTATGCAGGCTACGGCAAAGAAGAGCGTATGGAAATGGCCATGAGTGCGCTGGAAAGTGTAAGTCTCGCTGACCGCCATCACCACAGACCGAATGAACTTTCCGGTGGACAACGCCAGCGTGTGGCTATTGCACGGGCTCTGGTGAACAGCCCTTCCATCATTCTCGCCGACGAGCCGACGGGTAACCTCGATTCGAAGACGTCCTACAGCATCATGAGCCTGTTCCAGGAGCTTCACGACAAAGGCAATACCATCATTATGGTAACGCATGAAGATGATATCGCCCACTACGCGCACCGAATCATTCGTCTCCGCGACGGACTGGTGGAGTGGGATAAGCCCAACGAGAACATTAACCGCCAAACGGCGGATGTGGCTGCAGCCCATTAGGCAGCAGCCCATTTTATTCCGTTTCCTTTTCTCTGGGGTAAATCGGACCTTTGACAGGAACCCGATCCTGTGCCTATGAAAATTTATACCAAAACCGGCGACCAGGGAACTACTGCCCTCTTCGGCGGCAAGCGTGTGTCGAAGTCCGACCTGCGCATCGATACCTACGGCACGGTGGATGAACTCAACTCCTGGGTTGGCGTGTTACGCGATCAGGAAGTTAACGGGTCACGAAGCCAAGAGCTGGTGGAGATCCAGGATCGCCTATTCACCATCGGATCCATTCTCGCTGTTGAGCCTGGAAATACCAAAGTCAAAGTGCCTGTGTTGTCGGTTGAGGATGTGACGTTCCTGGAAAAAAAAATCGACGCGATGGAGGAAAGGCTGGAACCGATGAAGGTGTTTGTGCTTCCGGGCGGACATCCTTCCGTTTCTTTCGGGCATGTCACCCGCACCGTCTGCCGGCGTGCCGAACGGCTAGTCATCGCCCTCAACCAGCAGGAGGCTGTAGAGCCCCTCGTCATCCAATACCTAAACCGCCTTTCCGACTATTTTTTCGTTCTATGCCGGGCCATGACTCTGGAGCTCAAAGCCCCGGAAACGCCCTGGAAGCCCCGGATGTAGGATCGAAGACCCCCTAAAATGAAGGAATTATTAGGAAGAGATTAGGATTTCTTCGAAAACCAAAAATTCCTAACATCCGTTAGCCGACCTATAGGAATAGAATTATCTTTCCATCACAAAACCCCTCCACCATGGTCGAAACGCTGGACATTGCGATTAACAAAATTGCCTCTTCCCGACTTGCCAAGGTTGACTTCAATAACATTCCCTTCGGCAAGGTTTATGCCGACCATATGTTTGTCGCGGACTACCGCAAGGGCGACTGGGGCAATTTCCGCGTAGTGCCCTACGGACATATCGAGATCAGCCCCGCAACGCCGGCGCTGCATTATGGTCAGTCTATCTTTGAAGGCCTCAAGGCATATAAAAACGACAAAAACGAAGCACTCGTCTTCCGTCCGCTTGACAACTGGAAGCGGATGAATATTTCTGCTGACCGCATGTGCATGCCTTATTTGCCGGAAGATATTTTCATGGAAGGCATGGAAACATTGATCCGCATGGATCGCAACTGGATCCCCACCACCGCCGGGAGTTCGCTGTACATCCGTCCGTTCATGTTCTCCGCTGAGGAGTACATCGGTATCCGCCCCTCCATGGATTTCACATTCATGATCATCAATTCGCCCGTCGGACCCTACTACTCGACGCCCGTGCGCGTGAAGATTGAAACAAAATACACACGCGCCATCGAGGGCGGCACCGGCTTTGCGAAAACCGGCGGCAACTACAGCGGATCGCTCTACCCGGCCAAGCTGGCCCAAGAGCAGGGATACCACCAGTTGATCTGGACCGATGGCCACGAGCACAAGTATGTAGAGGAGTCTGGCACGATGAACGTCATGTTTGTTTTCGATGATGTGCTCGTGACTCCTGCACTTGGTGATACCATCCTGCGTGGCATTACCCGCGACAGCGTTCTCACCCTGGCGCGCCAGTGGGGGATGAAGGTAGAGGAACGAAAGGTTTCTGTAAAAGAATTGGTCGATGGTCTGGAGAGCGGCCGCGTGAAAGAAGCTTTCGGCGCAGGCACCGCAGCCACCATTGCCCACATTGAACTTATTGGACACGAAGGCAAGAACCATTTCCTGCCTCCGGTCGAGACCCGCAAGTTCTCCAACCGCATCCTCGACGAACTCGAAGGTATGAAGCACGGCACGCGACCCGACCCGTTTGGGTGGATCCATACGATCTAGCCCCGACCCACGGCTTCAGCCCGCGGAATCCTCTGTGCTAATCTGTGGCAAACCTTTTTCCTTTAACCCCGAATAGTCGAATTTGGGGCATGGTTCGTCTATTGCCGTTATTTCTCTTTCTTTTTCTTGCCATTACCGCGAGTGCCCAGAAACAATTGGTATTCCTTAAGCGCGGCAATCCCATCCGTCATTTCACCGAGGGCGCTTACATCAATGTTATTATGAAGAACGGCACGCGCAAGGAGGGTGTCATCATTGAGCTGCTGGAATTTTCGATGATCACCACCGGCGATACCATTCCGTTCAACAAAATTCACAAAGTCGGCATCCCCAAAGGCCAGCGCAGTGGTATTGCGCCGCTGCTCGGCGGACTGCTCCTCGCAGGAGGTGTTGTATACTTCGGCATCGACATGATCAACAGCGCATTAGGGTATAATACCGCCGGAATCGACCCCACCGTTGCTACCCGGTCAGCCGTCCTCGTCACCGTCGGCGCCGCACTCTTCTTCATCCGGCCCAAGTACGACAGGGTGAACAACGGAACGGTTCTAAGGACCGTGGACTACAAGTCGAAGTTTTATAAGAGTCCGTATGATTGAATACTTGGATATTCGATATTGGCCATTTGATATTGGATATTATTGACGCCGTTGACGGTGATCGAGTATTGGAGCGTTCAAAATATCCAATATCCAACACTGAATATCCAATGTCGAAGTTGTGGATCCCACCGGCTACTAGCCGCAGACCTTTTTCTAGTTTAATAAAGTGTTACCTTAGCCGAAATTTTTATGACCACAGACCAATTGAAAGACGTGAAGGCCCGCGTGGCTGCCTTGAGGAGGTATCTTTGACTACGATAGAAAACGCGTAGAAATCGAAGACGAAGAGCGGATTACTCACCAGGCTGATTTCTGGAATAATTCGAAACAGGCGGAAGCCATCCTGAAGAACATCCGGGCCAAGAAAGTATGGACGGATGCCTATGAGGCCGTGAGCAAACAGGTCGACGACCTCGACGTGCTCAACGAGTTTCATGCTGCCGGCGATGTTTCTGAAGACGAGCTCGATGCGGAGTACAAGAAGACAGCCAAGTCTGTCGAGGAGCTCGAGTTCAAGAAAATGCTCAGCAAGGAAGAAGACCAACTCAGTGCCATGGTCGAGATCAACCCGGGTGCGGGGGGAACAGAAAGCCAGGACTGGGCCGATATGCTCCATCGTATGTACATCATGTGGGGCGAAAAAAATGGGTATAAAGTACGGGAGGTGGACTACCAGGCTGGCGATGTGGCCGGCATCAAATCAGCAACCATCGAAATTGAAGGACCCTTCGCCTACGGCAAGCTGAAGTCGGAGACGGGCGTACACCGCCTCGTGCGCATTTCACCGTTCGACTCCAATGCACGCCGGCACACCTCTTTTGCGTCGGTGTTTGTGTACCCCGAGGTCGACGACACCATCAACATAGAAATCAACGCGGCCGACATCGAGATGCAGACGTCGCGCTCCGGCGGCGCCGGCGGGCAGAACGTGAACAAAGTAGAGACCAAGGTGCAGCTAACGCATAAACCCACGGGCATCGTAATCGTATGCCAGGTAGAGCGCTCACAGCATGCCAACCGCGAAAAGGCCATGCAGATGCTGAAGTCAAAGCTCTTCCAGATGGAAATGGAGAAGCGCAACGCCGCACGCGATAAGGTCGAAGCCGGCAAGATGAAGATCGACTTTGGCTCACAGATCCGTAATTATGTACTGCACCCTTACAAACTTGTCAAGGATGCCCGCACTGGCGTAGAACGCACCGACGCGCAGAATGTATTGGATGGAGATCTGGATGACTTTATCAAAGCGTTCCTCTTAGGAGCGCAAGAGTCAGCAGTACAGAAGTAATTTGGAAATGGGCGACCTATCACTGTTCACTGATTACCGCTTACCGTTTACTGTTTACCGCTCACCGTTTTCTGATTACCGCTTACTGATCACCGTTTACTGATCACCACTCACCGCCCCACCCCCGTGTTCACCCCCGGCATCTACACCCGTCCTTTCTGGCTCCTCTGCATCAGCTCGCTGCTCTTCTTCGCGAGCTTCAATATGATCGTTCCGGAGTTGCCGTCGTTCCTTTCTTCGCTGGGGGGCGGGGAGCATAAAGGGTTGATTATCGCTTTGTTTACGGTGACGGCACTGATCTCACGGCCATTCAGCGGCAAGCTCGCCGATCGCATTGGGCGGAAGCCGGTGATCATGGCGGGGTCGCTGGTGTGTTTTGTGTGTAGTCTGATGTATCCGTTACTCACGACGGTGTTTGCCTTCTTGTTCCTGCGTCTCGTCCATGGATTTTCCACAGGCTTTACACCGACCGGCCAGACGGCCTACATTGGCGACATCATCCCAGCCGAACGACGTGGTGAGGCGATGGGTCTGTTGGGTACGGCGGGAACGCTCGGGATGGCCGGGGGACCAGCGCTGGGCGGTTGGCTGTCGACATTGTATTCCCTCGATGTAATGTTTTACTGCTCATCGCTATTCGCCATCGCTTCTTCGCTGATTGTATTTTCGATCAAGGAGACCGTCACCGAGAAACACCCGGTTTCCTGGAAGCTGTTAAAAATTGAGAAGAAAGATCTTTTCGAGCCCCGCGTGTTGGCGCCGTGCCTGGTGATGGGGCTATGCGCCTATGCCTATGGCAACTTGTTCACCATCATGCCCGACTTCGGCACGCTGCTCGGCATTCAGAACAAGGGGCTGCTCTTTACCTATTTCACGGTAGCATCTTTCCTCATCCGTCTTTTTGCCGGCAAGGCCTCCGACCGCTTCGGCCGGGTGAAAGTCCTGCGCATCGCAACGGCCTTCATGACACTGGCGATGGTCTGGATTGCTTTTGCCGATACGAAACTCATGCTCATCATCGGCGCATTCATGTACGGCCTTGCCCAAGGCTCAACATCTCCCACGCTGCTCGCCTGGGCCGCCGACCTCAGTGACCCCGAACATAAGGGCAGGGGTGTGGCGTCGCTATACATCTTCATGGAATTCGGCATCGGCGTCGGTGCCTTTCTCTCCGGCCTGATCTATGCCGACAAGACTCCGATGATCCTCGTGACATTCCTTATCAGTGGCGCGCTGAGCGGTATAGCATTTCTGTACCTATTGTGGGTGCGGAGGAGCGTGGTGGAGCGCCCGGTAAACGGTAAGTAGTGAACGGTGACCAGCGCCCAGTAGCCAGCTCCCAGCACCTAATATCCGATTCAACCATAATCCTTATCTTTAGGTAGTCACTTTTAGTTTATCATTACCCCATGAAGCGCTCTTCCATCTTCCTCTACGTCTTCGCCCTCGTCAGCATCGGCGAGTTATTGGCTGTATCGCTGGGGTGGGTGGAAGTGCACCTCGTTTGCAAGCCGATGATCATGCTCTCACTGATTGGGTATTACATGGGAGAAGCCGAGCGGCGCAACGGTCATTTTATCCGCGCTATGTTTTTCTGCTGGGCAGGGGACGTGCTGTTGCTGAAGCAAGGGGATGCGGAGATCTATTTCATGCTCGGCCTGTTCGCGTTCCTAGTGGGGCATGCGTTGTACATTCTGTCCTATCGCCAGTTGCAGTGGCGTGATGTGTCCAGGGCCTTGCTGCCCACACAAAAACTCCGGGCTGCCTTTCCTGTGCTCCTCGCTGGCACCGGGCTGCTCGTGGGCCTCATCCCGCGGCTCGGCGGACTGATGATTCCTGTAGTCCTCTACTCGCTGGTGCTCATCATCATGGTGATCACCGCCATCTTCCGTTACGGCCGCACCAACCCGGCGAGCTATTGGCTCCTCACCGCCGGCGCGCTATCGTTCATGCTCTCCGACTCCGTGCTGGCGATCAATAAGTTTCACACACCGTTTGAGATGGCTTCTCCTGTCATCATGCTGACGTATATCATTGGTCAGTATTTGATTGTGGAGGGAGCGGTGAGGCATGGGGATGGGGGGTAGGGTTGGGTATTAGGTATTGGCTGTTGGCAGATTTCCTAAAAGGGTGTAGGTGCTTGAAGACCATGAGCAACATCGACAAGAATAAGATCCATGACATCCTTGGCTGGTGAGCATTCAGGGAGCTACAAAGGCCAAACAGGCCAAACTCACTTTTGACTAAGCATGAAGACAAGACTATCAACCAGATTGACTCCATTTTTGAAATTTGTGGGATTACCAATCTTCACCCTATTCGGTCTTCACATGGTTGCAATGGTGCTTTATTCAACAGGAAATGTTTTAATGACTGCATTCACTCTTGGCATCATGCTCCTAATTCTCCCTCTAGGATGGTTTTTGATCGGACGACTTAGCCAAGTTTCCTATGATGATAATTTCCTTTACATGAAAACTTTTTTGGATGAAGTAAAGGTGGAAATTGGTAAGGTCCGGACAGTAAATCAGGGTAATTTCCTAGACCCAGCTTTTGAAATTGAATTTCTTACTGAAAAAGAGACAATCCAAAAAATTGATTTTATGCTACCACTGGCTGAATATATTGAGTTTGTCCTGCTTAGAAAGGTTCCTGAGAGCATCCTGCTATTTAAGCGAAAGATTGGTAGCACGATTTGAAGGTCAACTTATCGCGCCTGTTGACGCGCCTTCCCTATGACACTTCGTGCCTTTGCTCCTCCGCGGTCCTAAACCAAATTATTCGCATACGCATACTTAATCAACCCCACCAGGTTCGATGCGCCTGACTTGCGCAGAATGTTTTTGCGATGTGTCTCTACCGTGCGCTCACTGATGAAGAGAATCTCAGCAATCTGGCGACTGTTGTATTCTTTCACGATCAATCTCAGGATCTCTTCCTCGCGGGTCGTTAGCACACTTGTTTGAGCCGAGCCGTCGGAGAGCTGAATGAGCACATCGGAGATGGCGTCACTGAAGTACTTCTTGCCATCGGCTACCTTCTGAAGGGCCTCGACGAGGGTGGCATGGGTTTCGTTTTTTAACACATAGCCCTGGATACCCGCCCGCAACAGCTCACGTACTACTGCAGGGTCGTCGTGCATGCTCAGGACGATGACTTTGATATCCGGCTGCACGGCGCGGGCCGCTTTGATGAGCTCCAGTCCGGAGAGCTCCGGGACCTCGTAGTCGGTGACGAGGATGTCGTAGTCGTTCTTCTTGATGAGCGCAAGGGCCTCCTGCCCGGAGGAGGCGGTGTCGGCAACGTGGAATCTAGGAAGGCTGTTGATGAGGCTGCGCACTCCCTCGAGCAGGATGCGATGATCGTCAATCAGGAGTATAGCATACTTTTCCACGGGTGATAATGTACGCCCAAACCAGTCAGTAAACCAAATACTCTTGTCCCTCAACACACGTGCTTGTTTGTCACAAAGCACGTCACGAATCTAATCGCCAACCATACCGATGGGTCGGTATTTTTCTGCTGCGAACTCATCCTGAGTAGGGGTCGCGGACTCGGTCAACGGGATGGTGATGATGACGGTGTTGTTTTTCCGGCCCTGTACAACGTCCCATTCAATGGAGGCCTTGATCAGATGCAAGCGTGAGTTGATATTCCTCCAGCCATTGCCTTCACTCACCTTGAACGTATTGAGGTCGTAGCCCATGCCGTTATCATCGATGGTAAGCACAACCTCGGTTGGGTATCCAGTAAACGAAAGTGTGACTTCCGTGGCCTGAGCATACTTGATGATGTTGGAAAGCAGTTCCTGGATGATTCTATACAACGAGATCTCCACGCGTTCAGGAAGGCGATTCTCCAGGTCGAAAACAGAAAGATCGGCCTTCATCCGTCCGGTCTTGTTTATCTTGCGCACCAGCTCGCTGACGGCAGGGACAAGGCCCTCTTTGACCAGCACGGGCGGCATCAGATTGAAGGCGATGTTGCGGATCTCTTCGTGAACTTCCTTCAGCAATTGCTCGGAACTTTCGAAGAACGCATCACGCTGATCGGGCTGTCCAGCCGCATGGCGGAGAGCCTGGATGTTCAGCTGCAGCGCGGCGATGAGCTGACCCATGCCATCGTGCAGGTCGGTGGCAAACCGTCGGCGCTCGGTTTCCTGTGAGTCGATGACAGCCGTGATTTGTGCCTCCCGCATCCGCGTACGCTGCTCACCCAGCACGGCCAATTGCTGCTGACGCGCACGATAACGCCACCAGGCAAACGTGACGAGCAGCAAGAGCAAAAGGACAACAAGTCCCGCAGTAAGAAAGACGTTGCGCTCGATGTTGGCAGCCTTCAGCTGGTTGTCTTTGTTCAGGTCAATGATCTGCAGATCTTTCTTCTCCGTCTCATACTTGGTCTGTAGCTCTTGAATGACCTTGGAGCGCTCAATATTGAAGAGACTGTCTTTGTACAGAACGAATTTCTCTTGTAGTTCGTAAGCCCTTTTGTATTCCTTCATCGCCAGATAGGTCTTGCCGAGTTGCTCGTAGATGTGGCGATTCAAATCGTCAAAGCCGACAGCGGTCGACAACCGCAACCCGGTTTCAAAGCTCGCGGCGGCCTGCGGAAATTGCCCCACCTTGAAGTAGTTCTCACCTTTGTTGACGAAGTTGATGGCTACACCCTGCACATCCCCAATGGCTTTCCGTATCACGGTCGACTGGTCGATGTAGGCCATCGACTTGGCAAGGTTGCCTTCTTGAAGTACTATTTCGGCGATGTCAACCAACACGTACCCGAGACCAATGCTGTCTTTGGTTTGGAGGCGAATGCGGTAAACCTCCTCGAAGTATTTGCGGGCCTCCGTGTGCTTACCCTCGCGTGTCAGGAAGGTTGCACGATGCCCCAGACTCGTGCCCAACGCGGTGCTGTCATGGGTTTCACGAGCGAGTCTTTCAGCGGTGTTCAGACAGTTCATCGCATTCTTGAACTCCTTCTGCTTGTAGTAGAACACGGCCATCTCATTGTTGATGGCAGCAAGACCCCGTTTGTCGCCGAGCGAATCGAAAAGATCGCGGGACCGGAAATAGGCTGTGAGCACAACCGGGTAATCCCCCGCCAGATAGGCAGCCACACCCAGGTTGAGCTGGGCATACGCTTCTTCTTTTGGCCACCGATTTTTACGAGTTACCGAGGCAGCCCAAGTTGCCAGGCCCTTCGCGTGGTCAAAGTCGGCGCTGTAGAGTTTATAGAAGTTCTTGTTGATGAACTGGACCTTTTCCGCTTCAGAAAGGCCCTGACTTAGCTTTTGATACCCTTCCGGAGAGAAATCCTGTCCCTGCACAAGAGCCGGGAAGACGAAGAGGAACAAGAACAGGACTGGGTGGAAGACCTTCATATACCTACTGGTAGGTATGCGCAAATTACCAAAATATGCGGATTGAGGTTCGGGATGATTACCTTGTTCTTTGAACTCACAAACACCTAACCGAATGAAACACCTTGCCTATCTCCTAATGTTCGTCTCGCTGGTTGCTACTGGCCAGACTGTGGACATCGAAAAGACCTATAATGTCTCCAAAGAAGCCATGAAGGGCTTTATTCACCTCATCGACAAGAATGACGAGCGGCAGCAAATCGACGTGATCTACCGGGTTCGGGCCAAGAAGAACCAGGCCAAGTTCATCACCTATACGTTCGACTACAATTTCAACTTTGTCAGCACCTCGGAGGAACTGATCGACATGGAAAAGGAGCTGCCAGCTAAATACAGACAGAAAAAGTACCGCGGCGAGAACTACTCTGTAGAAGGTCTTTATGTGGAGCCTAATATGATGGGCACGGTGGTGGTCAAGCGCAAAGTCACGACGTTTGACTGGAGTTGGTTCTTCGGAAGGTACCAGGTGTCCACCTCCGTTGAAGGCAAACTCAAAGCCAAGACCGATGACGACAAGAAGCTGTTTTACTACGACCATCTGGAAAACAACAGCGATGGAACGGCCATGATTCTGGCGGGCGAAAAGGGAACAGCCAAGGAGGGACCCTTCAACCATATGATGAACTTTCACTTTCTGAAATATGACATCAACCTGACCAAACTCGCCGACGTCACAGTCAATTTCGAAACACCACAGGCCGTGGCTGCTGTGTACGGCTATCCCACAACAGATGACGACCCAAAGACGGACATGATCGTGGTCTTCGCGCCAACGAAGGTCAAGAATAACATAGGCCCCAAGATCTGGAGCAAAACACCCAATGAGTACACCTATGTGCGTGTAACGTATGAAGGCAAGGTGGTCGACAAAGTATCGTTCACTTCTCCGAACAGCATTTGGCGCATCGATGACTTTGTGCTCGCCAAAGATGGCGCTGTCTATTTCTACGGCCCCGCCAATGAGGAGCAAGACGAGTATTTTCAAAGCCGCGCCCAGTTTGCTGGTGCCGAGAAAAAGAAATGGCCTCGCTTCCAGATCGCCAAAGTAGCCAGCGGTAAGGTGCAGTTCGCCACCAACACATCGATGGAAGACTTTGAGAAGAAACTGAAGCCTCAGCCTGATGGTAAAAAAGGTGATCCTTACAATGGAAGACGCGTGGTCTTCAATGAGTCTGTCATTGGACCCAACGGCGACATCGTCCTTGCCGGCCAGAACTATGGCATGATGCGCAACGGCAAAGGACAAATCATCGGTCGTGAATATGAAGACCTCGTGTTGTTTCACTTTGATGCCAATGGCCTTCTCGTGTCGCAGTACACCATGAACAAGAAGTTTAAATCCGGTAACCCCGACAGCCAGTTCTTTGAGTTTTCGACCAGCGGCAAAGAGCTCTATTGGACCTATTTCGACGTGGTGGGCACCAAGGCAGTGAAAGAGCTTTCCCTCTTGGTTGAAAAGCCGCTTGCTGTACCGAAGATGGCAAAGATCACTCTCGCCACGGGTACCTTTGAAAAATACTCGGAATTTGGGAAAGGTGAGAACTACGTGCACTATGGCGGTGTCCTCAACTACCTTCGTTTCCCGGATACCAACCAGGTAAACTACCTCGGTGAAAACAAGAAGGGCAGCGCCTTGTGGTTTGCCCGAGTGAACCTTGACAAGTAACCTCCCTTTAGACAATGGCTGCTTCGGCGGCCATTGTCTTTATTTTAATGTCACATGAGAAATCTCCTATTCTGGATACTCCTACTGCTCATGACTCCCGTGTATGGTCAAGGCAAAATCAACTATTTCGCCGATGGGTTTGATGACAACCACAACAACTGGTCGCTGGAAGTATCGCCCGAATATGGCTTTCGCATTGAAGATGGCCATATGCTCATCGACGCCAACCAGGTTTCCGTACACCTCTATAAGAATGTAGGAGCCACGAAGTCCGACCCCATCGGTGTTCACGCACGAATGATCTTCTTCAACGGCACGAGCGAAGGCTGGATGGGTGTACGACTGGCCATGAGTGAGGATGCGAAGAGCTACATTACTTTTTGCTATAACAACGCAACTGGATTCTTGATTTCGGTTAATACCGGCAAGAAGTACGAGGTCCTCCGCCAGTCGAAGTCCAGCGTTGTGAAGCCCTACGACTACAACACACTCACCGTTGTCAAAAACGAGGATACCTACAAGTTTCTCATTAACGACAAGCAAGTCCATGAAGAAAAGATCAAAGCCTTCTTTGGCCCGCAAGTAGCCTTGTATGTGAGCCAGAACATGAGCATCCGTGTGGATGAGTTCCAGGCCTTTGATGTAAAGCGGGGAAGACAGCGGATCGCCGCGAGTCAGGCAGTGATGGCCAAGACCACAGAAAAGGATGTGACAGACATTATCCTCAACGAAACCAAGATGCCGGAGGACTTTGCGCAATTCTATAAGAATTTTGAGAAATATGTTTTTCCCTATGAATACAGTACGGTAATCACGCGTGCAAGAACCATCACCGACCTTCCGTTCGTTCAAAAGGAGTTTTTTGAGTATGACCTTAGTACGACAAGAAATCACAATGTCTTCGCGATCGCCTTACTCTCGGTCTGTCAAAACGGGTACACCTTCCTGATCGCTAATCAGTCCACAACCGACCAACAGGAAGTGACAAACTACAAAGTGGTCGCCTATGATAACCAGGGCAAGAAACTTGGCGCAAAGTCGGTAGGCTCGTTTGTAAAGGAGAACGGCTCCATGTATCAAACCATGACCTTTCGAATTTCTCAGGCATCCAGCGCCATCATGATTCATGTGGAGGAAACGTACTTCAATGGAAACGTCAGGAAGTCGCTCGTGAGCTTCAACGGTGATTTGTGCAATCTCAACTCTTCGTACTAGGTATGCAGCTCAAGCGGTTGTTCCTGTTCGTTATCCTCGTTCCAGCCTTCATGTTCATTCTGGCACCCGTGCAAGGGCAGGATTACTACGCCGACCTCGACAAGCAAATGAACGCGTTGGTTGAGCAAAGAAACTTTGGGGAGTCCATCAAGGTTTCGGAGAAGATTTTACGCGCATTTCCAGACAACATCGTGGCCAACATCAACCATGTGGCGGCGCTGATTTACCTCAACCGGATTGCGGAAGCCGAAACATATGTGAACGGAGCGCTCACCATGGAACCGACGTCGTCACCGCTCTGGTATTCGAAAGCCTACGTGCTGGCGGCAAAAGGGGAGATGGAGAATGCAAAGAAAGCGCTGACCGATGGAATCAAATTTGGCCCGGATGATCCTGGGATGGCTGAGGTGCTCAAAGAGATGAAGGACGTGGGAAACATTCTGGCCAAGCAAGAAACATTTGCCAGTCTGGCGGCGTGGTTCCAGCAACAAGCGCCAAGGATTACGGAACGATCCTTGACGTTGTACAAGCTTTTGGCCGAGTACGACAAATACCCTGATCATCCAGACTCCCTGATCCTGTCAGCCAGAAAAAACGCGGACCGTTACTATCAACAGAATAATCAAGCCATGGCCGTCCTTGCCTATGCCTGGGCTGCCCAATGGCTCAGCACCTGGGGCTATCCCAGTGAGGCCATTGAAATCGCCACCGAAGGTTATCGCCAACTCAAATCCAAAGGCTTCGGCGACAATCATTTTGCCGCCGAGCAGTTGACCACGCAACTCATCGCCTACAACAGTGCCAAAGGAGATCAGGAGAAAGCCATTCAGTACATCAATGAGTTCCTGGCCCACCTTGGCAAAAGTGCTGTAGTCACCAACGATGTGTCGGGGTTGAGTGAAATCGGCGCGGCCTACAGCACGATGCGTGGCGCGGACGCCAAGAAGCTGGAGATGGGCAGGGAGTATTCCATCCTTGCCTACGAAATGGCCGTCAAACGTCAATACATGCACGGCGTCGCTAAATCTGCCAATGCCGTCGTCATGGCCCACCTCGACGCCACCTCACCCGAAACGATCGCGAAGGGAATTGCATATGGTGAAGCTGGATTCAAGGTGGCCGAGGAGTACAAACTGGCTATCAAAACATCATTGATCACTAACCTGGCGCTGTTGTACTGGAATACCGGTCGGGAGGGAAGACAAAAATGCCTTAACCTCTATCGGTTCCAAATTGAATCGGCTAAGAAAGAAGGACGGCTCAACGATGCCTCGCTCTACCTGAACAACCTGGGAGCGATGTATTACTCGCAAAGTGAATTCGAACAAGCCACCAATCTCTTTGAAGAGTCGGCGGCATTGGCATCGTACGGACCACAATATAAGAATCCAACAGACCGGTTGTCGCATTACCAGAACCAGATGAGTGCCTATCAGTGGCTGGTAGCTTGTTATGCCCGTGCCGGCAATGCCGAGCAAACCTTTGGCGTCATGGAACGCAGCCGGGCGCGCGTTCTCAACGAACGACTATCAAGAAGTAACGAGATACCCCCTGTAATAAGCGATCTGCAAAATCTGCTCAAGCCAGATGAGGCCTGCATCATGTACGATGTGTTCTCCGGGCATGAACTGACGATCCTCGTCGTGACCAAGAAGTATGCGAACGTCATCTTTCACGACGATGCACGTTTCGTTGGCGACCTCCATGACAAGTACTTCTCGGAGTCGGGCCCCGAGCAGCAGAAGAACAACTTGAAAGAATCCTCAAAAGGATTTGAATGGATCAGCATGAACCAGCAGCGGACCCAGGTCATTCGCGATTATGATCGGGAGGGTACTGCGCCGCGAAGGGAGTTTGACCAGATCGCTAAACTCACAAGGCGTTTTTATGAGAACCCGGGGATGGACGATGCCATGTTGCAAGACATCCTGAACCGATACATGCGCTACCTGATTGTGCCAGTCAACAACCGGCTCGGGGGCATCAAGACGCTCATCATTTCGCCCAGTGATATTCTTAGCTTTCTTCCGTTTGAGGCGCTGCGCATGTACGATGGAAAATATCTTGTGGAGCGCTACAACGTCCGATACCTCCATTCCACCAGCGTACTCATGCAGCTCGAAGCACGCCAGTATGACGCCTCCCGCAAGCCATTGTTGGCGATGGGAGGTGCAATCTATGAACCCATGGATGTGGATCCATTGCCTCTGTCATCCGTCGATCACCTGAACGTGCTGCAAGCCGAGGTGGCTGAGGGACTCCGTTCCGGCACATCCCTTCGAAAAGCGTATGGAGCACTGTTTGGGACAAAGGCAATGAAGGCGCTTCCCGGAACAACCGAAGAAGTAAAGGCGATCAGCAAGAATCTGAATGGCGCCGATGTATTTATTGGACGCGATATGACGGAGAACAGGATCAAAGCCATGTCGAAGAGCGGTCAGCTCAAGAACTACAAGATCCTTCACCTCGCCACACATGGTTTTGTTGTCGCTGAGGTACCTCAGCTTTCCGGAGTGGCCATGTGCATTCCTGCGAAAGAGCAGGATGGTGAGGATGGCTTCCTGAATTCCGTGGAAGTCAGCAATCTGCAGTTGCAAACCGATCTGACGGTGCTGTCCGCGTGCCAAACAGCCCTTGGTCAGTTGTATGTTGGTGAGGGCGTTTCCGGCTTGACACAATCGCTGTTGCTGGCCGGATCCAATGCTGCCCTCGTTTCGCTCTGGCCCGTCGACGATACCTCAACGATGCTCTTTATGAGCAGCTTCTACAAGGAAGTAGCCAAAGGCAAACCGTACTGGCTAATCGTCAGCGACCTCAAACGCAAATTCATTAAAGGAGACTTCGGCAAAGACTTCCAGCACCCTAACTTCTGGGCCCCGTTCATTTACTACGGCAAGTAACGTCATTCCTAGCGAAGCGGAGAAATCCGGTCGATGCTCCTTACTCCTTACTCCTCTCTCCTCGCGTCTACCTCTTCCTCACATGCCCACTCCCTGAGGCATGACTATTCACCCGCTTGGGATCCCCTGTGTATGTTACATTCCCACTGCCGGTAATGTTGGCTTCAAGTTCCTCTTTGACGTTGATGTCCATGTCACCAGACCCGGAGATACGAATTTCGCAGGTCTCTACAGTCAGATTGCCGGCGTTTACCCTGCCTGAGCCGCTGATGCCGGCTTTGGCTTTTTTTGCGTTGCCCTGAACTTCAATCTTCCCGGAGCCGGAGACACCGAAGTCTGCCAGATCCTGAATAGCCAATGAGGCGTAAACCTTTCCCGAGCCGCTAACGTCGCTGTCAAAATTGGCGCACGATCCTTTGAGGTCAATATCCCCCGAGCCGGAGACGTCGGCTTCGACATTGCCTGTTGCGGCGAACGCCACACGCATCGAGCCCGAGCCGCTGACGTTGAGGTCGAGACTGCCAGCCGTGATCTTGTCCTCCGCGAGGAGGTTACCCGAGCCACTTACACTGATGCCTTCAATGGTAGGCATGGTGATGTACACCTTGATGTTGTCTTTCTCGCCCCAGTTCCAGTCCATCCACCTGCCTTCTTTTCCGATGATGAGCCTGTCGCCGCTGACTTCCGTCTCTACTTCCTGAAGTACATTCTTGGGGCCTTCCAGCTCCACTTTCTGCGGACTGCCCTGCTTCAGATAGAGGGTGCCGGGCACACGGTACGAGATGCGGGTAAAGCTGGAAACGTTCCGGGTTTCACGGTTTTGCGCCAGCACCAACGTGGCAGATGCGAAAAGGAGGAAAAATAAGGCGGATTTTTTCATGGGAAGCGTGTTTACAGCCTAAAGGACGCGCCACGGCCGGAAAGGTTGCTCCGCGGCACTGGAATCTTTTCCTTTGGACGCCATATTCCCATGGCGGGTTGCATGACTGTCTATTCCTACATCACTATTCAAGCGCCAACCGAAGGTCTATACAAAGAGAAGGGAAGCAAGTTTCTTGCCTTCGCTAATCCGGTGTCATCGGAAGAGGAAGTCAAGGAGCACCTGCGCCTGTTGAAGAAGAAGTACTTCGACGCCCGACATCACGGCTATGCGTATATCCTCGGTCCGGCCGCCCAAACCTGGCGGGCTTTCGATGACGGTGAGCCCAATCACTCCACCGGCGATCCGATCCTTGGACAGATCCGCTCGCGCAAACTCACCAATGTACTCGTCGTTGTGGTGAGGTATTTCGGTGGTACCAAGCTGGGTGTCGGCGGCCTGATCACCGCCTAACGCGCGGCAGCGGATGCTGCACTGTCCAAAGCGGTACCTAAAGAGTGTGAGGTGGTAACCCGATTTGACATCAGCTTCGCGTTTACGGCTACACCCGAGATCATGAAACTCATCAAGGACTTTGACCTGAAAATCGTTGAGCAGGAATTCACGGATGTGACAAAAATGAAACTGGAGGTGGCGGTACGGGTGGAGGAGAAGGTGAGGGAGAGAATGGTCGTGATGAAGGCGATGGGGTCATCAATTGAATGGTCTCCCTGGCGCCCAAATGAACCGCGGAGTCGCTGAGGCGCAAAGAATTTGGGTAGGTCTACCAAAAGCCAACTCCCTTCAGGCAATAGCCTCCCTGGGTTCGCAAATATTCTAAGGTAATTCTTACTTTGTGCTGCAATCTAAGATGTCTCAACGCAACCCGGCCGTAGCCTTCATATTCATCACCCTCCTGATCGACGTCACGGGGTTCGGAATCATCATTCCCGTGATGCCCAAACTGGTGATGTCGCTGATCGGGGAAGGCGCAACCCTAAGCCAGGCCGCGAGCTATGGTGGTTGGCTGATCTCGTCGTATGCCGTTACCCAGTTCTTTTGTGCGCCTATAGTCGGCGGACTGAGTGACCGGTTTGGACGCCGACCGGTGTTGCTTGGATCTTTGTTTGGTTTCGGGATTGATTACCTCTTCCTGGTTTTTGCTCCATCTATCGGGTGGCTCTTCATAGGCCGCATCGTGGCGGGGGCAATGGGTGCGAGCTTCACCACCGCCGGCGCATACATTGCCGACATCAGCACTGCGGAGAACCGTGCGCAGAACTTTGGTGTTGTCGGGGCCGCGTTTGGATTGGGGTTCATCATCGGACCCATGATTGGCGGACTGCTCGGAGATTTCGGTGATCGTGTGCCGTTTATGGTCGCTGGCACGTTGACCTTGGTCAACTGGCTCTACGGTTATTTTATTCTGCCGGAATCACTCAAGCCGGAGAACCGCCGTCCGTTTGAATGGAAACGCGCCAATCCTGTAGGGACGCTCGTGAGCTTGTGGAAGTACCCCGTGATTGCCGGCATGCTCGTCGCCCTGACGTTCGTCTACGTTGCCGCCCACGCGGTGCAGAGCAATTGGTCGTACTACACAATTGAGAAGTTCAAGTGGACGCCCACCAACATTGGTATTTCCCTTGCCGTGATTGGCTTTGCCTTTGCGTTGGTGCAAGGTGTGCTGATCCGCAAAATCATTCCTGCCCTCGGCCAGATTCGCAGTGTTTATTTCGGATTGGGATTCTATTCGCTGGGCTTTCTTTGCTTTGCCTTTTCTACGGAAGGATGGATGATGTACGCCTTCACGCTAGTCTACTGTCTTGGCGGCATTGCAGGCCCCGCCATGCAGGGCGTCATGTCCGGTGTCGTTCCGCCCAATGCGCAAGGTGAGTTGCAGGGCGGATTCACCAGTCTCATGAGCCTGACGTCAATTTTCGGCCCGCCTTTGATGAATAATCTTTTCGCATACTTCACCAAACCCGGCGGCGATATCTACTTCCCCGGCTCCGCCATGCTACTGGGAGCCGTTCTGACATTAATTAGCGTGGTGCTTGCGCGGAGGACGCTGAAGGCAAATATGAAGTCGCCGCAGCCCTAGTGGGTCCCCTTTATTGGATATTGGACATTGGCCATTCGATATTGGATATTTTTGGAGGCTCGTGGATGAGCGGGTACACTCCTTCGTATGAATGGGGGTTCAATTACGAGTCGCTAAAAATTTCCAATATCCAATGTTGAATATCCAATATCCCAACACTACCCCCATTGGATATTGGACATTGGCCATTCGATATTGGATATTTCTGGGGGCGCGTGGATGAACGGCTATTACCAATCCTTTCCGTTTTTTCTGGCTGTCCTAATGCTCGTAAAGAATATCGCAATAAGCTCTTTATTCTCCTGAAGCAGCGGTAAGTCCGTAAGAAGTGATTTTCTATCTAGAATGCGAAGATTAATTGAGGTCTCCCGCAATTCCTTAAGGATGACCTGATACTTGTGGATAAAGTCCCTTTTCGATTCAGGGGACTGTGCTTCACCATAATTTAGGGCGGGTGAAGTCCCAGATCGCAGCAATTGACTGCTTAAGTAATTGCATATTTTGGTGTCGGGTAATACCTCCACGGTATTGATGACTCTCAGCGAGAAATTTATCAGCCTTTCTTCAAGGTCAAATTTTTGTTCTGTTTTTAACATGAGCTTTGTGTTTGGTAGCACAAAACTAGGGTCACTTCATTTTAGTTGAAATCTGGAATACCAGATAGAATTTGTCAGGATTTCAGGACACGCCAATTGGATATTGGATATTGGATATTTCTGGAGGCTCGTGGATGAACGGGTATACATCTTCAGTATGAATGGCAGTTCAATTGTGAGTCACCCAAAAATTTCCAATATCCAATGTTGAATATCCAATATCCAACGCTGCTAAGGCGTCTCATCCCACATCAACGGCACCTTAATCGCCTCATAAATCCTCAAGCAAACCCACGCATCCGTAGCCGCATACGTGATCTGCTTTTCGTCGAGCTTCGGGGCCTCCCAGTTGCTGGTCTGTGCACTCTTGGAGATGCGAAAGCCGAGGACCATAGCCGTAAGTTTCTTTACGCCTTCTGCTTCGAACCCTGCCGCCTTGGTCAGCGTGGTGAGCTCGACGAATCCTTCGGGTGTAAATTTCTTTAGCAACTGCAGCGCCTTGATGTCGTCACGGATGGCGACTCCGATCTTGAGGATCTTCGGATTCTCAAAAAACACTTTCATGTCGTGGGTGAAGCCGGTGGCGTTGAGCCTGAACAGGTAGACCTTTTTGGGTGTAGCCAGCTGGAGGATGGCGACCTTGTTGTGATGGCCTCGGACAAACACCGGCTTGGTCTCGGTGTCAAAGCCTACGCGCTCGAACGCATTGATTTCATGGAAGGCATGTGGAACCTTTTCCGGGTCGGAAATCACCACGACTTCGCCGTCATAGGCGCCGAGGGGAAGCTCGTTGAGCTCCTCGTTGGTGATGTTCTTTCCAGGGGTTCCGTTGTTCATGCACCCTTGACCGTGACGTGGTAGTTCACACCGCGCTCTTTCAGGTAGTTAACCATGAAGTCGAAGTGCTCGCCGAGATACTCCGGAGGGGAGATGCCCTTGCGCGCATAAGTCCCGTCCATAACGAGATGCGCGGCCGCTGTGCACGTGTATCCCGTCGTGCGAGCCATCGAAAGGTTGCCAGCCTTGTCGGTGAAGTCGAGCAGGTTGTATTCGTAGGTGACGTCCTTGCCATTTTCCGTGCCGGTCATCCGGATGCGCATCACGGTAAACTCCTCTTCACCCGGTTTCAACTTCCATTTAGGGAAGAGCAACCTGGCGGTGAGGTCGATAGGGCGAATCTTCTTTCCTTTCACATCGACTTCTTCATACGAGAAGAAGCCGGTGTCACGGAGCACGCGTAGGTATTCAACACAACCGGGATAGCGCAATGTCTTTTCGATCATGTTCGGAATATGACTCATGGTCTTGATCAGCGAGCGCAGGCCATCGGAGTTCCAGGACTCGAGTGTGCCGACCTGCTTGAAGGCGACCAGTTCCGCATCCGACAGTGCTTCCCGGATGACTACAGCGCCATTTTGCACATAACGTGCAGGGCGAATGTACTCTTCGATCACGTCGATCGGAGAGAACACAGCTTTGTATTCATAAGGCCACTCACGTGTCACGGGCAGTCCGCCGACAAGACACTCGTAATGGGTGATCTTCATTTTCTTATCGTGGTGACCGAGAATCACATTGCCCATGCCCGGTGCGACCCCGCAGTCGGTAACGATCGTGACGCCATGGGTCTTGGCAAGTTCATCAAGGCCAAACGGATCCTCGGGGAAAAAGGAAATATCAACCATGTTCTTGCCAGCCTCGATGACGGCCTTCACGGTCTGATACCCCATGAATCCCGGCACGGCACCGATGACGAGATCAAACGGTGCGATGAGTGCTTTCAATGCCTTCGTATCACTGAGATCAGCCTTCTGCGTGGCAACGCCGGCTTGCTTCACCGCCGCCAAGGCATCATCGCTGATGTCAACGGACGTCACGTCAAATGATTTAGCAAGGTCAATGGCCATGGTCTTTCCCACCAGCCCCGCACCCAAAACGACAACTTTCTTCTTCATATATCCCTCAAATTTTTAGCTACCTTGATCCTGCTAAAGCACCTCAACACCTTAACAATTCGAAACCTTATGTTCGAAGCCGCGAAGATACTTGAAAAAGCGAAACACTCCGCCTTTTGGCTATGGGTGCTGAACGTGGCGCACCCCAGAATGGTCCCGTTCAACCTTCCCCATAAGTTTGAAATTGTTGCGCTTTCGGATAACCATCTCAAGACCTGCATCCCCTACCGCAAAAGCAATTTTAATCACATCCGTGGCCTCCATGCCTGTGCATTGGCAACGCTGTCCGAATTTAATACGGGGTTCCTGCTTCTGTCGCGCCTGGATTCGAAAAAATACCGGATGATCATGCAACGCATCGAGATGGACTACCACTACCAGGGAAAGATGGATGCCTTCGCTGAATTTTCTGTTACCGATGCCTGGTTCGACGAACAAATTGTGGCCCCCCTGCGCACGGCTGAATCGGTGGTGGTTCCCTGCATCGTAAAGATCCACGACGCAAAAGGAAATCACCTGACGACCGGGAAGGTGTTCTGGCAGTTCAAGAACTGGGCGAGTGTCCGGACGAAGACTTGAGGATTTGTGCGAATTCTGTAACTTTCATTCTGCTTTTGCGAAACTAAACATGTAACCATGCGCAAGATTGATCAACTGCTGGAGGAGTATGGTGAGAGCCACCAGAATGCAACCAACAAGACCATTCACTGGATCTGCGTGCCACTGATTTTTTTCAGCGTGATAGGTATGATTGCCTCCATTCCTTCAGGTATCGTGCAGTCCTTCTTCGGTGATGGCAATCCGTACGCCAACTGGGCAACCATCATGCTGATCGTAACCCTGGCGTATTATATAACCCTCTCCTTACCACTCGCGCTGGGCATGATGCTCTTTGGGGCCGTTTGCCTCATCGGGGCCCGTTTTGTCGGTGGACTTGGCTACCCGCTGTGGGCCGTGAGTCTGGGCATCTTTGTCGTGGCCTGGATCGGACAGTTCTATGGACATAAAGTTGAAGGAAAGAAGCCTTCTTTTTTCAAGGACCTGCAGTTCTTGCTGATCGGTCCGGCATGGCTGATGCATTTCGTCTACAAAAAAATGAGAATCCCTTACTAGTTGGAAACCGGGTACAGTGTATCGACCGAAAGTCCCGCAGGATATTCCCCGGATTTCGAGTGCTTCATCTTTGGTCTGCCCAAACACCTGGCCCTGCAGTCCCCGGACTGGACACACTTCTATCTGTTAAAAAAGTCGAATCAGAAGATCATGGCCCAGGTGGCCTTTCATGTTAGCGATCACGTGGCCCGGTCGCCGTTGCGGGCACCGTTCGGTTCGTTTCATTTTTCTGATCACCTGGCTCCACAGACACTATACGACTTCATCCATCAGGTGGAACGTCACCTGATCAAAATGGGTGTCTCCATCGTTGCGCTCACCGAGCCGCCACTGTTCTACCGCAAGAACGGCGAACTGCTCCACACCATCCTGCTTAACCAGGGCTATCGTGTTTCCAATGCAGAACTGAGTTCGGGCATCCGTATCGACAAGTTATCGTTTGAGGAGAAGATCGCCGTCTGGGAAAAGCGCCGCCTCAAGCAAGCAAAGCAAAAAGGCCTCGTTTTCAAGATGCTCGGCATCACCGACCTGAAGGATGTGTACCACCTTATTCAAAAATGCCGTGAGCAGCGGTCGCACGCGCTGAGTATGACGCTGCCGGAACTGGAGACGACGACAAAGGAATTCCCCCATGCGTTTGTGCTTTCCGGTGCCTTCCTGAACAAAGAGATGGTGGCCGCTTCCATTGCCATCCATGTACAACGGCACATCCTCTACAATTTCTATTCGGGCCACCTGAAAAAGTTCGACACGATCAGCCCGATGGTGACGTTACTCGGCGGTTTGTACCGCTACTGTGAAAAGCACCATGTGCACCTGCTCGATCTGGGCACCTCGTCGCTGCAGGGCCAACCGAACTTTAGCCTCCTCGACTTCAAACTGCGCCTTGGAGGTGTACCTTCCATCAAGCTCAGTTTCGAAAAACAACTCTCCTGATGCCACCCCGGGTATCGGTCATCTGCCTGTGCTACAACCACGCGCGGTTTGTGCGCGAGGCGTTGCAGTCGGTGCTGGACCAGACGTATGCACCAATCGAATTGATCGTCGTGGATGACGGCAGCAGCGATGGAAGCCAGGAGGTGATCACTGCATTTGTCACTCAACATCCCCAGGTCATTTTTCTTCCTTCTGCTGCCAATCAAGGAAATTGCCGTGCCTTCAACAACGGGTTGCAAATAGCAACCGGCGACTACGTGATTGATCTCGCAGCCGATGACCGGCTGATGCCCACCCGCGTGGAGCGCGGCGTCGCCCTCATGGAGGCGCATCCGGAGTGTGGCGTTCAGTTTTCGGACGCAACCATCATCGATGCCGAGGGAAAAGCCCAGGGACTTCACTCCGACCGTTTTCCGCATACCACCATTCCCCAAGGGAAGATATTCAGGGAAATTCTCTCGCGATACTTTATCAATAGCCCAACGATGATGATTCGAAAGTCGCTGCTGGATGACCTGGGTGGCTATGATGAATCACTGGCCTACGAAGACTTTGATTTCTGGGTACGCTCATCGCCACGAACGCAGTATCTGTATCTCCCGGAGCCACTTGTGCAGCGGAGGTTGCTGACCACATCCATGGGCAAGCAACAGTATGCCCGAAAGAGCGCTCAACAGCTGTCGACGTTTCGGGTTTGCGAGAAAGCGCTCGCACTTTGTGCCGATGCTGAAGACTTTGCAGCGCTAAAAACGCGAGTGAAATACGAGCTAAGAAAGTCGGTACAGGTGGGCGACTTTAGCCTGACGTGGGATTACATCAAACTCTGGAGTAAAATCCCATAACTACTTCCGGTTGTCCTTGCCGGTGACCATGTTGACATAACTGTCGTAACGCGAGGGATGAATCAGTCCGTCGTTGAGCGCCTGGAGTACCGCACACTTCGGCTCGCTCAGGTGCAGACACCGTGCGCCGTATTTGCAGTCCAGTCGCCGATCACGCATTTCCGGGAAATAGTCAGAGATCTCCTGCGGCTCCATGTCGGAAAGACCCCATTCTTTGACACCGGGGGTGTCGATGACAAAGGTTGTTGCGTTGATGACGAACATCTCGGCAAAGGTTGTCGTATGCATTCCCTTCTCCGTCGCATCAGATATTTCGCTTACCGATTGTTTCAGATGGGGGAAGAGCCGGTTAAGCAATGTAGACTTTCCTACACCGGAATGACCGGCAATCAGGGTCGTCTTGGTTTTTAGAAGGTCCAGAAGGCTTTCGACCGAAGCATCGGAAGTGGCGGAGATGAGCTCGGTGGTCACGCCCACGGAGCCATACAAGTTCTGCAGATGATCGACTTGCGTGAGTTCTTCTTCCGAGAGCAGATCCTTTTTATTGAATACAACAACCTGCGGAATCCGGAACGCTTCAGCCGTCACCAGGAACCGGTCAATGAACCCCGCGCTCGTCCGCGGATGTTTGAGGGTGGCGATGAGCATTACCTGGTCGACATTGGCGGCAAGTACACTGCTGTGACCGGTTCTTTTTACCGACTGCCGGAGGATGTGATTGTCGCGGGGTTTGATCTCCGTGATCGATGCATCCTGGCTGTCGATGATCATCTCGACATGGTCACCTACCGTCACCGGGTTGGACTCTTTGGTTTCACCGAGACGCAGTTTCCCCTGGAGCCGGCAGAGGTATGTCTTTCCGTCTTCACCCAGCACATCGTACCAGGAACCCGTGGACTTCAGTACGCGGCCTTCCATGATTCGAGAGTTTTGGTGAGGTAGTCGGTGATGATCGTCGTGGCGCCGAGATTGCTGTGCACATAGTCACGCGTGACCTTGGCCGCCTTTTGATACGGCTCCGGATTTGTAGAGAGTTTGTGAAAGACGGCCGTGAGTTCGCCGACATCACGTACAGCAAACGCACCACCTCGAGCCACCAGGTCGACGGCCTCCTGGTATTTATGATAGGGTGCCCGATTGCCGAAGAATACGGGGATGCCGTAACAGGCCGCTTCGAGTATGTTGTGCAGTCCTTGTTTGTAGCCGCCACCGATAAACGCGAATTCCCCATAGCGATACAGCGAAGAGAGAAGTCCGATTCGATCGACAATCAAAACATCAGAAGCTATGGCCTGTGCATCATTCGCTTGTGTGTAGCGAATGGTATTTCCATCAACGGACTTTTCGATGCTGGCGATGAACGCCTCGTCGATTTCGTGCGGCGCCACAATAAACTTCATCACGTCCTTGTGTGCATTCATGAATGGGATTAATACATCCATGTCTTCTCGCCACGCACTGCCAATCACCATGATTTTCCTATCTCCTTTAAACGAACGGGCGATGTCGTTCTCTTGGGCTTGTCTGACAATCTGGCTAACACGATCGAATCGGGTATCGCCAGCAACAGTGTAGGCAGTGATGCCCATGGACTTGAGAAGGAATGCGGAGGCTTCGTTCTGCACGAAGAAGTGTGTGAAGTTGTGCAAGATGGTGCGGAAGAGAGCGCCGTGTGACCTGAAATAGATCTGATCAGGGCGGAAGATGGCAGAAATAGAAATCAGGGGGATGTTCTTCTGCTTCAGCGCCTGGCTATAATGATACCAGAATT
The DNA here is from genome assembly GCA_964392375.1 of uncultured Ohtaekwangia sp. Taxonomy (GTDB): domain Bacteria; phylum Bacteroidota; class Bacteroidia; order Cytophagales; family Cyclobacteriaceae; genus ELB16-189. Next base: position 4,727 of record CAYMPU010000035.1, on the reverse strand, counting down.
CATATTTGACAAATACCACCAGAGCGGGACGAACGTTCTCCGCAAACCACCGTGCGTTGGCTTCCGTATCCCATGGCAGATAGAAAACATAATCGGCATGTTCGTAGTTCTTGCGCACCTCGTAGCCAGAGGGGGAGAAGAAGGTCAGCAAGATCCGGACATCCTGCCGCCGGGCTTTTAGAGCCTCGATCACCGGTCTGCCCTGTTCAAATTCTCCTAGCGAAGCACAGTGAAACCAAACCAACGTGGAGCCTTTGGGTAATGGAAAGGTGTCTCTGAGGATGGGAGCCTGCTCCCGGCGACCTTCACGGAAGGCTTCTGCCTTGGGGTTGAACCATGCGGCTACCCGGTACGCGGCGCGTAAGAGGAAAATACCGACGGTGTAGACAAAAGCGGACATGAAACTGGTCCTAAAGATAGAGTTTTGGGCGTCTTTCTGGCCTTATGGTTACGGTGGCATTCATTTTAGGATTTATGGTGCAATCGCTATCTTTCCCAAAACTATCCTTCTGAAACCATGAAAAAACTCATTACGCTGATCGTATTTGTGTCCGGTTTGTTTGTCTCGGGCAGTACGCTCGGACAGTCTGATCTGGAAAATCTGCTCAAGGGGAGTCAGGCGGATGCCAACTACCTTGCCCAGGGATACCTGGAACCCGCGCTCAATGCCATTGGTAGCGGTCTCAACCAGGGCTGGTACAACACGGCGGCCAACCACAAGAAGTTTGGATTTGACCTGACCCTCTCGGTTAGCTCCATTCAATTTCCTTCGGAGGATTCCTTTTACAAGGTGGACAACGCCAAACTTCAAACACTGAATATTGTTTCCCCGACCAACGGTATGGCACCGACATTCATTGGTCCTGAAACGACCCCCACCTACCAGTATAAGGATCCAACAACAGGCACTCCGATTCCAGGATCAGAGTTTCAGGGTCCTCCCGGTGTTGACATTAGCAAGATACCTTTGGGTGGCTTACCCCTTCCCATGGTCAACCTCGGTATTGGATTGCCATGGAATACGGATCTCAAAGTACGCTGGGCTTCTGTAAGTCCTTCCGGAGGCGCCAACGTGAACCTGATCGGTTTCGCCATTCAGCACGACATCAAACAGCATATCCCAGGCATCAAAGAGGTGCCGTTCGATCTGTCGGCACTGGTGGGATACACATCATTTACTTCGGAAGTGAGCTTTGATCCTACGAACAACCCTAACCAGAAAGGTAAGGCTGACTTCAGCGCCACCACCATCCAGGCGCTCATCGGAAAGAAGTTCTCTGTGCTGACCCTTTACGGCGGTGTGGGCTATAACTTCTCCAGTGGCTCGTTTAAGGCAACAGGTACCTATGATACCGGTGCGCCGCCCCCCTCTGCAGCAACGATGACGGATCCTATCAACATTACGTCCAGCGTCTCCGGCCCCCGGATGACCGCCGGTCTGCGACTGAAGCTTGCCGTATTCACGCTGCACGGTGACTATACCTTCCAGCGCTACAACACGATTACGGTTGGATTCGGTATTTCAGTGAGATAATCTCCCGGATCGAAACGATCCCTTTGGAAGCCTTCGTTACCTACCCTGGAACGAAGGCTTTCTCTTTTCAATGAATGCCTTCATGCCCTCTTTCTGGTCGGCACTGGCAAACGTGAGGTAGAAATTCTTGCGCTCAAACATGAGCCCTTCATCCAGCAGTGTTTCAAAAGAACGGTTGACCGCCTCTTTGGCCAGCTGTACAGCGATGGGCGACATCTGCGCAATTTCTTTCGCGAGCGCAATGGCCTCCGTCAGATAGTGCTCCACGGGCACCACTTTGATCACAAGTCCGTACGCGAGTGCTTCCTCCGCGGAAAGGAAACGGCCCGTGAGGATAAGCTCCATGGCCTTGGCTTTTCCCAACGCCTTGGTCAGCCGCTGCGTACCGCCCGCACCGGGGATAGTTCCCAATTTGATTTCAGGCTGCCCGAACTTAGCCGTCTCTGAAGCGATGATCATATCACACGTCATGGCGAACTCACAGCCACCACCCAGCGCGAACCCCGACACAGCCGCGATGATGGGCTTCTTGGTCTTGCGGATCTGATCCCAAGTACTGAACTGGTCCAGCAACAGCATGTCGACGGCACTCTTGTCGGCCATCTGCTTGATATCCGCCCCCGCCGCAAAGGCCTGCTCGTTGCCGGTGATGATGATCACCCGCACCTGATCATTGCGGTCAAGCTCTTGCAGCGCATCACGCACCTCACCCATCAGCTGTGGGTTCAACGCGTTGAGTTCCTTAGGACGATAAAGTTCGATTAGCGCGATGAAGGGCGCGACCTGGGGGTTTACTTTGATGAGTTCCATGAGTGTTTAATTTGGTACGTAAAGCTAAGGGAAATAGGAGAGAGGAGGAAGGAGGAAGGAGTTAGGAGTTAGGAGGGAGGAGATAGGAGGAAGGAGGTAAGAGATCGGAGAAGGGGATCCTTGTCACTAACCGCCTTGGCTCGGCACTCATGACCAATCGCAAAGGGCTGGTGGAGATTTCTATTGGCTATGGGAAGAGTTATTGTTAAGTTGACGTTCGTGCAAACCAGCACCGGGATGGTAGGACGCACAGGTATGATATGGACTGAAAGTTCTCCTTCGAGGCAGTATGTGCTTCGAATGTGTCCGGACTGCAATTCCGGACCACGGCACCACGGACCTGAGAGGGAATGCCTAGACCAACAGGATCAGCCCCCGCCATTTTCCCAATTCCGTATTTCCCTTCTAGCTTCTTGCAAGCCTAAAGGGAACCAATATTTCCCCACAGGCAAAGAACATCTTATCCTGTGTTCTGTATTCCTCCTTGATTCCAGCTCCGCTCCCGGCTATTTCTGCGAAGCCCCCTGTTTCGTCAGGGCACGCTGATTGAACTCGACCAGGTATTTCAACAACACCTTGTGGGACTTCTTTGACTTCTTCTCTTCCGCGTCGAATTGTTTGAGCAATTCGGGGTCGGCTTCTGTCATGATGGACTCCATCGTCTCCCTGTCGAGGGCATAGGCTTTGCCGTCCGTATCCGTCAGGTAGACCACCCAGCCCGGGTTGTTTATGCCATATTCGACAGCCGTGGCACCTGCGAGGCCCCCGATGATCGCGCCCCCCACCATGCCACCAGCAAAGCTTGTAGAAAAAGCTCCTTCAAAATACTCGCTCACTTTTGCTCTCCCATCTTCCAGGTAGCTGATCGGCCCGAGCACGAGTATCCTGACAAAGTAATTGGTTTGTCCATACACCTTGGCGTTGAGATACACCGCTTTCCCGTCCGAGAACCCATACATATAACGGACCTTCTTTCCCTTTTGATAAAGGATGAAGTGTTCGTACTTCCCGGTGTCAGATTTCACGGTGAACTCGCCCGTCTCGCCTGGACTGTTGGTGCGGAATTCATCCGCGAACCGATAAATCCCCTTGCGAAATACGCGGGTGGTCAGAATGTCGTTGGTAAGGGAATCCTGGGAGAACGAAGGTGTTGCATTCCACAGGGCGGCGATGCAAACGAATATCGCACTGATGTTCCGAATAACAGGTGTACAACCGGGTGAGCCCATTTCGTGAAAGTCTAAGGTTGATACGATAGTAAATATAAGAAGCCTCAATCAGGACTGGGAGTAATCGGAAATCAGTGTCTGTAATCTGTAATCAGACCCGTGAGTAAGCTCCTAATTCTATTTTCCGGGGCATGTAAAATGAACTGTGTCAGTAATAATTATTGAAGATGTTGGAATGTGGGAAACAAGCCCAGCATGAGCGAGGGGTTTTCCATATTTCAACATCATTTTCATAAAGATAAATTCAGAAGCCCCTCGAACCAAATAGATAACTGGGAGACCGTGAGGCTCCAGTTCTGCAGCGGAGAGGTCCACTTTTTCCGGATGGTGCGAAACGCCAGATAGACCAGTTTGAGTAGTGCCATGTCGGATGGAAATGCGCTCCCAGTTGGTCGGGAGTTTTCTCCCGACCCATTGAAGGAGCAGTTGTCTGAACTGTGATTTGCACATGATTTGAATGATGTCGTGATTGGAGTTAAAGAGTCAATCATGGCAATCAGAATAATCATTCGAAAATCACAGTTCAGACAACCCGAGCGGCCATGGGGCGACATGCCATCAGACTCGTCTGAATTACACCGCATGCCAACCCAATACCTGCCGGACACTAACCAGAAAATACCGGATAGATACCAGTCATTACCAGACGTACACCAGCCAGTACCAGACGTACACCAGATAAATACCAGTCTTTACCAGATGTTTACCATATGCATACCATACTCTTACCAGTTAAATCACGATAAAATGCCCTTCTGGCGCTGCAATAGGGGTTCATCTCTATAAAATCTGCGTTTTTGACCTGAATGGAGCGTTTTCTCGAACAAGACATCCGGGGTGATCTGGGAATTGTGGTCAAAAACCTCCTATTGACCTGCTATATACCCGCTATAGACTCCGCTATACAAGTTGCATAGAGCCGCAATAGATGTTTTACAGACGTTCTATAGACCCGCTTCAGTATGTGTTTTGGATGTGTTTTGAATGTGTTCGAGAATTCTTCAGATGGGAAGGCGACCGGCTATAGACGCGGCGGGGTATGAGACAGGAGATTGGAGATAGGAGTGCTCCTTCCTCCTGTCTCCTAACTCCTAACTCCTCCTTCATCCAACAGGTCCATCTATCTCCTTACTTTTGCCCCAACAAATACCCAT
>CAYMPU010000034.1:0-4507 GCA_964392375.1 uncultured Ohtaekwangia sp. | reverse complement strand
TGCACCAGCGTGACGTTGGGCTTCTTTAGCCGGATGGCGTACTCCAATGCTGCGCGAACCAGCCGCTCAGTACCTTCACGGGATACCGGCTTGATGCCGATTCCTGAACTTTCAGGGAAACGGATCTTCTTGTAGTGCTTGGGGAATGACTCTTTGAAATAGTTCAGGAACTTCTTGTTGTCTTCGGTGCCCTCCTGAAATTCAATCCCAGCATAAATGTCTTCTGTGTTCTCGCGGAAAATGGTCATGTCCGTCTTGTGCGGCTCTTTCACAGGTGAAGGAACACCTTTGAACCAGCGTACAGGACGCACGCACGCATAGAGGTCAAGATCCTGGCGCAGGGCTACGTTCAGCGAACGAATACCGCCTCCAACGGGTGTGGTGAGGGGGCCTTTAATACCCACGAGGTATTCCTTAAATGCTGCAAGAGTTTCTTCGGGCATCCAGTTGCCCGTCTTATTGAAAGCCTTTTCGCCAGCCAATACTTCTTTCCACTCTACCTTGCGCTTGCCGCCGTAGGCCTTTTCAACGGCTTTGTCGAATACCAACTGTGATGCGGGCCAGATATCCACGCCTGTGCCGTCGCCTTCAATAAAAGGGATGACCGGTTGGTCCGGCACGGTCAATTTGCCATTGGAGATGGTTATTTTTTGATTGCTCATGGTGCGATGTATTGATTAATTCTTTGAATACTGATAAGGGCGGTAAATTAGGAAAATAAGACCACATAAAGGGTAATTTTGGTCAACTAAAGGCGTTAGCTCCACATCTCCTTACCCGTCTTTGACCCTTATTCCGATGCTAAAAAACGTTACCAGCTTCCTTCTGTTTTTGTTCAGCGCCCAACTCGTTGCCGCCCAGCCGGTTTGCGTTTCCGGTGAAGAAAAGAAGTTGTATGATCTCATCATGCAGTACCGGAAATCAAAAAGACTGAAGCCCATCCCCTACAGCGAAAAACTTACACGGGTAGCCCAGGCGCACGTTCGCGATCTTGAAAACCACTTCGACTACGAGAACCGGGGTGACTGCAATCCGCACAGTTGGTCCGACAAAGGCACCTGGTCTTCATGCTGCTATACACCGGATCACAAACAGGCAAAGTGTATGTGGGACAAGCCGAAAGAGATTTCCGGTTACGAAGGAGAAGGCTACGAAATTGCCTTTTACAGTTCCGACGGCGCCGAAGCCGATGAAGGCATTGAAGGATGGAAGAAGAGTGCCGGACACAACCCCCTACTGATTAATTCCGGGACCTGGGAGAAATTGGAGTGGAAGGGAATTGGTATTGGGATTTATGGAAAGTACGCTGTGGTGTGGTTTGGAATTGTGGATGATGCCTCGAGCTTAATCGTGTGCGAATAGTTTACGGGTCCCCTACGAGTGAACGTGTGAGTAACCACCGCCAAAGCGCGAAGTTCCGCAGAGGAATCATGCTCAATATGCAGAGCTCCTTTACAATCCTCGAACCAAGGAATCAGTACTTCTCCTCTGCCCCAGGAAACTTCACTGCTTTTACATCCGCGACGTATTGACCAACAGCGGAAGTTATGATCTCGTTAAGGTCTGCATACCGCCGCAAAAACCTGGGCTTGAACTCATGCGTGATGCCCAGCATGTCCTGCATCACCAGTACCTGGCCATCCACAGACCCGGCGCCAATACCGATGACGGGGATTTTTACAATCTTCGCTACCTTCTCTGCTAACGCGGCAGGAATTTTCTCGAGCACGAGGGCGAAGCACCCGCATTCTTCCAGTAGCCTGGCATCTTCCACCAATTTTGCTGCTTCTGTTTCTTCGCGGGCGCGAACAGTATAGGTTCCGAATTTGTAAATAGACTGTGGTGTCAGGCCCAGGTGCCCCATAACGGGTACACCCGCACTGAGTATCCGCAACACAGAGTCTTTTACTTCACTCCCACCTTCCAACTTCACCGCGTGCGCGCCGGATTCTTTCATTATTCTAATCGACGACCGCAGTGCTTCGCCGGAGCTACCCTGGTAATAGCCAAACGGAATGTCCACAACGACGAGGGCACGCTTGACGGCCCGTACAACCGACGTAGCGTGATAGATCATTTGATCGAGGGTGATGGGCAATGTGGTTTCATTGCCAGCCATAACATTGGAGGCTGAGTCGCCAACCAATATGACGTCAATGCCGGCCTTGTCGATGATGCGAGCCATGCTGAAGTCATAGGCTGTGAGCATGGCGATTTTTTCACCACGATTCTTCATCTCCTGAAGCTGGTGCGTAGTGATGCGTTTCCGCTCGGGGCTGGAATGGACAGACATAAAACGTGGTTTTAGTAAATACTCAATGCAAGTGAACGGCGGACTTCTCGCCCAGCACAACGGCGACATGTTCGTTCAACGTGGTGGAGAGCTCATAGCCTGTATACTGCGGCTGGATCGGAAACTGTGGGTGGCTTCGGTTGACAAGCACAGCGACCTCAATCTTTTTAACTTCCATGGACAGGAAGGGCTTCATGCCGTAGGCAAGCGTTCTTCCGGTATTCAACACATCATCCACGAGGACGACAGATTTTTTCTTTAGCGTCGACGTTTCCACATCGAGGGTAACTTCGCCGCGATCCGGGGTTTCCTTGTTCATCGTCACTTTCACCAGGATGGCTTTGATGGGTGAAATGGAGGATAGCTCTCTGGCAAGACCTTTTGCCAGTGAATAGCCTTGACCATCGATACCAGCCAGCACAACCGACTTCTCCGAGAAATTACTCTCGTAGATCTGGAAGGCCATGCGGCGGATCTTTTGCCGGATCTGGCTGTCGTTGAGCACCTGCGTCTTGACTGACATCATGCCTCCGGTATGGGAATTTGCTTCGTATCCTTGAACGTCGACAGGATGACCATCGATTGAAGATTGTCAACGACTTCAATATTGGTGACCTTTTCAAGCATGAGATTCTGATACGCCGGGATGTCTGTGGCTACAATCTTAAGGATGAAGTCAGCCTGACCGGTTACGTGGTGACACTCCACGATTTCCTTGATCTCCTTGATGGCACTCATGAACTTCGAGATATTCTCCTTGTTGTGTCCCTTCAGGGAGGCCATAACAAATGTGCTCACACCAAGTCCAACGCTGGCAGGGTCAACCACGGCGTGGTAGCTTCGCAGTACGCCGGCGGTCTCCAGTTTCTTTACGCGCTCCAGGGTTGGTGCGGCCGACAATCCAACCTCCTGGGCAAGCTGAGCATTCGTAATATTGGAGTTAGCCTGAAGCAATTCCAGGATTTTGCGGTCGATGGGGTCAAGTTTAATCTTCATGGAGAAAAGCCAAATTTATCCTAAAGTTAGCAAGAAGGATGAATGCGCAAGCGCCTTACTGCCGTAGAAACCGCAGTGTTTGCAGTGAAGTGGCCGTTTGAATGGTGATGTAGTACATCCCTGCCGAAAGAAAGGCGAGATCATGCACCGATTGGTTCAGTCCGGCTGCCGACGCTGTCTCCCACTCGTATTCACGCTTTCCCATGGAATTGTACACGGTGATTCGCGCTGACCCTGGCTTTTCGGAAATCCAATCTATCTGAACTGTCCCATGGCTGGGATTGGGGTAAGGCGCAAAGATGTAATCTTCAGCGGTGAACGAGAGGCAGCGCTTGTTGTTGTCTTGCGCGATGTCCTTTTCGGAAAGAATCTCCGCACACACGAACCGCGCTTCAAACTGCTCCGGTGAGAATGTGAATGAAAGTGTTTTTGCGCCTGACTCTCCCGCTGCAAGGTTCATCGTGACGGTTTCGCTAACCATGGCCTTCTCGGAAAGATGCAAAGCAACCTCTGCGGTTTGCAATGGGATGTTGCTATTGTTGGTGATGGTTACCGTGGATCTCAGCTGTCCATTGACGGGATCGGGTGACAATGAAAAATTGGTCAGTACGAGGTCAACGGAAGGGATGAGCACCACAATTTCCTTGCTCAGGGTATCCGCACAACCAAAACTGTTTGTCGCCGTGAGCCGTGCCATGTACTCACCCAGATCGAGGAAAGTGTAGACCGGGGAGGTTTGTGTGCTTGTCGCTGGCGCATTGTCAGTGAACAGCCAGGCATACTGATTTGCTCCTGACGACAAATTTTCAAATTGAACCATGAGTGGTGGTTCGCCGCGGTCCGGGGAAGCCATGAAATCCGCAGTCGGTGAGGGATGAATGGTGATATTGCTGGATGCTGTGTACTGACAACCCGAAGCATGGGTTGTTGTCATCATGACATTGAACTGTCCCGGAGTGGGGAAAGCGTATGATGCGGGGTTTCCCGTTACGGAATTTCCATCCATGCTCCAGTTCCATCCAACTACCGGATCGGGAATCATCGTTGATGCATCGGCGAATGTTGCATCTTGTCCAGCACAGGGATTGATTGTGGTGAATGTAACCGACGGCGGCACAGGAACATCAACGGGTCGTGTTGCTACGCTTGCGCACCCATCGGGGGCCGTAACAGTCAACGAGGCCGTGTAGCTGCCAGGCACTGTAAACGTGTAGGTGG
>CAYMPU010000033.1:0-20660 GCA_964392375.1 uncultured Ohtaekwangia sp. | reverse complement strand
GGCCTTACACCCAATGAGGCGGAACAAGGGATTTCCCTCGACCGCCGGCTACTTTCCCGAAATATCCAGCAGTCTACCCGCGAGCGGAGGGAATACAACCGCCTGCACCAGTGCGGTCACTGCAAATCCTGATTAAAAGCGGTCCATCTCCGCAAGAAGCGATAGGATTATCCTGGCTTATTGGGCTGTTCCTTATTAGGAACAAACAGGTGTAAGATTGTCGTGGGACTGCCGGCGCTCTTGACTGTACGGAAAACCTAACAATCATACTCGCTCCACATTCTGCTAGCCCTCTGCTTCGTACCACGAGCCGTGGTATTACAATTTCAAAGAACGCTCAAACCGGCACGCGTCGGAGACGTCGCGCCATACCCACGGGCTAAACGCGCGCTATAAGGGGGATTCTTGGAGCTGCAAACCGCGCTTCAATTTTATGACGCAGGCTGTCGGACCAACCCTGGATTTTAAGAGAATCGGTGAACCGGTTAACATTCGCCAGCGACTGAACGCTATCGAGTTTACGACTGTATTGCTGATGGGCCCTCGTGTCCCATTGACCGATGGTCATCTGCAGAGAATCCTTTGTCTTCGCCGCCCTGTTCAGAGATGCAGTATCCAACTCCTGCCCGAAGCCCAAAATGGAGGCAAGCATAAAGCCCAGGAGATGGCTAAACCGGATCATGGAACAAGTTAAGGTTTGCTGGACAAAATAAACATGGCTATTCCGCGCATTGGCTCGGACAAATGTCCCTTCGCATTACTAGTACTCCTTCGATGGGTCGGGAGGAAACTCCCGACCAACTCCGGGTTCACCGGATGGTTACGATACTGCTATCTTTTAGTCCTTACAAAGCATTTTGATGAGGAAGTGAGTTTGTCTCCACTGAAATCAAGGACCGAAAATGGAAGGTCTTTCATCCACTCAAAGTTGAACCCAATCCAAGTCAAGTAAAATGTAAACTCATCGTCGCCCAATTTTGAATCGAAGTGATAGGTGATCACCTTTCCACCGTTCTCAATTGAAATGGACAAGACTGTGGTTGGAATCAGGATTTTTGCACTTGAGTTAACCTCAATTGTATCTTTTCCTGCGATAACCTTCGCCCCGTAAAACAAAGTTGCGTCGTCAGACCATTTGACTAAAATACTCCTCATTCCATCATGAACGCCGGTATGTTGAGTTGTAACATTGGTAATGAAGAGGGTATCCCTGTCAAATTCAGGCTTTGTTAGTGTGAACCGAATCTTGCTTCCTTCCATACGCCAGCTACCCTCCGCCCGGAGGAGCGGGCTAGCGTCACCGTCAACCCTGTAGACAAATCGCCCATTGGAAATTAGTTCAAGGGATGTTGTCAACATTGCCCTTGCCTCGTTGCCTCGCTCACAACGTTCGAACGTACCAACAGCGACGCTTTGCGCTTTGCAGTTAGAAACCAAAACCCAGAGACTGAATAGTAATGTCTTTTGAATCCTTTTCATTTAGACTTCTTGTTTGGATAGTAGGTAACCCCATTTGCTCGGAATGCGTGGCCATACCTATCAGCCATATCCTGATACATCACTCCCTTGTTAGCCCAATGGGGAATCTGAATTTCTGGTAAGTTTTTGTAAGCAAATGCATTATCATCATCCTTGATCTTCCTTACGTTGGATGAACTAATTCCATCCTCAAGTGGTGTAGGCAAATTATTCGGATCAAAAAGTTTCTGTCTTTGGTAGGCCGAAATTTCATCCGTTATGTCATACATTCCATAACCTCGACCAATATTTCCTGGAAGCGCTCCTAAACTCGTGGCCCCAGTTTCGAACAGATATGCATGTTTGAGTTCATGAGCTGTAATTCCTATGTCGCCGTTTGTCCTTACTGAAACTGCCCTTGAATCATTGTTCCAAGTTGTCTTTCCACCTGGAAGCGAACTGCCCAAAATGTTGTACTCTTGGTCTGAATTCTCAAGCTCACTTATTTCACTAACCGTATTGCTGAATTCAGTATTCTTTTCAGCGGCCGCGTTGATTGCATCCACAGTGGAATTCAGGTCAGATGGATTTACACATCCATTGTCAATAGCCTCTACTAATGACTTAATTGCAGCTGCAGTTTTCTCAACTCCATCCTTGGCTTCTGATTTGAGCCTGTCAACATGATGCGTATCTCCAGTAAAATAGTCACCATTTATGTCAACGAATCTAATTGGATTGTTTCCTGCATAATGATATGGTGAAGCAGCATTATATGCCTCCGAAAGTCTATCTGGCCTATTCCACCTCGCGATCTCCGGCTGATACATCCTCATTCCATAGTCTAGCCATCCAATGCTTGATTCATCTTGAAATTCCTTGCCATTGTATTTATAGTTCTGTTGCAAAGAAGTCTCTCGTTGATATGACCCAGACACCAAGCCAAATGGATAATAATCCTCCACCTGCACCACCATCGACGGCGTCACCGAAGCCGTCACATCATCAAAGTAAACATCCACATACGTCGGATGCTCATTGCTTAGGAAAACATACGCATACCCCGCAGCCGGCGCTTTGGCCGTTACTCCAACAAGATCATGCGGCGGTTGCTTTACAGACCCGCTGGTTTGTGCACCCGTAGTAGTCACCCTGTCCCATGTAGCATCCACGAAGTTGTAGTCCTTGTCAAAGAACAGGATCGTAGCGAAGGCCATCGGCACTGACTGAGCATCCCGGCCCCAGGCACCGCCAGATACCTGACCAACAAACGCATTGAGGTTATTGAATACTTTCAACTGCTCCCCGGTAGAGCCTGCCGATACACCGAACGCCGCTGCCAATGAGGTAATGAACGCACTGGGATTGTTGGTCGTGCTCAGATTCATGTACTTGCAATAGGCACTGATGGTCACCTCATCACCGGGCATCACGGCAAATGTCCTTGCTACTCCCGTGCGACCGTTAACGCCACCATTGAGCAACTGTACATAGGAATACGTTGTACCCCCTGCATCGGTGTGGTCAACCAGGTCAAAGGGCGTGCGTGTGTAATTGAGAAAATCAGGGCTCGAACCACTCTCAAAGTTTGTGGTATAGCTCGTCGTTGTCGGTGCCTTGGAAGTAAACGTGGTCCGCACGTTGCCCAAATGATCCTTGAGGTGGTACTGGTACTCCGGTGCGGCGGTGGCGAGTTTGGTGATCTCTACTTCGTTCACATACAGTATCTCATTCGCGGTAACCGTATTCCAGTTCACACCCACTTGCAACGTGGTCGCCCCCGCGGGGATAATGACCAGTTGCTCAGACCAGGACTCCGAGCCTGCGCTGGCAGCGATAGAGGCACCCGGCCATACAACATCCGCCCCACCGGCCTTCACCTGGATATACGCAGGGCTGGAACCGGTTCGGTATGCTTTCACCCGGATACGATACTGCTCTCCGGCAACAACAGAGAATGGCTGACCTCCCGGACTGATCGGAAACACTCCCGTCCGGGCTGTGGTGCCGTTGGAAGTAACCCTCACATAGTTTTCTGCGCCGTTCTGTGTCACAGTAGCTAAGGTAGCATTTACTGCTGTGAAATCGTCGGTGTATTGTGCGGGATTTTTGTATACCTGCGTGTTGGAAGCAATAACGATCCTGCCTTCTTCGTGGTTTACAAACTGAAGGGCGTCATTTTCATAAATGAACTCCCCGGCATAATCCGTTGCCTTCACCCCGCGGTCGAAAATAGCACCTTGCCAGAGCTTCCGGCCCGAAGCATCGTAGACATAGCGCAGGGTATCGTTGCCGCGCTTCACCACCTCGGGAAGGTTCAGGTGGTTGTAGGTAATCGTAATGCTTTTGTTGAGATCGCCCACCATGTTTCCGGCCGAATCATAGGTGTACTCATTTGCAGCATTGGCCCCGTCGATGAAGCCGGCAAAGGGATCTCCGGAATCGGTGACTTTTTTCAACCGGTTGCCGCCACCACTGCCGTAGTTATAGCTCAGGTTGTCCATAGTGCTTGATGCCCTTCCGTCATTTCGAATAAGCGTCGAAAGGTTTCCATTCAGATCATAGTTAAATCCGGTTTCAGCAAACGCGTTGTTCCCCTGGGTATTCCAGGAGGTAACACCATTGACCAGGGTTTTTAAACGGAACGCCGAGGACTTGATCCTGTTCATGGGGTCATAGTCATACACATATCCTTTCTCTCTGGTTGGACCCGTTCCCGGATAGTTGCTCCATTTGACGCCGCTGATATTCCCGTTGTAAAACTGGCTGTTGGCAAGATCAGGGTCCTGGACGTTGTACCGTAGCTCCATGCCGAACAAGTCGTTGGTTTCGTCATTGCTGCTATTCACCGCCAGGGAAGAATTGTTGATGGACTCCAGCCATCCTCGAATGTTGTAGCGGTAGTCTACACTTTGCTTATAAGTAGTGCCATCGGTGGAATGCAGTCGCTTGTCCACAAGCTGACCCATTTCATTATACTCGTTGGCCAGGATGTATATCTTAGGTGCGGATCCCCCGGGGAGAAGCTGGTGCTGGTGCCGTACACGGGTCAGGCGGCCGGCGTGATCATACTCGAACTTGCGGGTAATGATCCGTGTGGAGGAGGCGAACGAAGCACGTACATCGGTGATGGTTTTTCCATAGTCTTTGATGGACACATCGACCATAAGCATAGAACTTGACGCGGTTGGTGAAGTCCGTACAACGGTTCCGTTCTTCTTATAGGTGATGGTGGTGCCCGCCCGTTCAATGCGCAGGACATCGCCAACGACGATTGCTCCGGCTATTGCGGTGGGGGTATTTGATTCATAGGCCGTCAAAGTGGATCCATTCAGGTTCAACGCATAGTTCATTGTTGAATAGCCTGCGTCTGCATTGGTGCTTGACAAGCCAATGACCCTATTTGAAGTTATCTCATTCACTGTGAACTCCACCCATCCAGCCTGACTTGCCGCCAGCACTGTCGTTGAAACCGCTCCCGCATTCCATGCGCTTCCCGATTGTGTCCGGTCCAGCTTATTGCCCACGAGGGTGGTGCCCACCAGATCCTTCCACGTCACATCTTGTTCCACATGGGTGGCCTTGGATTTCAGGACCTTCCCTGTGAAATCAACGATGTTGGTAATCCGGTCGGTACCTCCTTTGTAGTTATCCGAGAGGGACTGGATCAACTGCTTGCGGGCATCGTAGTAGCTCACCGACTTCAGCCATGTAAATGTGTTGGTTGCACCGCCATCCAGTACCCTCACCTTCGTACCCGTCACCTGACCGTTCACCCACAAGAAGTCCGTTGTGGGCTGTGGGGTTACCACACTGTTGGTCGTGTCTTTTAGCGTCTCATTCAAATACGTCCACGTCCCGGTCCACAATGAACGGAAAGCATAGTTATCATAGTAAGTTACGGTGAGCGGCAATGTCCCTGTCATCGGGAAGAACGTATTGGTATACCCCTCCGTGGCAGCAACCCCGTTATACTTCTCATGAAACAGCGATGTACTAAGCTGTGATGCCATCGCCGATTGAATCATGGGTGATCCGTGCGTGTAAATGCCGGTAATTATGGGGCGGTTCAGTTGATCGTACTTTGTATAACTCCACTTGTTGCTCAGCCGTTGGTTACCGTCTTGGGTAAGCACAAGGCGGTCGAGGGCATCATACACCATGCGAACCGAATCGGCGCCGGGAACCTGCTTGATGACCATCCTCCGCCGTCCGTCGTACTTATATCGGAAAGCCCATCGACTCATGAAATTGTTCTTGCTTGTTGCCGATGCATCATGGAAGCTTGACAGTTGCTTGGTCGCTTCCGGAGGGACAACATAGACAAGCTGGCCCAGGTCATCGTAGATGTAGTAGGTGCTGGCATAATTCGTGTCATTGATCGTCGTTGATGCACCGGCCTGAACGCGTTTCAGTAGGGTCTTCCCGGACTTATCAACGTATTCGATCACTTCATTGAGCTGTTCATCCTTCGTCTTGTTCTTCCGCAGGGTGTTGGCCGCATAGTACTGCAGTGAGGTCGATGCGCCGGCGGATACCATGCCCAGCGGATAGGTTGCCGACGGCGCCGTGTACGTCCACAGCAATACTTCGTTGGCTCCATTGAAAGGGTAATCGTGCTTCACAGTACGATCCGTAGAGGCATACGATACGGTAGCATCCGGTTGCCATTCCAATCCGGGCGCTCCTTGTTCAATGAGCCGACTCAGCGGGCTGGCTTCCAGGTTCGCTTTCGAAAAGGGCTTGGTGGTGGTCGCTACCTTCGTCGTATTTTGGTAAAACTGATATTGCGGATTAGAGGAGGTCGCATAGTTGGCGTGGTCAACGGGCAGGAAGTCCGGTTTCATCCAGCCATCGGTCCCGCTAACAAAGGGCAGGTATTTGATTGCCTCACGACCGAATTCATCATACGAGACGGCTTGAATCATGTCGCTCTGCGCCGGTGATTGTTTGAAACTCACTTGCTGGGTTGATCTCCCCAGGCCATCATGAAAACCCATGGTAACCGAGCGATCTTGAACACTAAGAGGATCAATTTGATTCTCCGCGGTAATGCCCGATTTCTGAATCGCGGTTGACTTAATGAAGTTTCGGTCCAGGTTTGCCCCAAGATAGACCACTGAATTGGCTGATGGCGATGATCCGCTCATTGAGCGAACACGGAGGTAATACGTAGTTTTTGCTGTCAGACCGGAAACCACATCACTGGTGCCTGATACTGTCTTGTTCTGATATCCCGAAACGTAGCTTGAGAACGTGGGGCTTGTTGAGACATCGAGCCGATAGGACGTCGCATTGCTCACCGTTGACCAGTTGGCTGTAAACCGATCAGATTTAATGTTGGTCGCGGCAAGAATGTTGGGTGGACCAAGCGTCGGTGTACTAACCTGAGTATAATTCGATTCATTGGATGGCCCTACGGCATTCACGGCCTGAACGCGGTAGAAATAGGTTGTGCCTCCGTTTAGTCCACTTACAACCTGACTAGTGCCAGAACACGACAGGTTGGAGTAACCTGACAAGAGCGTTCCAAAGCCACTTGACGTTGAGACATCCAATAGGTAGCTGGTCGCTCCAGAGACGGGATACCAGTTAGCCACAAAGGAACCGGATGAAAGGCCCGTACCGGAAGCAATAGTTGGAGCAAATGGAAATATGGTCTTTGTTGCAGGAGCCGAATAGGCAACCATGCAGGCATAAGTTCCATTTCTAACAACGGCACGAAACGATGTAGTCTGCGTGACGGTTGGTGCGTAGACCAAAGTTGTTTGTGTGCTGGTGATGGGAGTCCAGTCACCACCTGTGGAAAACTCCCACCTTACGACAGTCCCTGTGTGCCCGCTCAACACGAGGCTGAACCCACTGACGCTACCATAGTGATTACCACTTCCACTTACGGTACCTCCGACAGACCCCGCTATCTGTGTTACTACGGCACCGCCCTGAATATTTGTGCATACACCCGTCGGGCAGCTAGACACAACGGTATACGATCCAACAGTGCTAATTCCAGACCAAGTTAGTGCCCCAATATTGCCTTGTTGGGGGGAGCCAACAGGAATACTTCCATTGCGGTACAACTGGTAAGTACATGTTGGTGTAGATTCGCTTAATGTCACAACTAAATCAACGGGGTCTACAGCACACACTAGCCCACCTCCACCAACATTTTGAGCAACAAATCCTCCAACGGCGAGTGGGCCTGAGTCATAGTGGTTATAGTCACAAACCAAAACAGGTGGCCACGTTTGAGGGTCATACCAACAGATTTCCTCTGTGTATGAAGCCGAAATAGTCCCCACAGTTTGTGTCCAGATTACATCAACGGATAAACCTATATTGCTACCAACAAAATACCCTCCACTGATTGACCATACCAGGTCACTAATTTCACCAGCGTAAGTGTACTGAGTGGTTCCATCCGGGCACACCGCCGTTGGCCCGGAAATTGAGGTAGAATAGTAATTGTGAATCCCCTGACCAAAAACTTCAACGGGGAGTGTCCACGCAAATATCAGGAAGACACTACAAAGTAAGAATCGGTTTGTATCGTAGTAACGGTTGTTCATGAGCTCACTTGGTTATTGAATCGTCACAATTCGGAAAAGCAGATGAGAGGACCCCTCGGGTTTAGAAAAGTCCATCATGATGTAGACTCCGTCATTGGTTCGCTCCACTTTCGCTTTAGACGATTTACCATTACGCTGAAGAGTAAGGTTGACCGAACCCTGTTCGGATATATTTGACCATGTACCTTCTACCCCCGTAATCTGGTAGGTGGAATTAATGGACCCATTGCGTTGCGACCATATCAACTGCGCCCCTCCAACCGTTTTGAAAGAGCATTTCATGGCGACTGTATCGGTTCGTTCCAGATCAATCGCCCGATCAGCCACCCAGGTAATGGTTGACTGATGAAAAGACTGGGCGTGAATTGTCCCGCTGAAGACAAGGCTCATCGAGGCTACTATCAATGCTTTGAACATATTCATTGGCGTTGGTTTAGTATTGACCAGGAACCCCATTCGGAACCTCCCCGGTACGGAAATGATAGAGATGCTGTTTCAGAATGTTCTTGTCATGATCTTTGATGAGCCATAAACGCCCCATGTTGTCGTAGTCATAGAAAGTCATCCGGTTGGTGGCATCGGCATTTGAAATGGGCCCAATATTTCGCTTATGTGTATAAGTAGTCATCAATGCTCCCTTGGGGTATATTCTCACTTCATCCAGATACACCGTTGGGCTGGCGGCGGCATAAATGGTTATCGTGGTTACACCCGTGACTGTCTTTTCAAAATACCGCCATCCGTCGGCTTCCGCAGCGGCAGCGTCGTTGGAGGATTGAACACCGGCAGTTATGGTTGGTGTACCGCCCTTTGCCCAATAGCTTAGAATGTAGGTCGTTCCTGCTGTCAATCCTGACCGGGTTACATCGCCACTACTCAACGTGTGACTCTTTGCGCCCGTCTTGAAAAACTGAGTCGACGCACTTAGCGTGAAACTCCATCCTCCCTGTGACGAGGACTCCTCAAAACTAGTATGGGCAAACTCGGATGAACCAGCACCTTTTACTTCAGCGATTGGCAGAGACTGTGTATATCCCCACAGGTACGAAGTCTTTGAGTCATTGATCTTGGAAACCTCAATGGCATTTCCTGCATTGTCATATTGATGGAACTTGATTCTGTCTTCAAGACTGCCCGTCCCGCTTGAAAACTGGATCACATCGGGTACCCACATCGTCCCATTCGAGGCAGTGATGCTCTTGAATTTGGTGAGCTTGGTGTAGTCAGGCTTGAGTGTGGCGCCGTACTTTGCCTCAATTTTGACCGGGCCAGCGACTCTGTTCTGATCAATCAAGGCTTGCCAGGCAGGGTCTGAAGGATTTGAAACCTGGAGTTCATGCGGATAGTAATTCTGCCACTGGCGTAAGTCTCCCTTGCTGTCCATTGTTTGAATGAGCGTAACCTGATAGTGGGTCGAGGTATTGTATGTGTTCTTGACCGTTGTAGTTAAAAGTGCGCTGCCACTATAATTCTTGGTAACCGTGCTGTCCGTTTTACCTAAGTAGCGTGGAAATAAATAGGGAACTTTCTGATAGTCTGACGCAAATCTTTTGCAGTAAATCTTATTGTAAGCCAGGTAGTAAACCCCTACATAGCCAGAGTTGTCATGATGAGAAATCGATGGATTCTTGCCCTGTGTGATCAGGTTCTGATAGGTGACGTAAGCTGGATGTGTCTGATTCACGGGATTCTGCCAGTCACCATTTGGCGGCAACCCACACTGTAGATAACTACCCGGGTTGAACCATTCATGATAAGCAGCATCAGAGAATAGGAAGCTTGCAGAACCATCCCAGGCACAAGGCGTCAAATGTGGAGTAATGGGGTCCCTTTTGATGTAGACCTCATCCGTCCCCTGATCATGAATCTCTGAAAGGACGTAGGTATCTTTAAGTGGACTCGCACCCGCATTGAAATGAAAGCCCACTTGTCCGCCTACACTGGCTTGGGAGTAGTAAGATCTTTCTTCTGTGAGTTTCACACCGAGCCTATCATACTGAGTCTTGCTCAGTACACGCCCGCCCAAAACAGAACGCTTGGAATAACCAATAACATAGTTGTCACCCTCATCAAGAAATTCAGTGACCGTGAAACCATTGAATGTATTCATGGATGGGCTTCCAAATTGAACTTCGGTCACAACGGGATACGTTACATGCTGGGAGGCTTTGGTTCTGTTAGAGCTGTACCGCATTAATGATTCGCATGTTGTAAACCATCCTGTTGAGGAATTGTATCTCCGTACAGACTTGGGCTCCTCAAAGTTGACTGTCGCATACAGGTTCCCTGTAGCTTGATTGGCAGATTGAATGTAAGCTCTCGTTATGCTTGAATACGATACTGGTGCCAAATCACCATAATAGAAGTAGCGTGAAGATACTTCAACGCTGTTGTCATCCCGGTCGGTGATGCTGGAGATTCGCTGTCCTCCAACCTCATGAAACGTTACCGTGGTTGATCCTGCTGCGAATACAGATACGGAAAGCTTGGGGTTCGTGTTGAGTATGATTATTCTGTAGTGACCTGCTTCAAAGGTCAATGACCCATAGTTGATGGTTCCAGGCGATAGAGTCCCATAGTACTCTACCACCTTGGTCAGGCTACCATTCAATACTTCACAAAATGGGGGGTTTGTAGCTCGTTGTCCATGACCCGGCACCTTGTAAATAGACACGTATTGCATCTGAGGCCCCGGAGAAGACTCACCCGCTGAGACTATCGATACTTCAAGAGCCCTCGCTGAAGCCACGTAGAAATACGAGGTTACTCCCTTCGGAGGGATACTTGTATTGTCGTCGCAGGCGATGTAACCAAAAGGATCATTGTCATCCCTCCCCCCAGTAAGCGTCGCAGAGCCTGGTACGGAAAGAGAGGTGTAAGAATGAGTTGGTGATGCCGACATATGGGCCCGATAAACAAATTCTGTAGTCCCTCCGGTAGGGTATTTGATTTTTGTCAGGGAACCTACTTTCCCAAATTGAAAATTGGGTGATCGGTCAGCACCCGCAAAATTTGAATTCTCTACATCGTAGTAGTAGTTCCTTGGTATGAGCGTCGAATTTTCTATGCCATTGTAGAAACCCCAGTAGTCTTGCGAAAAGGATTCTCTTGATGGTAGTGATCCGGGCTCATAAGTAAAACTATAGCGCTCAGGGGTCGTGGAGGTAGCATCGCCATAAACTTCAAGGGCGTCAAGCTTCAATCGAAGCAGCTTCTCATTGGTCTGCGTGCTGTCGCCGTAGTAGGACCGAACAAATTTGTAGCGCTTCATGACGGCCGAACTTTCTCCAAGGATCTTAATGTTGGCGAGGTATTTTCTTGCCTTCAAGTCCTTTCGCTCAATCGACGAGGTCACGAACTGTGCTGCGGTAAGGCCGTTGATTTGTATTGACGTCAATTCAACTTGATAAATCTGATACAACGGAACGCCTCCGATAATTGGGTCATCATTGCCGCAAAAGGTTCCTTCCACAAGGCGGTCATTTCGCATATCGCCACGGCCCGCAAGTTGCGGTTGCTGCCACTGGACCGGTGAGGAATAATTGAATTGCACAATATCTCTCCTATTTACACTCTCAATTTTGGTTAGCAACCAAGCCGAATTATAGTCCCTGGAGGTCTCCATGGCGTCCTGCTCAAAGACGTGGGTTCGTTCAGCCACCTCAAAGAAGAAGGCGTTGCCCGACCCATCCACTATTTTCCAGGCCGTGATGTTCTTTATCCCGGTGCCTGAGGTCTGAAATGTGGGGTATGCCTTTACCTCCGGGTGCTCCATGCAGTAGGCAATGTTCAGTGCATAATCGATGTACAGTGTTCCTGACAAACCCAATGCGTTAAATGAGTAGGTATCGGGTTGAATTTCGTACTTGTAAGCCTCGATATCCGTCCTTGTCGCATTATTCAGGAAAGTGAAGTACCTCGCGAGGTTGCCCGCTGCTGTTGGCGCATTTTCAGCGACAGTAAGTCCATTGGCGAAATTGTATTCCGGCGCAATGGTCGACTCATAAAATGGCTTTAGCGATGGATTGGCATTGATGTAGTCATCCGGGTTTCCATTGGTTTGTCGGGTGACCATCCCACCCACATTCAGATTCCATCCTAATCCCACCCAAGTCGCGATCTGGTCCACCTTGATGCCCGAAGCATCATACGTTAGCGAAATAGGAACCGAAATCTCACGACCTTGAAGATTGGCTATTGGAATGCTGATGTCCGGAGTACCCGTGTACAGATTAACAGGCGTACTTCCATACTTGGTGAACGCCTGAGCCTCAGGTGAAGGGGGAATCTTTACGATGTCTTCAATCTTGGGCACGTCGAATCCGGGGCCTTGCCCCCAAGCGATCGTACCTGGCGCCAATAGTGTAAAGACCAACAGTACGCGAAGTAGTTTTCTCTTCATGGTATTAACTTGATTTTGTCAAAGCAGCTTTCTGAACCCAAGCCTAACTTCGTCTTTTCAAAACCATATAGGAGTTTATGGATGGGAGTAACTCCTATACTTTTTAATTGCTGATGGGAACAATTGTGAAATGAAATCCAAGACGAGCATAAAAAAACCACCGGAGCCAGCAATGCCCCGGTGGCAACCTAAAAACCAAGAATAAATTGTTACGTCGGAAAAATAACCCGAAGGAAGTCAGACCATCCAAATCCTATAGGAATTAGTCCTATGCTACTTTAAAAGATATTTAGTCTATGGGACTAACTCCTATGCAAACCATGCGTTTAGACTAACGCAACGTACTTTGACCAAAATCAAACCAACGCCATGGCCCAACCAACCAATCCCACTTACAACGGCTCCGACGGAGGCCGCATTGACCTTACCACCGCACGGCAATGGGTAAAGAACTTTCGCGATGCGAACCCGGCTGCGGGCGAAGTGCGGTCGCACTATTTTGGAAGTGACATCCTAAACCAGATCCTGGCTCAACCCGGGTGCACAGGCATACGGGTGTACTATGCCATCGATAACAACAAAGAAAAACAACTGCTGATCATTGGCGTGGATAACAACGGAGCTAACATGCTTCCTGCTTCTTCCGGATTGGTTCCGGGGGATATTTCAATCATGGATAATTCCTTCCCCTGCCCTCCCTTTTGCCCGCCCGGTGGTGACTTATAGTTTATTAACTCCTTAGAAATGGCGTAATTGATAAGCGGTAAAGTCCGTTCCTAGAATGGAAAGTTTTATGATTTTTGCTTACACGTCATCCCTTTCGGCATTACTGCCCATAGGATTGGCGCTGCGCGTTCGAAATGCACTTGTTATCATAAGGATTATCACCCTTTTGGCAGCATTCAGTTTCTTATTCGACATGGTCTCCCTCCACTACGCAACCAAGGGAATCAACAATTATCCGATCAACAACCTCTTCTCGCTGGTTCAAACCCTTTTGCTTCTTTTCGTGTACCGCGAAGCTTTCTCATGGCCAAGGCGGACTGTCTACTGGGCTGCCGGTATCTACACTATCCTTTTTCTTGCAAACTACCTTCTTGTTCAAACCCCTTATAAACTCAACTCCTACACGTATTCGATTTCGGGATTGATGCTCCTTGTGGCTTCTCTTTTGTACTTCAGGTTCCTGCTCAAGAACCTACCCGAGACATTTGTGCATCGCAGTCCCATGATCTGGATCAACATCGCCGTGCTCATCTATTTCGGCGGGAACCTGTTTCTCTTCATGCTCTACAACTACTTCGTTTCCGCCATCTGGATCTTGCATAATATCCTTAACATTGCCAAGAACGTCCTCTTCTTCATCGCCATATGGCAGAGCCAGCGCAAGATCAACTCTACTTCCTCCTGACCCTGGGCACGGCCGGCATGCTGATCCTGGCCTTGTTCATTGTCCTGTTCTTCTTCATCTACCAGAAACGGATCCTCCTGCTCCAACAACAAAAGCAGAAAATGGAATTCGAATTCCAGGAACAAATGAGCCAATCCCAGCTCGCAGCACAGGAAAAAGACCGGGTACGCATCGCCGCCGACCTGCATGACTCGGTGGGCTCATTGCTGTGGGGTGCCAAACTCAATGCCACATTCATTGAACGATCGGTGCAGCTTACCCCCGAAGCGAAGGAAGCCCACAATGAACTCATGTCTATTCTCGATCAGAGCCTAAATACTGTCCGACGCATCGCTTGGCAACTGACGCCCGAAGCCTTCCAGCACGCCGGACTTTCCAAATCGCTGGAAAGGCTCTGCACCACAATCGATGGTAAAGGAATCCGTGTCACGTACACCGGCTCCGACCAGGCCGTTCATAACGACAACCAGGCTCTTCAGGTGTTCCGCATCGTGCAAGAACTCCTGAGCAACAGCATCAAACACGCCGAAGCAACTTCCATATCCGTCTCGCTCTCCTCCCCCGACCACACCCTCATCGTGACCGTGGAGGACGATGGAAAAGGCTATGAGCCCCAATTGCTGTCGGATGGCGTGGGCTGGTGGAGCATCCGCACACGCGCCCGGCAGATTGGCGCCCAACTTGACATAGGACTATCCCCTATGGGAAAGGGTCTTTCGGTCACGGTCACCTTACCTTTACACCATGAAGAATAACCTGCTTGTCTATTTGGCGGACGATCACACGGTAGTTCGAAAAGGTATGCTGCGGCTGCTCAAAACCTTCGACCGTATCGGAGAAGTACAGGAAGCTTCCAATGGCAAGGAACTCATCCGGCTCGTGGAGAAAAAACAACCGGATGCCGTCATCCTCGATCTGGAGATGCCGGTCATGGGCGGCATCGAGACAACCCGGCACCTGAGCGAGAATTTTCCCGATATCAAAATCCTCATCCTCACCATGCACACCGAAGAGGTTTTTGTCATCCGCCTCATGGACCTCGGCGTACACGGGTTCCTCAGCAAGTCGTGCGAACCCGAAGAGGTAGAAAAAGCGCTTTACGCCATCGTTGACAAAGACTTCTACCGCAACGACATCATGGAGCGCGCCCTGAGCCGCCTTCAGGGCAACATACGCCCCGACAGAATAAACCAAAAACTCACGTCCCGCGAACTGGAAATCCTCCTCCTCATCTGCCAGGAATTGAGCCCTGGCGAAATCAGCGAACGACTCAAGATCAGCGAGAAGACCTTCTTCAACCACCGCGCCAATATCCTCGGAAAGGCAAGCTGCCGAAGCAATGTCGGTTTACTCAAATATGCCCATGAGAAGGGGATGTTTCATTTGAGCGGGCCGGAGGGGGAAGAGAAGTTGGGAGAGAGGAGTTAGGAGGTAGGAGACAGGAGTTGGGAGTTAGGAGGCAGGAGATAGGAGGCAGGAGACAGGAGTTGGGAGGCAGGAGATAGGAGCAAATAGTCGTCACTTCGGGGATCAAGACTAAAACAATCTCATCTGTGTCTCCATTTTTGGATAGAACACACCAATAATCACAAAAGGATTTCGGGCTCTACGCATATGCCACTCCTTTGTGGTCCCCAAGAACAAATAGATATCTTTGTGCGTCAGGAACTCTTGCTCATACTTTTCTCTCACTTTCGCCAAAGCTATTGTTTCGTTACCCTCCGCAGCCCTCAGGCAATTCCAGTATAATGCTCCAATCTCCCAATCCTCAATCATCAATCTGCTTGGCCTACCTGCATCATCGATAAAACGATAGTAGAATTTGTAGGGGAGTTTGGGAATAAGTGACTCGGGTGTTTTCTCCTTCGCAAAAAGATCACCTTGTTTTCTTATTTCGAGCCACTCGTCCTTCCATTCCTTTGTATCCTCTTCAATTTCAAATCCAACAATTTCGGTGGGCTTGAATGTTGCCAATGAACGGTTTGTCGGCGCTTCGGAGTCCTTAATGAGTAGCCCAAGGTTGGTATAAACATTTTGTAGGCAAATCTCCTTTCTCTTTAACCAGTTTCCTTCTGTTCCAACCCGATCATGGATCACAATGTCACGAAAATCGTAATGCTGCGGAGAATGACTTTCAGGACGGAAATCATCCCTCCTTCTATTCAATTCCAGTTCAATCCATGTGTATTTGAAGGACTCAATATTCCCTGACTTCCTCTGCCCCATCAGGAAACTTAAGGGAATGGGATAAATCCGAATCCAGTTGCCATTTTCCAGAAGCCCAGCGGTACAGACAAGCTCCTCATAACTTCTTGAAGGTAACGGATAAGTCGTTACGGCTATGAGGACTCTCGTTCTTGGCATACATCAAATATGAACGACCTCATAGTTGAAGTCGGGGAGCGCTTCGATGGCCTCGGCGAGGTGCTTCCGATGGCATTGACAAACATTGCCTTCAAAACAAGTCAATGCGATTCGCTTATTCTCTTTCAACAATTTCAAAATCGCCATCTGCGCCTTCGTGGTTTTTGTTAAGGTTTCCCTGCGGTAAAGCACAAACAGCTTATCATAGTCCGCTTGGGTATTGAGCTCCTGGCGCTGCCGGGATTGGATGCCAACTTCAGGAATATGCGCATAGGCTATACCGAGGCTCTCACAGTATCTCTTGAGCAGAGTCTTGCTAAAGCCATATTTCATGCTTAGCGGATTGTTGCGCACGTCCACCAAAACTCTGACATCATTCTTTAACAAGCGCACCAAATACTCTTCCAAAGAAATACCTTCATAACCAATCGTAAACAAAATCGTTTTGGTGCCCTTGGGTTTAACCGCCATCACTTTTTCCAATTCATACCTGGTCAAAATATTGGCGGCTACTTCACTCCGTGTGGCGTAAAACGGGTAGTTGTTGTAGGTATGCTTCATCAGTGCTTTCGCGGTCATTCTCCCATACGCTGCCTTTACCTCCATGAGGTGCTTCATATCTTCAGACTTAAGCATCTTCAGGTAGTTGCTTTTGCCCACCTTTGTAAACGACTTACTCGACTCCGCCAGAAGCCCTTTCGAGACCATCGTTGTTAAGTCAGCGTTTGCCGAGTAAGAGTAGCAGCCAAACTTGTAGGGCACAAAGTCGTATTCCGCCTTACCCTGCTTTACCGTAAAAAGGAAAAGCAGCTTCTGCAGTCTGATCTTCTCTAGCTGGCCATCAAAGAGTTGCAGTAGCGCGAGGATTATTTTTCTTCTGTAGTACACGCTGCAATTTACATCTATTCCAAAACCTATACCAACAGAATGTAGCCAGTACCCCATACCCACCCCTAACGCTCTACTATCTCTCCTCTCCTTTCTCCCTCCCTCCTAACTCCTCCCTCCTAACTCCCAACTCCTCCCTCCTAACTCCTAACTCCTACCCCCCTCCTTCCCCACCCCCGGACAATACAACCTCACCTGCAACTCCGTCATCACCTCCGCCTGGTTAATCAGCGCCAGGATTTGCTGATCGGACAATGCCGTAAGGTTCGTGCCCACCTTCCGTGCGATTTCAAGATCTTGCGGGGACTGCTGACGCTTTTTGATCTCGTAATAGCCCACCTGCCTTTCCAGAAAGCTCTCGATTTTCTGCGCATTGAATGGCGAGAGGTACTCTATGGGAATCTGGTGCGCCTCGATCACCTCCCGTTGGATAATCCCCTCCCGCAGGTTCTCCACAAACCCAGGAATGCACTTGTCCAGGTCCCAGCCTAAAGAAACGTAGGCAATTTGTTTACGGCTATGATTCGGCTGGTAGAGATTGTCCATCATCTGAAATTTCTTGATGCGGTTCATGAACAGGTCCATGGACCGGATCAGCAGCGTGAAGACATTTCTGTACGAGCCTTCGAACGGCATCTTGTTGCCCGCATCGCTGGTGATGACGACATCACAACTATAGCCACTGCTGTCGAACGTGAGCTTGTGCATGCCCTGGTTGTCATAAATGCCGCCGTCAACCAAAAACGGGTGGGCGCGACTTCTATCCCGGGGATTCTTGAAATACCGTGTTGCAATGGGTACTGGAGTAAATGCAAAGGGAACACAGCTCGAGGCCATCACTGCCCGCGACACCGGAAAATCGGCAGCCTTGAATTCGATAGGGTCGCCTTGTGGTGGATGCGCGTACGTTGAGTCACCCATCCTCATTTTTGAAAAGGTGAACTGCCGGCCTGTTTCAACGTTTGTGCTGTTGATGGCGATGATGGGTTTTTCGGGCAGAAACTGCAGCGTGCAGTAATTGAAGAAGATGCGGTCATAGACGCCTTCAATGATGGTACTGATCGGCAAGATTTTGTATTGGTACCTCACAAACAGAAGGACGCCAACGATCAGGACGATCCAACTCCCCCACGGATACCGTGTAAACTGCATCGCGATGATGGCACCCAACCAAAGGGCCACGCCGACGGCAACCTTGATGAAGGTGAGTGAGGCCAGGACCTGGCTGACGACACTCTCACGAAGCTTTTCGACAAAGCGTCGTTCAAAGTCCGTGTATTTTGTACTGGCTAAGGACAACGCATAATCCGCTCCAACGATCGACCCTCCCGACACGGTAGATAAGACATCGACCTTGTCCAGAATATGCAGGTTGTTCAGTGCCCGTAGTGTTCCCAGGTGAAAGGCTGCGGCGCGATAGCCTCCGCCGGAGAGGGCAAGGCCGATGCGGCGCTTGGGTTTTTGGTTCTCACTCATCTTGTTTTGAAAGCCACCAAATTAGCTAGATGACAAAACTATGAGGGATGATCCATGGGAGTTTCTGCTATTGATTTTCAGGTGGATAATTATCAAGTGACTTAGGGTCGGAGCTGGAATGCGCCGAGGGCAGTATTACATATAAACACACAAATACACAGCACGAGGATAGCCATCACTCTGTGTACGTCATGTAATGCGGATAAAGTGAATATTCATATTCAGGATAGACGCATACGGTAGCAGGAAGAAATCGCCCGCAAACGTAATCACAGGAGCGTTTTTCGGGTCAATGTCTGGTTTTACCTCTCTGCGCTCCACTGAAGAAAGTAGTATATAGTCAAGGCCACTACCCTCGCTGGTTAGTTGAAAATGATCAAGAAAACCAGAATAGAGGTAGATTGAATTTCCGACAGACACCAGGACGTTAAGATAAGTCAGGTCGATGTCGCTCTCTTTACCTTCAATGTTTGGAAAGTCAAGGATCTCACCCCGGAGCAGATAATGCCAATGATTTCGGTACCTGAAAAGTCCATAGGAACGGTCCAGTTTAAGTTTGCGCACCACAAGTTTAGCTGACCATCCAAACACAGCAAGCAATACCCAAAGGGTAATGTTGTAGTACACGATCAACCGCAAACTGTTCGACAATGCTGAAAATGCCTCAACAGCCTCGTTCTCCTTTCCACCCACCAGCAGCTTGCCCATTATGTCAAAATCAACGCGATAGGGGGTCAATAGTGTGACCAGCCAGTAGAACAATAGTTGAAACAGTGTGCCGGGGACTACAGCACTCAGGAACAGTTCAAAGGGCGAAGACTTAAAGTACTGTTTTGAAAATTCGCCTGAATAGTAGAGCCTGTGGAAGAATAAGGAAGGAACAATAAAAAGCAGAAAAAGAATTATCGCGCCGAGAGCGAGATTCATTAACGCTCATTCAGCAACTGACCATCCTTGCCGACGCTCACTTCTTTTACATGGAACAACCGAACAGCCACTCCCTCATCTGCCCGAGGATCAGTACCGCTCAATACAGATCGGTACTTTTCGCGAAGCGAATCTTCCGATGCCGAGATAAAGATGGCGTCACGCCCCTCGCGGAGATTCCTCACAGCATCAAGAAACTTCCCGCGCAATTCCGGATCGGCAAGGATTTTCTTTACTCTATCGCTTTTTAGTGGTCTGACGGTCTGAAAAAATGACATTTGTCTTGCTCTTCAACGTATATACGAAAATAACGCTTTTTCGGTTCATGTCAAATCTGCCTGCAAAAGCGGATTTGAGAATATGGATAAATGTCCTTCGAAGTGCTTACCCCCTGGCTCGCGTCGCAGATGACGCGTAAAACAGTACCAAACGCTCGCTATATGCGGGTCAACTATTCTATTTCTTCAGCGAAAACGTTCTGCGCCTGTCTTCCGTTGCCTCCTTTAAGGCAAGTATGATACCGCCCAATGGCGACACACAGAAAGACCATAGCAAAAACTTCCTAAAGGAGTTACCCTTCCTATTGAGAAAGTAGGCCACCACAACACATAGTGTCGAGTAACCCAGGACAATGGCTGTCAACTTCATGATCGAATTTACTCAAAGTTGAACAATCGCACAAGCAAGGGCTGTAGCCGCGATACATTCAGTGAAAACAAGGCCACACATGATGGCGCACTGCCAGTCAGCAGAACAGGCATTATAAGCCGTCTCCATACAGCTGCTCCAATCCTGCGTCCTGCCATTGCTCATTTTGTTAACGCTCATCGACTCAATTGCTTTCGTCTTCGAGTCGACGCGCAGACTGAGGTATCTACTTCCTTCGGTAGTATATTGATTTACATACTCTTTCGTGGACTCCAATCTGTACTCATGAACGTATGCATTGACAAATTCAGACCTCACGATATCATAAATGGCCAACATCGTCAGTTGGGAATTGTCGAAATAGAACTTCACGAAATTGACGTTCTTCGTTGTCAACGTCATGAATTCAGTTCTGCTCATGTTGATCGGCCCAAAGTTGCTGCTCAAACTCTTGTAAAAGTCTGTCTTGGTGAAGGCAGTCACAATCGGACTAGAAGCCGGGATTACTTCAATACTG
>CAYMPU010000032.1:0-4169 GCA_964392375.1 uncultured Ohtaekwangia sp. | reverse complement strand
TCACGACCTGAGGGAGGAACATCTTCCCGGCCCCAAACAGATCACCAACCACATTCATACCTGCCATCAGCGGACCTTCTATTACTTGCAACGGCTTCTCAAATTTGTGACGAACCTCTTCCACATCCTGATCGATAAAATCGATCACGCCTTTTACAAGAGAGTGGGTAATCCGGTCTTCCACGGATTGCCTGCGCCATTCGTCATCAAGTTCCTTCTTTTTCGCAGATCCCTTCACCGTTTCAGCGAACTCCAGCAGGCGCTCCGTAGCATCGTCGCGGCGGTTGAGCAGTACATCTTCAACACGTTCCAACAAGTCCTTCGGAATATCATCGTAAACGGCCAGCATGGTGGGGTTCACAATACCCATCGTCATCCCGTTTCGGATCGCATGATAGAGAAAGATCGAATGCATCGCCTCGCGGACCAGCTGGTTGCCACGGAAACTGAACGATACATTGCTGACACCTCCGCTCACTTGTGCGTACGGCAAGTTTTCTCGTATCCACTTTGTAGCGCGGAAGAAATCCAGCGCGTAATTGCGATGCTCCTCGATGCCGGTAGCCACCGGAAATATGTTCGGGTCAAAAATAATGTCCTGAGGAGGGAAGTGGACCTCGTTGACAAGGATGTCATAGGCCCGCTTACAAATATCAATTCTCCGCTGGTAGGTATCGGCTTGTCCCTGCTCGTCAAAGGCCATAACGACGGCCGCTGCACCATAGCGCCTTACCAGTTTGGCCTGCCGCACGAACTCCTCCTCACCTGCTTTCATACTGATGGAGTTCACAATGCTCTTTCCTTGCAGGCACTTCAGTCCGGCCTCGATAACATTCCATTTTGAGGAGTCAACCATGACTGGCAGGCGGGCGATCTCCGGCTCGGAGGCCATCAGGTTGAGAAATTTAACCATCGCCGCATCGGAGTCAAGCATCCCCTCATCCATGTTGACATCGATAACCTGGGCACCGCCGCGGACCTGGTCGAGGGCCACTTCGAGTGCCTCGTCGAATTTGTCCTCTTTGATCAATTTTAGGAAACGGGCGGAGCCTGTCACATTGGTTCGCTCGCCGATGTTGACAAAATTGGATGCCGCTGTGACTTCAACAGCCTCGAGGCCGCTAAGTTTCAATGTCGGATTATGCATGCGTGTGCACTTCTCTTGGTTTGTACTTTGCCGCAAGCTCAGCAATCACCCGAATATGGTCTGGAGTCGTCCCACAGCAACCGCCAACGATGTTTACTAGTCCTTCGTCGAGGAACTCTTTGATTTGCTCACCCATTTCCTTGGGTGTCTGGTCGTAGTGACCAAACTCATTGGGCAATCCCGCGTTGGGATAGGCGCTTACGAAAAAAGGCGCCTGTTCATTCAATACCTGAAGATAAGGACGCAGCGCTTTTGCTCCGAGGGCACAATTTAGTCCAATGCTCAACAGCGGTACGTGAGAAACGGATATCAAAAATGCTTCTGTGGTCTGGCCTGACAATGTCCGTCCGCTGGCGTCGGTAATTGTACCGGAGACCATGACGGGGACCCTGCGTCCCAATTCGTCAAAGAGCTCCTCGATGGCGAACAGCGCTGCCTTTACATTGAGGGTATCAATAATGGTTTCCAAAAGGAGCATATCCACCCCACCATCCATTAATGCACGAGCCTGTTCCTTGAATGCCTCCTTAAGCTGATCAAAGGTTATTGCACGAAATCCAGGGTTACTGACCTCCGGTGAAAGCGATGCGGTCTTATTGGTTGGTCCCATGGCGCCGGCGACGAAACGCGGCTTGTTAGGCTCTTTGCGTGTAAATTCATCGGCCACCTCACGAGCAATACGTGCCGACTGGAAGTTCAAGTCATAGACGGCATCTTCCAGATGGTAATCCGCCTGAGCGATGCGCGTACCGCTGAATGTGTTCGTCTCCGCGATGTCCGCCCCTGCTTCAAAGTACTGACGGTGGATATCCTTGATGATATCCGGGCGTGTGATGGACAGGAGGTCATTGTTTCCCTTTAACGAAGAGGCGTGTTTAGCGAAGCGCTCACCGCGGAAATCCTTCTCCTCCAGCTTATGGCGCTGAATCATGGTGCCCATGGCCCCATCAACGACGAGAATACGCTGCTTTAAGATATCTTCTATTTTCACTCTCTCTGGCATTAAGGTATGCTTTGCTTCCAGAAAGAGCCTCTTAGGATGGGCCTGCCTATCTTCTCCCGACACATGTCGAGATGGGAGTTAGCACCCGCATAGGCGGGTTGCTAAGACTTCACAGGGCCCAGTCCCTCGGTCTTTCTGGATAAGCCCTGCAAAGAAAACCAATAAGTTGTTAAAAATAAATAATTAGGGGGTTTTTATGATTTCCCTCAGCACGTATATCCCTGATTAAGACTTATTTTGTGACTACCACTATGAAGATTGCCGCTATTGACATTGGCTCCAACGCCATCCGCTTTCAAGTATCCAGCATCCTGGAGCGCGATGATAAGATTTTGTTCAAGAAGCTCGAGTATGTCCGCTTCCCCTTGCGCCTCGGACACGATGTTTTTGGGACGAACCGCATCAGCAAGGGAAGCATCGAAAAATTCAAGAAACTCATGAGGACCTATAAACTCCTGCTGGAGTTGTATGAGGTCGATCACTATATGTTCTGTGCCACGTCCGCCATGCGGGAGTCGGAAAACGGGCCAGAGCTGGTGAAGCAAGTGAAGAAGGAAATTGGTATTGACATCAAGATCATCGATGGCCAACTCGAAGCCGAACTGATCAACCGAGCCATTTCCTCCTTTCTCGACGACAAAACCTACCTCCATATTGATGTGGGAGGTGGCAGTACTGAATTGAACGTGTTCGTCGACGGAAAAAAGATAAAGACTCGTTCATTCAAGGTCGGCTCTGTCCGCGTACTGGAACACCATGACTCTCCGCTGGCCTGGAAGGAGATGGAGAAATGGGTAAAAGACAATATCCACAAGGATTACGGGAAGGTAACGGCGGTGGGAACGGGCGGTAACATCAGTAAACTTTTCGAGCTCTCCAAAACGAAGGCGGGCAAGGCCATGTCCATCAAGAAAATGGTGGATACCCGAAAGATGGTTGAGGCCCGCAGCATGGAAGAACGCATCTATGATATGCAGATGAACCCTGACCGTGCGGACGTGATTGTACCGGCCAGCAATATCTATATCCAGGTCATGGAGTGGGCCCGGTCCAAACACATCATCGTACCCGAAGTCGGACTAAAAGACGGCATCCTGCTGCACCTGTATGAAAAGAACCGCCATCGGAAGAAAATTGAATTTGTGAATGCTGAAGATCAATCACAAGGGAAGAAAACTACTCGTGTGCGGTGAGGAGGAGTTCGGAGTCAGGAGTAAGGAGTTAGGAGCGATTAGAATAGACGAACATTCTGGATCGTCTCGTTGGTCAGGCCGTAGAATTCGGTGTGAATGTTGAATGGCGCTTCGCCGTTGCGTTCCTTTACAACATAGGAGCCATCTTCTTTCATAATATAGGCGTTGACATTATCCCGCAGATTGTAGACCAGGATATTCATCAATTGTTGCTGGAGTGGCTCCTGCTCAAGAAGTACGAGGGATTCAATTCGGCGATCAAAGCTACGCACCATAGCATCAGCACTACCAATGTAGATTTTCGGTTTAGCCGCATTGTGGAAGTAGTAGATTCTAGAATGTTCAAGATAGTCGCCCACAATGGAGATCACCTCAATGTTTTCACTCAGGCCTGGCCGACCAGGGCGAAGGCAGCACATGCCCCTGACGATCAATTTGATGGGCACTCCAGCCTGACTTGCACCATAGAGCGCATCAATAAACTCTTTGTCCTGAATAGAATTCAACTTGATGACGATACCCGACGGCAGTCCCTTGCGGGCGTTATCTGCCTCCCTCCTGACGAGGTTGCAAAGTTCCGCGCGCATGTCACGTGGTGATGTGATAAGATTACGGTAGCTGCTAGGCTGAGAATGCCCCGTAATAACGTTGAAGAACTCCGAGACGTCGCTGGCATAGGTCTCCTGAGTGGTGAGCAGGCCGATATCGGTGTACAAGCGCGACGTAGTCTCATTATAGTTACCGCTGGCGATATGCACATACCGAAGCACACGGTCATCGGGCTCACGCCGGACGATCAGCAACAGTTTGGTATGTGTCTTCAGGG
>CAYMPU010000031.1:0-15921 GCA_964392375.1 uncultured Ohtaekwangia sp. | reverse complement strand
GCCTCGAAGAGCTTGTGGCGGTGGTTGGACCTTCCAAAGCCCAGAAAATAAAATTATGGCAACAAAAAAGGGAGAGCTAATGCTCTCCCCTTTTCTGACATCCGGGCTAGATCAATATTCCCAGAGGTTATGTTCCTTTTCCATCATCTTCATTTCCTCCCACTCCATTGCCCAAACTGCCTCTTTATAAGGACGTCCAGCATAGGTATCGGCAATCCTGTCATCATCGGGATTCTCAACCTTATCAATTACACCGTGGAACAAGCGAAGCAGAAAAGCATCCGCATAATTCTTGTTCTCAGCCGTATTATAACGATTAAACCAAACGGCATCTTTTGTATGGTTCCTGAACACCCTCTCCAAATCCTTATACTTAAACCAGCCCAGAGACTTGAACGTTCCCGTATTCTGGTCATATGCAGCAAAATTCATTGCAAGCATATCGTAGTATAAGCGCGAGCGACGCTTGTCGAAGATCACATCTTCCTGCAGCGTTATTCGGAAGATTTCATCAGGTCCGTAACGAACTGCCTGTCCGCGGGTCGTTACCTGCCAGTCATCCGTTGATGTTGCCGGGTTCTTGCCCCTGCTATTGACTGCTGCCTCATAATTCTTCCCATTAAATGTGACAGCATCGCCTTGGTAGTAGTCAGTAGCCGGCTCCCAGGTTGGGAATGTTTCGCCCTGCTGAGTTACCATCAGCCCATCAAATTCCTCCTTGGAATACTTTTCAGTCAAAGAGTCTCGCTTGTAGACGTCAGCAATCTCTCCGGAATTTATGGCTTTGAGCAACAGTTTGGTAATTTCATTACCTCTGGAAAAGAAGCCTTTATTCTGCTTCTCCCGAAGGTCAATAACTCTCCAAACGCGCACCTTGTACAATTGCTCGTACTTAGGAATGTTGAGCAGGGAATTAGGATTCACCTGACCCTCCTCCTCCTGAGCAAATGTCGCAGTGAACCCCAGTGTTAAAGCCAACCCGACGAAGAAAATCCTCCTGAACATATCTCGGTGTTTATTGAATAGGAATGTTGATTGTACCGGAAGAAACCGGAACGGGTTCCTGTTCTCCGGTGAATGTGTTTCTGGTTACGTTCTTGATGTCGATAATAATACGGTCACCCGCACGCATCTGGGATTTCCAGCGATTCAGGTCCAGACTTTCCGATGTAGCGTTAAACTGGTCCACACGTGCAGTACCACGAGCCAAAATGACTTCCATGGTGCGGATCCTGTATACAGCATCTTTGGGAACCTCAGCCTTGAAGTTGTCCTCAGCATCGGCGTTGATGCGAAGACCATTCAATCCAGCCGCACGAACACCATTTTTTAGGTCAATTTCCTTGCCGCTGTTATCACGTGCTACGTAGTGAGGCTTGGGAATAGGTTTTACATCAAAATTTTCTGTTCCAATCATAGCTCCACCATTGGAAACTGTAACCGATACTTTGCGCTCCTTAGGGATGATTGTCACTTTTCCAGGCTTATCGCCTTTGTCAATAGTACCACCCTTTATCGTAAATGAGGGGTTGTAATTAGCGCCCAGTGCAGGAACTTCAATATTGACGAAGTTTCCACAGTTCATATACAAACTCGGCGCATTGCCGTTGGTGATGCGGATGGTTGGGCGGATAACGGTGTATTCAATACTGCGTGTCAACGGATCTTTACCAGCAACGCGAATTTCTGTCTTGTAGGATTGCTTGGACATGCCATTGGCGTCATAGCTGGAGGCAGTGGCGGGGAACTCAATCTTCGCCATTTTAATGCTCGTTTCCGGATCAGTTACCACGGTGAGTGGTGCTCCATTGCGAAACATCTCGGGAGAGACACCGGATGCGGCACCTGCCATGAATAACTGGCCCGTATACTTAGCCCCAGCAGCTACCACAGAAGGTCCGATAACCATCGGTACCACCTTGTCAAATTTGAAGTTAACGCCTTCAGCGATGCTATTTAGGGAATCCAGAGCCATGGCCTCGTACTCCAGGATTTCCGTTTGCATTTGAGTAACTCCAGTGATTGCGGGCATGGTTGGAGTTCCCTCGAAAGAAAACTCAATGAAATCCTTGTCCGCATGTTCTACTTCTCCCTTGGCGTTCTTCAATTCCTTGAAGTCAACGGCTTTCTTGTTCAACTTGGGGAAGGTCATTCCAGACAACTTTTCCAGTTCCGAGTGATAATTCACGAGAGTCTTTTCATAATTCGGAGCAAGCGTTGATTTGTCATTGAGCATCTTCTCTTCAGCGACGTTGGTATTGGAAACCAACTCATCACCAACCATCGGAACGCCTGCATGGTCTTTGCCCAATTCCTCTTTCAACTTGTTGAGCTCGTCCATCGTCTTCATGGTCAGATCCCTAACCTTTTGGGCTCTATCCTTAGCATCAAGCACAACAGGCTTGTCGCTCGTGGAACGCATGATTGCCTGGAACTTCGCCTCGTTGGCTGTTCCGCTTTCCGCGATGAGATCAACCAATGTGGAGTTGAGGATCGCAAACTTCTCCAGAACCGCGCTGCTGACGTTAAGGGCCAAAAGAGCTGTTAGCACGAGATACATCATGCCAATCATCTTTTGCCTCGGGGTTTCCTTGCCACCTGCCATAGTCTTTCAGTTTATTTATATAACCCTTAAACCTTTCAAATATTACTTCGCAGAACCTTTCATTGCGGTGAGCATACTTCCGTACACATTGTTCAGCGCAGTGAGGTTGTCTGTCAATTTGCCCAGTTCAGAAGTGAACTTGCTGGTGTTGGTGCCCACAGAAGAAAGTCCCTGCATGGCGCCACCGAGGCTTTCATAGAACTTGTTCATATTCTTCACGTGTGAATCCGCATCCTTAAGCTCCATCTCATAGATGGTATTGAGGGCGGCCAGGTTCTTGGTGACTTTCTGAACTTGTGCGTGGTATTCGCCTGTGTCTTTGGATGCATCCGCCATGGCGCCAACAGCCTTCATGGCCGTGCCGTATGACTTATTCATCTCCGAAAGAGAAGCCGAAGCAGCCTGCACATTCTTGGCGTACTCGTTCGTCGCTACCGCAGCATTGGAAAGATTGTTCATCTGGGTTGTAGAAGTAGCCAGATTCGTTAATCCCTTGCCTAGGTTATCCAGCAGATTCTGGTCTACCTTGGCGGTCTTCAACATTTCATCAATTTTCAATAATGGAGAATCACCACCAGCGGGGCGGTTGCTGATCCTTGTAGCGGTCTGCGTTGCCGGGCCTTCATAATCCTCAGATAGTTCGGGATAAACCTTAGACCAATCAACTTCGGCATGCTTCGGTTCAAATGCACTCAGGAAGAAGATACCGGCCTCCACAGAAAGACCAATCATCAACATTTCGTTTGCGCCGGGTAAGTGCAAAATTTTGAAGAGTGCTCCAATGATTACCACTGCTGCTCCAATCCCATAGATCTTGGGCATGATGGTCTCATAAAGCAACTGCATGAATCCGCCTTTTTTCTTTGCCATGATATTTAGAGTTTAGGGTTTAAGGTTCGTTACAATTAAGCGATTTCTAAAGATAGTATGAGTTTTCTATTATTAAAATTCCCTGCCTGAAGACCGACCCAGGTGCGTCATCGCACACCGGAATCCGATATAAGCTCTGGAAGAGTCCTTAAATTCATACGTACGGGTTCCTGTTTCCAGGTAATAGGCGACATCCTTCCATGATCCGCCGCGAACTACCTTCTTAGGTGGGACTTTGGCATTGAACTTCTTGTTTTCAGGATCGGTGCGAGGGTCGATGTATTGTGGGTTCAAGTCCCATACAGTGGGTACAGAAGCCGGGTTGAAGTCATCCAGGCACCATTCCGATACGTTGCCTGATGTATCAAAGAGACCATAATCGTTAGGAAAATAGGACTGGATCGGTGATGTATACGCGAATCCGTCATCATAAAAGTTACCTCTCCCTGGTTTGAAATTGGCCAGCATACACCCTTTGGAGTTGCGGATATATGGGTTACCCCATGGGTACTTCGCCATATCACGTCCTCCTCGGGCCGAGTACTCCCATTCTGCCTCGGACGGAAGCCGAAACTCCGGCATCGGGAACTCACCAACGGTCTTTCTGAAGTCGTTCAGGTAGGCCGTCCGCCATTTTCCAAAGAAAACCGCTGCATCCCAGTTGATTCCAACAACGGGATAGATATCATAACCGGGATGCCAATAGTAATAGTCCTGAATAGGGTCGCCCATGTGGTGAGAGAAGTCACGCACCCATACGGTGGTGTCAGGGTAGTATTTCTGTCTGAACTCTTCTGCGCTCACGGCAGGGAAGCCTTCAATGGTTCCATTATCGACCAGAAAGAAGTTGGTGAACTGGCGGTACTCGTTGTTGGTAATCTCAGTATCGTCCATAAAGAACGGACCAATGGTCACCTGTTTATTGAAGTTGATTTGGGTAGATGCAGGATCTTCATCCGCCTGTCCCATGTGGAACGTCCCGGCAGGGATCGGCACCATCCCGTAAGGAATGGTCATCACCCAACCTTCGCGGTTAGGTACGCCTACCAGTTCGCCCTGGTCGCCGCCGCCTTTTTTACCACCAAGGCCGAGAAGACCGCAGCCTGCCATTGAGAGGGCAAGCGCAATCAGCGACACATAGCCAAGACTTTTCGATTTCACCTGTACATCCATACTTGAGTAGTTAAGTCCTACGTTTTCCCGCAATCAGTCCAACGAATGGACCATAAATTTATTTCATTCGCCTGTTTCGCCAAAAATAGAGTTCCCAAATTCCGCAAAAACTTCAAAAAACCCAAAAATCTTTGCATTTAGTACCGAAATCGAGGCGTTCGGATGACCTTTTTCCTGCTTGTGGAGACCGGTAAACTGTAGGAAACCATCAATTCATGCGATGTGGCTTCCTTGGCCTCCTGGTCATTTATCACATAATCGAGGGAATATCCCACACGTAACGCCTTGTCTTCCAAGAAGCTGTAACCGAGCAGAAGACTCAATGCGTCTGACTGCCGGAAAGAAAGCCCTCCCCACATCGTGTTTTTAAGGTATGCCAGTACGCCCAGGTCAAAGGAAGTTTTGACCAGGTCCGATTTTACGAACCCAACGAACTGGAAACGGAGGTCGAAGTTCATATCGTAGAAATAGGAGCCTGTGAAATACACATGTTGCTTCAACTGATTTTGTTGTGAAAGGCCAAAATCGAAGGAAGCGGAATTGAGGTGATTGACCCCAATACCCAGGTAGTACTTCTCCTTGCGAAACGCCGCACCGAATGCAAAGTCGGGGCGGAACTGAGATTCCTTACCTGTTTTTGCTAACAGAGGATCACTGGGATCAATAGCCCGATATTTACTGAAATCCACTGTTTGAGAAATCATGCCTGCCCGAACGCCAAGGCTAAGGCGCCCGTTTCTAACAGGAATGTAGTAGGCATAGGATCCCTGAAATTCCATATTGGTGACAGCTCCCAGATTATCGTTCACCACATAGGCGCCAACGCCTCCTTTTATTTTGGCAATCGGTGTGTGTCCACTTAGAAATTGTGTGGTGGGCGCCCCGCCGTCACCGTAGGTAGGGGAATAGCCGACCCATTGGGACCGGTGAATGAATGTGAGTCGGGTAACCTCATCGGTTCCGGCAAAGGCGGGGTTGAAATAGAAATTGTTGAACATGTACTGCGTAAACTGGGGATCCTGCTGAGCCCAGCTTTCACATGATATGAGGAGCACTAAAGCGATCGATAACCTTTTCACGGGGTAGTATACCGGTGTCAAATATAATTCAATAATCCCACCGCACTCCGCGGCACTGGGTGAATTAACGAAACAATGCGGTTTCTCTTACTTAGGCTGGTTAGCCTTTTTGATATAAAGCTCCAGTGCTCCCGTCATTGACGGGGCATTAGGCTGTGGAGCTTCAATGTCCAGTACCAATCCGGCTTCGCGTACCGCCTTCGCCGTTGCAGGACCAAAGGCCGCAATCCGGGTGTTGTTTTGCTTGAATTCCGGGAAGTTGGTAAAGAGCGAGTGAATTCCCGACGGACTAAAGAAAGCCAGGACGTCATAGAATACCTCTTTCAGATCGGAGAGATTTGCCGCAACGGTGTGGTGTGTGATTGCCTCACAGAAATGGAAGTTATTCTCCCGGAAAAAATCAGGTATATCATTCTTTCGGATATCGGAGCAGGGAAAGAGGAATTTCTCATTCTTGTGCTTTTTGATGATTTCCAGCAGATCATGGGTGTCCTTGAGTCCGGTGAAAATCTTCCGCTTGCGGATCACGATGTACTTCTGAAGATAGTTGGAGGTCTGCTCCGAAATGCAGAAGTATTTCATTTCAGGAGGCATCTCAATCTTCAATTCCCGGCACAGTGTGAAGAAATGATCCACGGCATTACGGCTCGTGAAGATTACTGCTGTGTAGTTAAGAATCTCTACTTTCTGCTTGCGGAACTCCTTTACCGCCACAGGTTCCACCTGAATGAACGGTCGAAAATCAACCTTCACCGAATATTTTTCGGCGATCTTGAAGTAGGGAGAGGCGGGATCGGTTGGTGGTTCCTGTGTGACCAGGATGCTCTTTACTTTCCGCATTCTATCAAGAACAAGCGTATCTGTCATATCTGCACACGTCGAATTCGGGGATCAAAAGAATATCTTGAATATGATAACCAGCGGAATAAATTCCGAAATGCAAAGGTAGGAAAATAAATGAAAAAAGGAGAAGCGCGACTTTCGCAATAGTTTCAAGAGAACGGCAATAGAGCCGATTGTCAACAACATCAGACCGAGGGCAATCAATCGCTCGTACAGCATGGGCGAATCGACCCGAAACGTAAAAAAAATTAGACTCATCAGGGCCATGATTACTGCAGTGAACAGTACAAAGCGCAGAAAATTGAAAAACTGGAAACTCATCGTTTCCCGAAAATTGAACAATGTTGAAAATACCAGCACGATAGCCAGCTTTGCCGCCAGGAGCAGGAAAATTGAAGCTGAAAGGACTCCCCACACAATAAACGTCGAGGCCAGAGACTCCATAGGCATAAGAAGGGCGGCCGCAAATGAAGAGCTCGAAGAATAAAAGATGGCAGAAAGCAAGAATCCCGTAAGCAATGCACAAAACAAATAGAACAAGAGGTTCGCGCTGGAGGTTATCCGGGAGGCCAATTGAGTCTCATTCCGTTCGGAGGCTGAAAATATTTTCGAAAACGAAAAATAGTCCAGGGTTAGTTGTGGATTTGAACGTAGCAAAATCAAAAAGAACACCAATAAAAAGACAGAAACGATAATGCCAAAATCCCGAAAGAATGCTGGCTTGCGAAAGGTTTGTTCCCGCCCCAGGATACTTTGGGGTAATACTGGAGACTCAATCTGTGTGAGCACGTCACCAAATCCACCGGTGGTCCGTAGGCCAACAAACAATGACGAACCGAATTCTTGTCGAAGGCTGTCGATATTGAAATGGGCCGAACCGCGTTCCTCAGAAACCAATTGACCATTGATGAACAAGTACCAATCTTCACCACCATTGATCATCAGCCTGTGTCCACCAAATTTTCTCGGGTCGATTGAAAAGTAGATCGTAGAAATCAGTTCCGTGTCACTTGCTCCCATGG
The DNA here is from genome assembly GCA_964392375.1 of uncultured Ohtaekwangia sp. GTDB lineage: Bacteria > Bacteroidota > Bacteroidia > Cytophagales > Cyclobacteriaceae > ELB16-189. The sequence goes on along the minus strand of CAYMPU010000031.1, from coordinate 8,329 downwards.
GGCGGTATACGCCATTCTCATAAATGGTCCACTCCGACCGCAAATCCTTTACCAGCACCGGGGATGCTGAAGCGCCCATCGTTACAAGCCAGAGCATTAGGATGCGTACCATGGCGCAAAATTATCCTAAACCTCCGCGATTACCGAAAAAACAATTTGCAAATTCACGCGTGGCCGGACTTTACATTCATATTCCCTTCTGCAAACAAGCGTGCTATTATTGCGACTTCCACTTTTCTACGGACACAAAGGGCCAGGATGCGATGGTGGATGCTTTAATCCGGGAATTGGCCTTGCAGAAAGCATTCCTGACGACGCCGTTGAACACGATATACTTTGGCGGCGGAACACCATCCTTGATTCATCCCAGGAATCTCGAACGGATCGTTGCGGCGGTCAGAAGCACCTTTTTGGTTACTGCCACTCCCGAGATTACCCTTGAGGCCAACCCTGACGACCTTTCGCGTGAACGATTGGGGGATCTTCGCACCATTGGCATTAATCGACTGAGTATCGGCATTCAATCGTTTAATGACGACCTTCTGAAGTACTTACACCGCGCACATGACGCCGCCGGCGCACATCAATGTCTAAACGACACTGCGGAGGCCGGCTTTGACAACATCAGTATCGATCTTATTTATGCCATTCCTGGATTGGACGGGGAGCAGTGGACGCATACGTTGAAGCAGGCGCTGTACTACCGGCCCGCACATCTTTCGTCGTATGCGCTTACCATTGAAGACAAGACAGTATTTGGGAACTGGCAGAAAAAGGGCCGCCTTTCGGTAGTCGGTGAAGAATCCGCAGCCCAACAATTTGAATCGCTGCAATTCACTATGGAGGAGGCTGGTTATGAACATTATGAGATCTCCAATTTCTGCAGACCAGGATTACATTCACGCCACAACAGCAGCTACTGGATGCAAGATCACTACCTTGGTATCGGCCCAAGTGCACACTCCTACGATGGTGTCCGGCGTTTTTTCAACATCCGCAACAACGCCCTGTATGTAAAGTCGATTTCAGAGGGCAAGATTCCTGCAGCGTTGGAAGTACTCACACCACAGAACAAAATCAACGAATACATTCTCACGCGACTTCGGACGCAGTGGGGTTGCGATTTGCAGGTTCTCAAGATAGAGCTTGGAGACGACCTTTTGGCGCGATGTGGCTCCTATATTGCCCGTCAACAGGATCTGGGATTTTTGCACATTGCGAATGGGGTGTTACAGCTCACACGCAAAGGAAAGTTGCTTGCTGACCAGATCACAGAAGATCTTATGACCTGAAACCAAGTGCGTCACCATTTGCAGGCAGCACACAAATTTTACGATCTTTAGCCAATGACTGCCGACGAGAAACGTGTATACCTCTTGCTCAAGGCTGTGATCTTTCACTATCACGGGTTGGACGAGCAGGAGAAAATCGACCTGGAGGCCGCTGCTCAACGACTGGGGGCCCCCGAAGAGCTGAAGTGGGCTACAGAATTCATTGAGAAGGATCAGGTAACGTCCTTTGAGCGTGCACGTGCGTTTCTCAATGAAATCATCGGCGATTATACCCGTGAAAAACGGGTTGCGCTGATTAACATGGTGTGGGAGTCCAACAACCTGAAAGGATACGTAACTGAAATGGAAGCTACTGCGATGATCCGACTCGCCCGCGACTGGAATGTTGAGAAGGATCTGGTGGAACTGGTGCTGAAGTAACCGACCTTACAAACTCATCATATCCTTAAACTTCGCCGCCTGACGCCTGCTCACTTCGACCTTGTCACCGCCGCGCAGCTTCACCATGAGTCCTCCATTGAACCACGGTTCGATACCCTCTACCCAGGAGAGATTGACAATATGCTTTCGGCTGGCCCGGAAGAATGATCGTTCATCAAGTTTTTCATCCAGTGCATTGAGCGACTTGTGAATCATCGGACGGTTGGTGTCGAAATATACTTTGATATAATTGCCATCGGACTCGAAGAGACGAATATTGGCAAGGCTGACGAACCAGCAACGCTCTCCGTCTTTGACAAAGACCTGATCTTCCAGACCGAGTTTCTGATCCCTTCCACGACCTGAACGAATCCGTTCCTTTTCCTGGATCTTGTGCACGGCTTCGGCAAGCCGTTCGGCTGTAATCGGCTTCAGCAGGTAATCCAGCGCATTAATCTCAAACGCTTTCAGGGCAAACTCATCATAAGCCGTCGTAAACACCACAATAGGAACCGTATCCAGTGATTCCAACAACTGAAACCCTGTTCGTCCCGGCATCTGAATATCCAGGAACAGGATGTCAGGATTGAGTTCGGTGATCATCTGTTCGGCCTCATCTGCATTTTGGGCTTCGCCGGCTATTTCGATAGACGGGTGTTCTTCCAGGAGCTTGATGAGCTCTTTGCGGGCCAGTCGTTCATCATCAATGATCAGTGCTTTCATGTGTTCATTCATTATCTATGTCAGGCACATGCCATTGAGCTGAGCGACTGTTCCCCAAGGTAGTCGCAAATCATGGCACATATGATTCTATCCGTGCAAATGGGGAATTTCAATCTCTGTCAGGACAAAAGTATCGCTTTCAGGAAGAATTCTGAAAGAGGCGTTGTCTCCGTAGATCAACTTGAGGCGATGACGAGTGTTTTCAAGCCCAAGGCCGCCGGAGGCACTGGTGGAGCCGTTTTGAAAGTGGCCGCTATTCCGTACCTGGATTGTCAGGCGGTCGTTGCGCACGGAGGCCTTCATGGAAATGACCCCACCGGCTGTCAGCTTGGCGATGCCGTGTTTGATGCCGTTTTCAACCAGGGTTTGAATCATCAGCGGCGGAACCAGAAAATCCCTCGATTCCGGGTCAATGTCAAATTGTGTCTGCAGTCGCTCTTCAAAACGAATACTCTCCAGTCCGAGGTAATCCTTCACGATCTTCAGCTCATCCTCAAACTTTGTCAGTCCACGTTTTCCGGTGCTGAGTGAATTCCGGAGAATGTTGGCCAGTTGGTTGATCGCTTCCTTCGATTTGCCCGGGTTCTCATCGACCAATGCCCGGATGCTGTTGAGGGCGTTAAAAATGAAGTGAGGATTGAGCTGTGACTTCAGATTATTGAGTTCGATCTCCCGAATGGACGCTTCCAGTTTCAGCGAGGTGTTGTACCGTTCAAAGTAATGATAGATGAAGTACAGCACTGACCACAGGAAGAACATCATGGCATACACGATAGACAGGCCAAGGATATTCTCCATATTGAAGGCCACTTCACGACTGAACAACCCTAACGGAATGGATACCGGGAGCCGCAAAAAGTACATGGCCAGCCCAAGAAGAAAAACGCTGCCAATAACTCTCGGGATCAGCACAGCCATGCCGGCACTCAGCCAGTTCCATCGGTTAATGAGTTCCCGAAAGCCGTGGGTAAGCAGGAGACAGAAGACCGCCTCGTAGGTGAGAAAAAATACACGTTGAAGGCTTACGCCCGGACTGTCTGAAACGATGGCGCTGAAGATGATCGAAATAAGGGCATAGGTTGTCCAGCCGCCAATCTGCAGCGTCCAGTAAAGACGTACTTTGTTTTCCTTACTTACCATGCAAGAGCAAAGGTAGGAATACCTTTATCCAAATCGGGCGCATAGTGATGAGTGGAGAAGGTCTGGCTTCTGCCTATCGCAGTTCGCCTTTTAAGAACTTACCGGTATAGCTGCCCGGGCTTTTTGAAACCTCCGCTGGCGTGCCTTCCGCAACAATTTGCCCACCCTTCTGGCCCCCTTCAGGCCCCAAATCCACCAGATGATCCGCAGACTTGATCACATCCATATTATGCTCGATCACCAGCACGGTGTTTCCTTTGTCTACTAGTTTTTGAAGAACCTCCAGCAGGTGTGCAATGTCCTGGAAGTGAAGGCCAGTCGTTGGCTCATCCAGAATGTAGAGGGTCTTACCGGTATCGCGCTTCGAGAGTTCGGTTGCCAACTTGACGCGCTGGGCCTCTCCTCCTGATAATGTTGTGGCATGCTGACCCAGAGAAATATATCCAAGCCCGACATCATTCAGCGTTTCAATTTTCCGAAGGATCCGCGGCTGGTTCTCAAAAAATACGACGGCCTCTTCCACAGTCATGTCCAGTACATCGGAGATGGACTTGCCCTTGAAGCGAACCTCCAGTGTCTCGCGGTTGTAACGCTTACCCTTACAGGTTTCGCAGCTTACGTAAACATCCGGAAGGAATTCCATTTCGATGAGCCGTAACCCAGCGCCCTCACATGTTTCACAACGGCCTCCTTTTACATTAAATGAAAACCGTCCGGGCTTGTACCCCCTGATCTTTGCTTCGGGCATCTGGGCAAACAGGTCGCGTATGTCGGTGAACACGCTGGTATATGTTGCGGGATTTGAACGTGGTGTGCGACCAATAGGCGATTGGTCTACTTCGATAACTTTATCAATCAGCTCCAGTCCCTTGACTCCCTTGTGAGGAAGGGGCTCCGTTCTTGAGCCATAAATGTGTTTGTTGAGGATTGGAAACAGCGTTTCGTGTATAAGCGTTGACTTGCCACTGCCGGAAACGCCCGTGATGCAAATGAATGTGCCCAGAGGAAGCTTAAGTGTCACATTTTTCAGATTGTTTCCGGACGCCTTTTCCAGCACGAGCGACTGTCCACTACCATCACGTTTATTCTTCTGGTAGGCAATCTTCCGCGTTCCCCTCAGGTATCCCGAGGTAACGCTATCAATCTTCAGAAATTCTTCAGGTGTTCCGGCGGCCACAACCCTTCCACCATGCCGACCAGCGCCGGGACCGATGTCCACGATAAAATCTGACTCCAGCATCATCTCCTTGTCATGCTCAACCACCACTACCGAATTACCCAGGTCACGGAGATCTTTAAGGGCCTTGATCAGCTTGACGTTGTCCCGGGCATGCAGTCCGATGCTTGGCTCATCAAGAATGTAAAGGACGCCTACGAGTTGCGTGCCAATTTGTGTAGCGAGGCGGATGCGCTGGGCCTCACCACCACTCAGCGTTCGCAATGGCCTGTTGAGATCCAGGTATTCGAGACCCACATCGACCAGAAACCCGATACGTTTGCGAATTTCTTTCAGCACTTCCACGGCAATGGTTCGCTGTTTGGGCGAAAGTCTGTCTTCCAGCTTTTCAAACCACTTCTTCAGTTCCAGAATATCGAGCATCGAAAGCTCGGCGATGTTTTTTCCATCAATCTTGAAATGCAGTGATTCCTTTTTCAGTCGAGCCCCCTGGCATTCCGGGCAAACGCGGCTGATCATAAAGTCCTCCATCCATTTCTTCGCCCCTTCCGATGATTCATCGCGCATCTTCTCGAGAAAGCCAATGATGCCTTCAAACTTGGTGTTCCAATCCGTTCCAGGGTACTTTACCGACGGTACGGCCACTGGGACATCATCCCCATGCAGGAGAATCTTGATCACTTCACGCGGGATATCCTTGATGGGTGTAGAGAGGGAAAGCTTGTAGCGCTTCAGAATTGCTTCAACTTTCTTAAAGATCCAGATATCGCGATATTCTCCCAGCGGCAGTATGCCTCCCCTCATGATGCTGAGTTTCTTGTCAGGAATCACTGAGTCTTCGGTTATCTCTTCGATAATACCGAGACCATTGCACGTTGGGCAGGCCCCGTAAGGGCTATTGAAAGAAAAAAGGTTAGGCGCAGGCTCATCGTAGGATAACCCTGTCGTAGGATCCATCAGGTACTTGGAGAAATGATGAATCGTTCCCGTTTCCTCCATCAGCATCATCACGCCTTTCCCCTCTTTCAATGACCGGGACACCGATTGGGTAATGCGGTAGCGGTCTTTCTCATCGGCCACAATCCGGTCGATCACCACTTCAATATCATGGATTTTGTATCTGTCCAGCTGCATTTTGGCTGTGATGTCGAGAATCTCACCATCGATTCGGACTTTGGTGAATCCACTTTTCCGAATCTGAACAAAAAGCTCACGGTAGTGTCCTTTTCGTCCGCGCACCAGGGGTGCCAGCAAGGTCAGTTTTTTCATGCGAAAATGCTGGAACATGCCTTCCAAAATCTGATCCTCTGTTTGCCGTACCATCTTCTTGCCGCTGAGGTAGGAGTACGCCTCGCCGGCCCGCGCGAAGAGCAGTCGCATGAAGTCATAAATCTCCGTGACCGTGCCAACGGTTGACCGGGGGTTCCTTGACGTTGTTTTCTGCTCAATTGAAATAACCGGACTCAACCCGTTGATCTTGTCGACATCGGGACGCTCGAGGTTGCCAATGAAGCTACGTGCGTAGGCGGAGAAACTTTCCATATAGCGCCGTTGTCCCTCAGCATAAATCGTATCAAAAGCCAGCGAAGATTTTCCGCTTCCACTAATTCCGGTTATGACGACCAGTTTATTGCGGGGAATCGCAACATGAATGTCTTTGAGGTTGTGCTCCCGCGCACCGATGACTTCGATGCTCGAGTGTCCTGTAGGATCAACGTATACTGTGTCTGCTTGCGCCTGCTTCATTGCATCCAACCTGCTGCACCCTGTGCGAGTGCATTCGAACGACAAGACTAATGAAAAGCGACCGAAAAATCAGGATTTGACCAGGAACTGTTCGAGATCCTTGAGGTTCATTTGTCCTTCATAGTAGGACTTGCCAAAAATTACGGCAAAAATACCCATGTCATTTAGCCGTTTGATATCATCCGCGCCACGAACCCCGCCACTGGCCAAGACTTTCAGGTCTGCGAACGTGTTGAGGATCTCCTGGTAGAAATTGAAGTCCGGACCTTCCATCGTGCCATCACGCGAAACATCGGTGCACTTGGCATACTTTAGGCCGCGTTCATAAAAAAAGCGGAGATGGTCATAAAGTCCGATTTCCGATTTCTTTTGCCAGCCCCGAAAGGCGACCATTTTGGTGCGAACGTCAGTAACGTCAGCACTGAGGGTAATCTTTTCGCGGCCAAAGGACACAATCCAGGAGGCAAACAATTCCGGATTGGTTACCGCGATACTGGATGCAGTAATGTAGTCAGCTCCAAATTCGTAGGCACTGCTGATGTCACCATCGGTGCTGATACCGCCTGTAAAGTCGATTTTGAGATCGGTGTGATTTGCAATGGCCTCCAATACATGGAAATTTTTCGGACTGCCCTTCTCCGCACCATCAAGATCAACCAGGTGAATGACTTCAATGCCATGGTCCTCAAATCGTTTTGAAAGATCCAGCGGATTTTCGTCATAGGCCTTCTCGCTGGAAGGATCGCCTTTTCTCATCTTAATGACCTTTCCCTTGCGGATGGCTATGGATGGTATTACCTGAATCATCGACCCAATCTAAATCATTTTTTTCAAGGCGTAACGCTTTATGTGTCCAATTTTCGCCGGAAACGATTTCAGACCGGAAGACACTTTCTTTACATTTAAGAGATGAACATACGATCCGGTATGGTGGTGGCATTGGTTCTTCTGACCGTGGCGGCGCAGGGGCAGGCCAAATTGAGGAAGCTGGCTACCAACCTCAACCACCCCGCCATTAACAATTATGCCCCCTACATCAGCCTGGACGGAAATTCCATGGTCTACCTGGCCGATGTCGCAGAAGATCACGCTCTCACCATGAACTACACCACCCGGGCTGGTGTCAATTGGAAGGACCCTGTTACGCTTCCCAAAACGGTGAACAATCACCTCAATTTCCCGAAAGGGTATGCCCTGAGTCCGGACGGAAAAACGCTCTACATCTCCAACATCCGAAGCAACGGCATGGGTGGGTTTGATCTTTATAGCAGCCGGTTAATCGGCAACGCCTGGGAAGAGCCCGTCAATATGCTTCTTCCTGCCAACTCCAAGAGCAATGAGGCCTGTCCCTCGGTTTCCCTTGACGGTTCGATGTTTTTTTACATGCGGTGCGACAAGATGGATTTCACCAAGGCAGAAGGTTGTCGTATTCTCATGATGAAAAAGAAAACCAACGGACAGTGGGATACGCCACAAGAATTGCCTGCGATGATCAATACGGGCAATTCTCAAACGCCAAGAATCATGGGTGACGGCGAAATGCTGATATTCTCTTCTGATCGACTGCAGCCCAATCAAGGCGGCATGGACCTATACTACACGCGTTTGATTCGCGGCGAGTGGAGCACTCCCAAACCACTCGATTTCGCCAACACTTCTGGTGACGATCAATTTGTCAGCGCCAGTTCGGTGGGCATGTATTTGTTACGAGAATCCCCCGGACAGCGCAGCAGTGAATTGGTGGAGTTACTGTTTCCCGCCGACAAGCGGCCCCGGGGCACCCTGCGCGTTGAAGGAACGGTGGCTGGACCTGCCGACCTAACCTCACCCT
>CAYMPU010000030.1:0-8862 GCA_964392375.1 uncultured Ohtaekwangia sp. | reverse complement strand
CCATGTGCTCATCCGAAGGCCGAAAAAGAACAAGCTCTCCGTTAGCCATTTCCGGAAGCCGGCTGAATTTCACTTCCAGCTCCTTCGCTACAATCTGAATGGAAGGCTTCTCGGTCAGGCGATTGGTATTTTTTACCTGGTCGATATGCGTTTGAAACTGAAGTTCCTGTTGGTAGTAGTCGGCCGAGACCAACGGAATATCCTGGCGCAGGCATACCACGACCAGTGAGCCGATAAACAACGCAAACAGGACAAAAGCAAGCACGATCGATTTTCCCCAATTCATCGTTTTGATTTTACAGGTCCAATAAATTTAACCTTTACTTTCTCGATTCGCTCTTCTCCGCGGTAGATGCCAAGAATAACGATGGTTCGTGACTCCAATATCTCTGAAGCAGGTATCTTAATGAAGCACATGCGCTTCAGCAAGCCCTCGGCAGGTAACCGGATGTCTGCACCTTCGGGTATAACCAGTGTTGCCGTTGCCGGGCTCTCAACACGTACCTCCAGCGGCAGCTCGTCGAATGTCTTATTAACAAACTCAACCGTATACAAGTTCGTCAAAAATCCGTCATCGGTGCGCTGAAAAAGTGTTCCTGGAACCTTCAGGACTGTCGTCTCTACATCCGAACGGGTGGCCAGTGTAAAGCTCAGGATGGTTACCAACACCAGCAAGACAATGGAATAGCCAATCACCCGAGGGCTCATCAGGTGCTGAATACCGTTCTGGATAGAATTGTAGGAGGCATATCGAATCAGACCTTTGGGCTTGTCGATCTTGACCATAACATCGTCACAGGCATCCATGCACGCCGTGCAGTTCACACACTCGAGTTGCGTACCATTGCGGATATCAATCCCCGTTGGGCAAACATGCACACAAAGTTTGCAATCAATGCAATCACCCGTCTTCACGCCCTCGGTTGCTGACTTCTTACGCCGACCTCTGGGTTCGCCACGCAGCCAGTCGTAGGCGACAACAATGGAGTCTTTAATGAGCAAGACGCCCTGTAGACGTCCATAAGGACAAACCACGACGCACGCTTGCTCACGGAAATAGGCAAACACACTGTAGAAGATTCCAGTGAAGGCAATCATGCCGATGAAACCCGCAGCATGGTCGGCTGGCGAATCCCTGACGATGGCCATTGCCGCGTCCTTGCCAATCAGATAGGCCATGGCGATGTGCGCAATGAGTACGGACAGTAGCAGGAAGATGACTTGCTTTGACGTCTTCTTGAAAATCTTATCCAGTGTCCACGGGAGTTTATCCAGTCGCCGTTGCTGGTTTGCATCTCCTTCAATCCAATATTCGATCTTGCGGAAAACCATCTCCATAAAGAGCGTTTGGGGGCAGGCCCATCCGCACCAAATACGGCCAAAAACTACCGTAAAGAGGATCACAAAAACAAAAAGGGTGATCAGTGTAAGCGCCAGCAGAACAAAGTCCTGCGGCCAGAATGCCTGCCCAAGAACAACGAACTTGCGTTCAAAAATATTCAGCAGGAGAATCGGTTTCCCTCCGATCTCAAGAAAGGGGCCAGCGAAGAACAGAGCCAGCAGAATGACCGTGACTACAATTCGCTTGTTATGGTAAGCTCCGGAAGGTTTTTTGGGGTATACCCAAATCCGGTTCCCGCTCTTATCAACCGTACCTATGCTGTCGCGGAACTCCTCATCAAACTGATAGAATTCATTTCCGTGGTCATTGGCGTCTCTGGCTACACCTTCCTTACTCATGGATTACTTACCCCTTTTGTCGTATCCGACGGTGCCGGAATGGCCTCCGGAGTATACACGTTACCCTGAGGCGCCTTCGCATTGACTGGGTTACTACCCTGGAGACTCATGACATAGAAGGCCACATCCCTTACATCCGTTGGGCTCATCACCTTGCCCCATGCTGGCATGCCCTTTTCTACCACTCCGCCCTTTATGGTGGTAAAGATATTCTTTATTGAACCTCCATGAATCCAATAGGTATCGGTAAGGTTGGGGCCAACCGCATTGCCGCCGCCGTCATCACGATGACAAGATTGACAGTTGTTGCTTGTAAATACCCTTTTACCATTTGTGAGTATGGCCGGATCGCTTGTATAGGCCAGCGCATTCTCATCGATTACAGCAACGGGTTGGGAAGCCCGATAAACGCGCAACTCTTCAGCGGCTACGGCCAACTGATCTTCATATTCTGCGCCTGACAAGGGAAGAGATCCTGTAAAATGATAGACGATCATATAGCCAATTCCCCAAACGATGGATCCATACAAGATACCCTTCCACCACGGCGGAAGGTGATTGTCCAACTCCCGGATGCCATCATATTCATGGCCCAGATCGATGTCCTTTTCATCACTCACAGGCACTGCGGCATTCAACTGATCCCACATCTTCGTCCACCAGGATATGCCGGGTACATAGGTCACACCAAGTTTCTCGGCGCGCTCCTTTTCTGCATGTTGAACAAAAACATTCAGTATCCGCAACATATAAATAGCCACCACGACCACAAGGATCAGGGTCACAAACAGCAACACGGTGATGGCATAAAGTGGTGTCAACGGGTAATTGACCGGATCATCCCAGAAAGTCTTTGCTGCAGTTTCCTGGGCAAAAGCCTGCACTCCAAAGAGGAAGAACAAACTGAAGGCCGCTAGCCTTTTCATATATATACGCAGGGTGTTCATATCGTTGATATTGAATTGATGATTCATACGGTCACTTAGCATTTAGGTCTAACTGATTTTTCTGGCCATCGTCAAACGGCATATCCTTCATTTTACGGATGTAGGCCTTATCGGCGCTGAACACCCACCACAGCAAGCAAATGACGAAAACGAAGAAGATGACAAAAGAGATGATGGGCCAAATGGCGATGTTGTCAATATTCTGAAGGATGTTTTTGTACATGGTCTGTTCGTTTATCGCTCTGCTGTCTTTTCTGCTTTGATATCCTTGCCAAGGCGCTGTAGATAAGCGATCAGCGCCACGATCTCCGTTTCCGGAGTAACTTCAAGTCCCTCCATGGTCAGGTTTTCAGCAATGGCTGAAGCCTGCTTCGTCAGATCGGCATTCGCAGTCTCTTCATATCCTTCAGCATAGGGTACCCCGACTTTCCTTAGTGCATTGATCTTACCCGCTGTCGCATCGAGATCAATCGTCTGTTCAAACAGCCATGGGTACGCAGGCATGATGGAGCCCGTAGAAACCGCATCCGGTGCCAGCATGTGGTTATAATGCCAGGAGTCAGAATACTTGCCGCTTGTACGATGCAGATCAGGCCCTGTACGTTTTGACCCCCAGAGGAACGGGTGGTCATACACATATTCACCAGCCTTAGAATACTCTCCATAACGCTCGGTCTCCGAACGGAATGGTCGTACCATCTGTGAGTGGCAACTCACACAACCTTCCCGGATGTAAATGTCTCGTCCATGGAGTTCCAGCGGTGTATAAGGTGTTACTGAAGCAATAGTAGGCACGTTCGACTTGATCAGGAATGTCGGAACAATTTCAACAATACCTCCAACAATGATCGCCAGGAAGGTCAGCACAGTAAAGAGTATAGGCTTGCTTTCCAATACCTGGTGATGCCAGCCTCCACCGGTAACCTTGCTCTCGGCGAGCGGAGCGGCTTCAGCGGGTTCATTGGCAATGAACGTACCCATACCCGCTGTCTTCATCAGGTTGTACGTCATAATGATGGCACCCGTGAGATAAAGCGTGCCACCGACCGCGCGCAATACGTACAGTGGGATGATCTGCACAGTCGTCTCCAGAAAGTTCTTGTATACCAGAAAGCCTTCCGGGTTGAATTCCTTCCACATCAGGCTCTGCACAACACCCGACACATACATGGGCAATGCGTAGAAAATGATACCGAGTGTACCCAGCCAGAAGTGGACGTTAGCCAGTTTGGTAGAATACAGGTTTGTTCCCCACATCTTCGGAACTATCCAATACAGTATGCCAAAAATCAGGAAGCCATTCCATCCCAATCCACCTACGTGAACGTGTGCTACAATCCAGTCGGTGAAGTGCGTGATGGCATTGATATTCTTCAAGGAGAGCAGTGGACCTTCGAGTGTTGCCATACCATAGGCGGTGACCGCAACAACCATGAATTTTAGAACGGGATTTTCACGAACACGGTCCCAGGCACCGCGCAGCGTCATTAGTCCATTCAGCATTCCTCCCCATGAAGGCGCTATTAGCATAATTGAGAACACGGTCCCCAATGACTGCGCCCAGTCAGGCAATGCGGTATAGAGCAGGTGGTGAGGACCTGCCCATATATAGATAAAGATCAATGACCAAAAGTGTACGATGGACAACCGATACGAATAAACGGGTCGGTTTGCTGCCTTCGGAAGGAAGTAGTACATCAAACCCAGGAAGGGCGTTGTAAGAAAGAATGCAACCGCATTGTGTCCATACCACCACTGAACAAGAGCGTCTTGAACGCCCGCGTAGAAGGAATAGCTTTTGAACAATGTCACCGGCATTTCAAAGGAGTTGACAACATGCAAGACGGCGACGGTAACAAACGTGGCGATGTAAAACCAGATAGCGACATACATATGACGCTCACGGCGCTTGATGATCGTGCCAATCATATTCCACCCAAAAACCACCCAGATGAGTGTTATGGCAATGTCAATGGGCCACTCCAGTTCTGCGTACTCCTTGGATGTGGTTATACCCAACGGTAGCGTAATGGCGGCCGCGAGGATAATCAGTTGCCAGCCCCAGAAGTGAATCCAGCTCAGTGCGTCACTGAACATGCGCGTTTTGAGAAGTCGCTGCATGGAATAATACACACCGGCAAACATGGCATTGCCTACGAATGCAAATATGATGGCATTCGTGTGCAGTGGTCGTATTCGACCGAACGTTGTGTACTGAAAATCAAAATTGAATATGGGATAGAAGAGTTGAATGGCGGCGGTGAGTCCCACCAGCATGCCGACCAATCCGAAGATCACGGTCGTGATGATGAAAGCCTTGACGATCTTATTGTCATAGCTAAACTTGTCTAACTCCATGGGCAAATAGGGTTTTAGGTTGTCGTTGCACTCAAAAGTAGGGAGGTCACTAAATTCAAAATATGACTTTTGTCATAAAAATAAAGCGCTTATCGCAGGTTCTGATTCCGTCAGCGATGGATTCGGCGTGCAGAAAGGAGTCCCTTAGACAAATCGTGGTGCTGATTAAAACAATCAACGAATGACGGTCATTGGAGATAACTCGCTGCAAACGAGGTGTTCAACTCGACAGGAATGGTGCATTCCATTACCCAAACAACGTTGCGAATGATAAAAGTCATTTCACATCGGGCGTGTTCTGTGTACTTATGAGGTAAAAATGAAGGCCAACTTTTTTAACCAATGAAACCCAACGTAGGAGCAACAGACAAACTCTTCCGGTATGCAACCGGCGTGATCCTGATTTCCCTTCACCTCTCCGGTACCATCACCGGAGGCCTCGGCGCGATCCTGGTAGTTCTTGCTCTGGTCCTGTTGATCACTGGCATGTTCAAGTTTTGCCCGATCTACCGCGTTCTGGGCAGGTCGACCTGGAATGGCGAACCCAAGGTACCCGGAAAATACTGAGTCCAGATAAGAGTCAGGTTAGTGAAGTCCCAACTTATGGCGAAACAAGGCCGCGATGGTCGTAGCCCTGTTGACAGCCTCATCAGCTACAGGTCCCTCAGCACATTCTCGGACGGTTGCTGTGAATAATGCCACCCAACGATCGAAGTGCACACCCTCAATCGGCAGGTCGATGTGTTTTTGGAATGGGTTGCCTTGATAAGATTGGTCACCCAGGAGAATGGATGACCAGAAGGAATACATGACCGGCATGTGTTTCGGCCAGTCAAGATGTGAAAAGACCGGGGAGAGCAGTTCGTCACGGCGGACCTTGTCATAAAACAAGTCTACCATCCGAACAACGTCTTCCCGGCTTTTGATGTCGTGCTGTGTGGTCACCGATTACTTCGCCGGAGGTAGGAGAACGCCGTCAATCACATAGACAATCCCATTCGAAGCAGGGGCCGTGCCGAGGATATTCACGCCATTGACCGTGTACTTTCCGTCCTTCACTTCGATGACGACGTTATCAAGATTTACCTGGTTGATCTTCTGCCCATTCTGGAGATTTTCCAGTTTGTAAACCCCTACCGATACATGGTACTCAAGGATATTGCGCAGCGCATCCTTTGATTCAGGTTTTAGCAAACCCTCTACCGTTCCAGCAGGTAGTTTGTCAAATGCGGCATTGGTTGGGGCGAACACCGTGAACGGTCCGGCATTAGCCAGCACATCCACGTATTCAGCAGCCTTCAAGGCAGCAACCAGGGTTGTATGATCAGCCGATCCGACGGCGATACGTACAACATCCTTTGCGGAGTCATCATCTTTAACCGATGCCTGTCCGCCGCCGGCAGGCTGGCCCTCAACGGCCTCAGTCTCCGTTGTACCACCGCCCGATGAGCAGGAGATTACCAGAGCAGCCGAGAGGCATAGCATGCAGATTGTCTTTAGTGTTTTCATAAGATGGAATTTAGGTGGGAGCATTTAAAGGTTGAAATTAGATGGGTCATCAAGGGTACCAAATGATTTTTGTCAGTAGAAGACTATTTTGTCCTTATATATCCTTCCGCAGGAACCTCCTGACGGCATACAGCAACGGAATGACCATCCATACCAGCAACAGGGATATGGAATATACAATGCCCAGGTTGGTCCCAAAGAAGTTCTTAAGAAAGGCTCCAGTATATCCCATAAGGGCGGAGATGTCCAGTTTCAGTAGAATCATGATTCGCGCCAGGTCGACCGGGTTGAGGGAAACCATAGCCAACGTCAGGCGCTCGATCGGGTAGTCACTGAACGAGTATATAACGTACAGCATGAACCCGTCATAGATGAGCCCAAAGTAAAACCAGAACAACAAGGCAATACCGATGCCTTTAGCCTTGTCGCGCGTGCTTACGGAAGCAGCAAAAGCCAATGAAACAAAGACCCAGGTGAGCAGCAGTCCGGCAATGATCAGGTAGAGCGATCCTGAATCGCCAGTCATCACGAGCACCGGCACCCCCACCCCGACCAGGTAAGCGACCGACATGGCCAGGCAAATGGCCAGAAACTCACTGAAGAAGATCACCTTCCTGTCAATGGGTTGCGAGAGCAGCAATTCAATGAACTCGTATGAATTAAAAAAATAGATGGTAGTAAAAATAATGCTGACCAGGGGCACGACCATCAGCACAATGTTCAGCAAACTCAATACCGCCTTACCAGGATCACTATCTAAACTGAACAGGCTAAAGCTGATGACCAGCAGGAATAGCGCGTAAAACAACACAAAGCGATTGCGTAAGATGTCATAGAGCGCATGCTTGGTGATGCGCATCATGGCTCGGTGGCGTTAAAGTTGCTGCGCATCATTGAGGCAATCGCTTTTCCAAGTTTCTCCTCTCCTGTTTCTCGCTTCAGGGTAGCCAGCGGGTTCGTATATCGCACCACGCCATCCTCGATATAGAGCAGGTCCGATGACAACTCATCCAGATCACTCATGATGTGCGATGTGATCAGAAATATCTTTCCCTTGTCCTTTTCCTTCAGAATTTTAGCCTTAAGAATTTCCACCGAAAGTGGATCAAGTCCCGCTGTGGGCTCATCGAGAATCAACACAGCCGGATCAAAAAGAAAGGCGATCGCAGCACTCACCTTTTGACGCGTTCCCCCGGACAGCGTGTGCATGCGCTTACCCGAAAGTTCATCGAGACGAAGCTCATGGATTAACTCATCGTCCGTTTTGCGGCCAGCACCCCGGAGATCCCGGATCATTCCCAACAACTGACCAATCTTCATGTTATCCGGGTAACGCCCAATCTGCGGCATGTATCCGATGTTTTCACGGTAGTGCCACTGTCCACCAATGTCCTTGCCGTCGAACGTAACGGAGCCAGAATCCGGTAATACCATACCCAAGATACTCTTGATCAGCGTGGTCTTGCCCGACCCATTTGGTCCAACAATCGCAAAGGAACTACCCCTCTGGAAGGATGCGCTTACACGCTTCAGAACCTCCAGTTTGCCAAACCGCTTGCTGATGTCCCTAACCTCGATCATAGAACTTCATTGCCGGTGAATCATCTCGCAGGTTTTCTGGCGTTACAGCCGGGACTACCTTTTCTGCGCGATCCAGAAGAAAGACAAGAAAACTCCGCCACAGCATTACCGCCGTTGGCATCTTTTCAACGATCATCCCGTAAAGACTTACCGGGTGAAATGGCACATCGCCAACGCCGTTCCGGTCAAGGTCATATCCTTCGTACTTATCCCAGTAATTACCCATGATGGTATTGAGTGAGATGGATCCGTTGGTGGCAATATCAAATGTATTACTGACAAAGTTGTTCCTGCTCAGCGTATTGTTGTCGCAGCTTGCCTGGATTTTCAAGGCCCATCCATTCTCACGAAACTCATTATCCTGGATGTTGGTGCGGCTCGAACCCTCCATATAAATAGCCACTGTGTTTTTCACGAACTGGCAATGTTCAATCCGGCTATCGCCGATATCCTTAAGCAGTAGCGCATACGAAGCTGATCCGCGGTTCTCTTCAAACCGGTTGCCGATCATCTTCACGCCCTTGGTGTACATGATGGCCACTCCCGAGCCATTGTTCAAAAACGTGTTATTGAGATAGTCGTCATCGTGCGAGAACATGAAATGCAATCCATAGCGCAAGTTCTGTGTACTAAGATTATTCTCAACCAGCGACTTCGTCACAAACTCAAAATAGATACCATCGCGGTGACCGGTAACGGTATTGCCCCGAATCGTCATGTGATTACT
>CAYMPU010000029.1:0-3268 GCA_964392375.1 uncultured Ohtaekwangia sp. | reverse complement strand
AGTGCCGATATCATTGGCATCAAATACGGCCAGGTTTTCTTTCTTTGCTTTCTCCTTGAAGTCCTCAACTCCGGATAAATCCGCGGCAAACGAGTCTGCCTTGCGAAGCGCTTCGTTGAGCGTTTCATCACTCGGGGAAATGGTGCGCTCGATGATGGCTACATTGTAGAACGTGTTGTCCTTTAGGTTGGTGACGTCGATGATGTGGTAGCCAAACGGGGTTTCCACAACATCAGCAAGCAACCCGGTCTTCTTGGCATCGAAGACGGGCTTTTCAAACTCTTTCACCATCTGGCCAGAGACAAACCAGCTCAGATCGCCGCCCATTGAGGCTGTGCCATCGGTACCAAACTCACGTGCCTTGTCGGCGAAGCTCGCACCCCCACGGATGTCGCGGAGGATCTTCTGTGCCTTTTCTTTCGCAGCCTTCTTGGCCTCAGGCGTCTCACTTTCCCATTTGATCAGGATGTGACTTGCCCTTGCGGTATAGGTAGTGTCTTTACCGATGCTGGACACTTTATAAACACGGTAGCTGCCATCCTCCAGGAGGGGCCCAATGACTTGACCCTGGCTGAGCGATTCGCGCTGGCTCAGCAAGGTGGGGGGCAGGCTGGCAATGGTGTATTTTCCAAAGGGAGTCTGGGCATCGGAATTCGACAGGGCGAAGATGGAATCCTCCGTCATGTTCTTCAGGTCGATGCTGAGGCGCGTGATTTCTTCGCGGATGGCAACGGTGTCATCGGAGGAAGCATTCACGTCGAAGGCCACGTAGCTCAGGCTACGGCTGTTTTCGGCCTTGTATTTCTTCTTGTTCTTTTCGTAGTACGCCTTGAGCTCCGCATCACTGACTTTCACGATTGAATCACTGACGGCGTAGTAAGGAATGTAAAGGTATTTCACCTCGGCAACATCGTTCTGGTTGTGATAGTCACGTTCGGCTTCCGCCTCGGTAACATAGGTGGTCTTGATCAGAAGGTTTTCATACTTCAGACGCTCGCGTGATGGCTGGAGGTCATTCCTGAAAATATCCCAGCGGATGCGAGGCTCGGAGTTAACGGGCATCGCCTCAACGGACTTCAGGTATTGAATGAGTCGGTTGCGGTCAAAGCGTCCCACGCTGTCGACAAAGGAAGATTTGATGCTTTCATCGATATTCTTGCCTTGCACCATGTCCCACACTTCGTCGGTGGTCACTTTTACACCCACCTTCTCGTACTCAGGCTTGATGGCATTTTGGCTGATAAGCATCTCCCAGGCCTGGGCTTCCAGTGTGGGATTTTCACGCTCACCGGGCTGACGACCAAAATTGAGGATATAGCTGTTCTTCCTTTCCTGGATGGCAATCTGGTATTCCTCCAGCGAGATTGACGTTCCGGCAATCTCACCCACTTCCTTGTCATCTCCACCAAAAATGGAATTCGGGCCGCTGCCAAAAAGATCACTGCCCACGATAAACGCGCCCATCGAAAGGGCGATAGCCCCGACGACCCATTTGGTCATTTTCTCCCGTAACGTACTGATAAGTGCCATAAAGCGAAGCTGGTTTATCTCCTGTCAACTGCTGACAAAAGAGCCGCAAATTTAAACTGTTTGATGTATTCGGCAAAAGCCCCAAAAAAGTACCCCAATCGCGCTCCAGGGCGGTTTTCTCAATCCTCTGTCCCGGCGTTAACCTCGACTTTCACAGTCTCGATACGGTTGCCTTTGGTGGATTGTATGCTAAACGAATAGGGGGGCACCAGGATCGTCTCGCCCTTCTTGGGGAAGTCTTCCGTGTATGACAAAATCAATCCCCCCAGTGTCTCGTACTCGCCTGTGGGCAGGTGCCAGTGGTATTGCTCGTTGAGATAGTCGACCTCCAGACGGGCGCTCAGCAGGAATGTGCGTTCATCCAACTTCTGTTCGATGAGGTCGTCAGCGTCATGCTCGTCTTCGATATCACCAAAGATCTCTTCGATCACATCCTCCATGCTGATGAGGCCTGCGGTACCGCCAAATTCATCGACCACAATAGCGAGACTTCTTCGTTCGCGAATCAGTTGTACCATAAGATCGTTGGCCATGGCCGTTTCCGTCACCAGGCTGATGGGCGTGAGAATCTCTTCAATGGTTTTGGGGTTCTTGAAAAGCGCAGCGGAATGACAATAGCCGATCGGGTCGTCTACGGTCTCCCGGAAGATGACAATTTTCGAGTGGCCGCTCTCAATGAAAACGGCTTTCAGACGCTCAATGCCTTCCTCGAGACTGATGCCTACAATTTCCGTTCGGGGCACCATACACTCCCGGACTTGCACCGTACCAAATTCCAACGCGTTGTGGAGGATTTTCTTGTCCAGGCTGATCTCTTCATCCTCATGGCTAACCTTGTGCATGTTTCTCAAAAAGTGATTGAGGTCCGTAAGACCGTACACCGGTTTTTCCTCAGAGTAGTCCATTCTGAAAATGTGCTTGAGGACAAGTGTGGAAAGTTGAAGGATGGTAAAGGTGATGGGTTTGAGCACGGCGTACGTAACTGCAAACGGCACGGCCAGTGTCGAGAGCATCAGGTTGGGATTGATCAGGAAAAGGCTCTTTGGAAGAAACTCTGCTGTGGCAAGGATAATCAGGGTGGAGATGGCCGTCTGTATGAGCAGCATGGCAATATCATTGTTCAGTGACTCCGGAAGGTTGGCAACCAACACAGGCTCAAAGAGTGCAGCCATGGCATTTCCAAAAATGACGAGGGCTAGCGTGTTTCCTACCAGACAGGTTCCGATGAAGCGCGAAGGTGCATTCAGGAAGTAGGCCACCAGTTGGCCAGACCATGATCCCTGCTTGCCTTGCAATTCCACCTGCAAGCGGTTAGCCGACAGGAATGCGATTTCAATCCCAGAGAAGAAAAAGGAGAATGCGAGTGACGTAACAATCCAGGGAAACAGCGATTCCATCAGGCTTTGGTTCTTTTTCGGTACACAAACCACAAAAAGATAACAATGGCCGGCATCAGGAAGGCATAGGCATACAGCAGTCCCCGCGTCATAACCTCATAAATGCCCATGATTACCAGCGCAACGCCGATGGACAAGAGGAGGGAATCAAAAAGCTTCATATCAATAGCCCGCATAGCTTCCGCTGCGATTGAGGTTTGCGGGGAACAAAAATACGCAATTTTTTCCTGCGACCCTGAAAGCTGCGATGCGTCAGTCTTTGATGACGAAGTCGCCTTCAGGTTTCTTGATCGTGTACTTGGAAAGATCCTGAAGCGCATCAAGCCCTGTGCCGTACAGCA
>CAYMPU010000028.1:0-6454 GCA_964392375.1 uncultured Ohtaekwangia sp. | reverse complement strand
ACCATCTCGCCGGATGGTGTTTTTGTTTTTTCTGGCCTGCGATAGACATCCCGTAATATGTACCGTTGACGCCTCCCCATGAGTGCCCCCGCAGTAGATTCCGAAACAAAACTGGATGCATTGGATCCCCGCCAATTCATCATCATCAAACGGGCACGCGTCAACAACCTGAAGAATCTCAGCGTCGCTATTCCACGCAACAAGTTGGTCGTCGTCACCGGGCTTTCTGGTTCCGGAAAGTCATCCCTCGCCTTCGACACCCTCTTCGCAGAAGGGCAACGTATGTACGTGGAGAGCCTCAGTTCCTACGCCCGTCAGTTTCTCGGACGAATGGAAAAGCCCGATGTTGACTACATCCGTGGGGTCTCACCGGCGATTGCCATTGAACAAAAAGTTAACACACGCAATCCGCGGTCGACCGTTGGTACATCCACGGAAGTTTATGACTACCTCAAACTGCTCTTCGCCCGCATTGGCAAAACCATCTCCCCGGTAAGTGGCAAGGAAGTCAGGCGCGACACGGTCACCGATGTAGTGGATGCTATCCACAAGCTGGAACCAGGAACCCGGATAACCATATCCACGCCACTGAAGATCCAAAAGGGTCGCAAACCTGCTGATGAACTCGAATTATTGCTTCGAAAAGGCTACACGCGGATACTCGCCGACGGGCAGGTAAAATTTATTGAAGAGGCGATCGCCGAAACCAAGGAAAAGAAAAAACCAACGGCAGCGAAGAAAAACACACTGACAGAAATTGAAATTCTCATTGACCGGGCTGCCGTTCAGCCAGCGGATGAGGATCTGATCTTTCGCCTCTCTGACTCCGTACAAACCGCCTTTTTCGAAGGTCACGGCGACTGTCACATTTATGTTGAGGGAAAAGATCGACTGCACTTTTCAGATCGCTTTGAACTTGACGGCATAACATTCACGGAACCATCTGTTAATTTCTTCAGCTTCAATAATCCCTTTGGGGCCTGCCAGACCTGTGAGGGGTTTGGAAAAATTCTTGGCCTTGATGAGGATCTCATTATTCCCGACAAGGCCTTATCCGTTTTCGAGGGTGCTGTTGCCCCCTGGCGTACCGAAACAATGAATGAATGGCTCAAGCCCTGGCTGCGCAACGGTGCCAAGTTTGATTTTCCCATTCATCGCGCCTACAACGATCTCACACAGAAAGAGCGTGATTTACTTTGGAATGGTAACGGCGAACTCGACGGCATCAATCAGTTCTTTAAATATCTTGAATCCAAAGCGTACAAGATCCAATATCGGGTGATGATGTCCCGCTACCGGGGCCGCACGACGTGTCCGGATTGTCGGGGAACCCGGCTCCGCAAGGATGCATCCTATGTCAAGATTGCCGATACATCGATCACCGACTTGGTGTTGCTGCCCATTGAAGAGGTGCTGGCATTTTTTGGCAACCTTAAGGTCACCGTGCATGATCAGAAAATCGCTGACCGCTTATTGAAAGAAATTTACTACCGCCTGGAATACCTCGACAAGGTAGGACTCGGGTACCTCACGCTAAACCGGTTAACCAACTCACTTTCCGGCGGTGAATTCCAGCGCATCAAACTCGCCACCTCACTCGGCAGTGCATTGGTGGGCTCCATGTACATCCTTGATGAACCCAGTATTGGCCTGCACCCGAAAGATACCGAGAGAATGGTGCAGGTGCTGAAGTCCCTGCGTGACCTGGGTAACTCTGTCATCGTTGTGGAGCATGAAGAGGAAATCATGCGTGCCGCCGACCAAATCATTGACATCGGACCGGACGCAGGACAGCACGGTGGCCTGCTGGTGTTTCAAGGAACTGTTGATGACATTTCGGATGAGACGAGGACACACACCGCCGACTTCCTCAGTGGAAAGGAAAAGATACCCGTACCTCCACTGCGCAGGAAGTGGAAAGACGCCATTACGATCACTGGTGCCCGCGAAAACAACCTGAAGAATCTAACCGTAAAATTTCCTCTGGGGGCGCTGACCGTTGTGACCGGCATTAGCGGTTCAGGAAAATCAACACTGGTCACAAAGATCCTGTTTCCGGCCATAGGACGACTCAGTGGCCTTGTTTCGGATGCCCCCGGTCGATACGACAAGTTGGAGGGTGATGTGGCTACCATTACCCAAATCGAATACGTTGATCAGAATCCCATAGGAAAATCCTCCCGGTCAAACCCCGTGAGCTATGTAAAAGCCTACGATATCATCCGGCAGTTGTACGCCGATCAGCCACTCGGAAAGCAACGGGGCTACAAACCCTCTCACTTCTCATTTAACGTCGATGGAGGTCGGTGCGACAACTGCGAGGGCGAAGGCGAGATAAAAGTGGAAATGCAGTTCATGGCCGATATCTACCTCACGTGCGAGGTCTGTCATGGAAAACGATTCAAGCATGAAGTTCTTGAAGTTGAGTTCAATGGCAAAACCATCGCCGAAGTTCTTGATATGACCGTCACCGAAGCCATCACATTCTTCAAGGATAAGAAGCAAGTCATTGACAAAATCCAACCACTTGCCGACGTTGGGCTTGGATATGTCAAGCTCGGTCAATCATCGAACTCCCTTAGCGGTGGAGAGGCGCAACGTGTGAAATTGGCTTCCTTCCTGGGCAAAAACACGCCCGACGGTCACATCATGTTCATTTTTGACGAACCCACAACCGGTCTGCACTTTCACGATATATCCAAACTCTTAAAAGCGGTCAATGGACTCGTTGATCTCGGTCACACGGTCATCATCATCGAACACAATCTCGAAGTAATCAAATGCGCTGATTGGATCATTGATCTTGGCCCTGAGGGCGGGGAAAAGAAAGGAGGCTTCCTCGTTTTTGAAGGAACCCCTGAGCAAATGGCCAAATCCGGCAAGGGACATACTGCGCAGTTCTTGAAAAAGAAACTAACGCCGTAAGCTTCTTTGCGTTCGCATTGCGGCCCCGACCCTTTGCTTGAATCTATTCCGGCCTACGCTGGCGTTGCCTCACGAAGTGCTCGGCGAAGTATCTTCCCTACGTTCGTCTTAGGAATCTCTGTTTTGAACTCGATGAATTTCGGTCGCTTATAGCCCGTGAGGTTCTCTTTGCAAAAATCCACCAGTTCTTGCTCTGTCAATGACTGATCCTTCTTGACCACAACGATTTTTACTGCCTCTCCACACGCCGGATCAGGAATACCGATGGCTGCCACTTCCAGCACTTTCGGATGGCCTGCGACCACGCCTTCGATCTCATTGGGATAAACATTGAACCCGGAAACGAGAATCATGTCTTTCTTGCGGTCGACGATTTTTATGTAGCCATCCGCATCCATCACGGCAATGTCTCCGGTCTTGAACCAGCCGCCAGGGTGGAATACGGAAGAATTGTCTTTCTGCCAGTAGCCCTTGAATACCTGCGGTCCACGTGCACACAATTCACCCGCTTCGCCGAATGGAAGCGCATTGCCATCATCATCCATCATCTGGATTTCTGTGCTCGGAATCGGGACACCAATGCTTCCCATTCTCTCTTTACCACTAATTTGAAAGGTAAGGACGGGAGATGTTTCACTCAATCCGTAGCCTTCACCGATCGGTATGCCGGTATTCTCCTTCCAGCGTTTGAATACAACCTCTTGCAGGGCCATGCCTCCAGCACTGCATCCTTTAATACCGGAGAAATTGATGTCGCCAAAATTTGGGTGATTGAGAAGGGCATTGTACAGCGTATTCACACCGATCATGGTTTGGAAAGGCTTCTTTAAAATCTTAATGAATCCGCCAAAGTCACGAGGATTGGTAACAAAGAGTGCCTTGAGTCCTGCTGTGAGAAAAACAAACGAGGCCGTAAGCGCATAGATGTGATACATGGGTAGCGGAATGACCGCCACATCGCCTGGCTCCAGAGGGCCTCTGCTGGTGAACTTGAGCACGGGAACAACTTGCGCAACATTGAAAAGAACATTCCTGTGCGTCAACTCCGCTCCTTTTGACAAGCCCGTTGTTCCACCGGTATACTGAAGAAACGCCGTGTCCTCTTTCTTCACCTTGACAGGCCTGAATGTCTGTGCTTTCCCTTTAGCAAGCGCAGTTGAAAAGGAAATGGCCCATGGAATATGGTAGGGAGGAACCATTTTCTTCACATTCTTAACAACAAAATTTGTTATCGGCTTTTTAAGGCCACCGAGCAAGTCACCAACTTCGGTGATGATCACCGTCTTTATTGATGTTTCACCGATGATCTTTTCCAGGTGATGGGCGAAATTTGCCAGGATGACGATGGCCACAGCCCCGCTGTCCTTGAACTGGTGCTCCATCTCACGAGGGGTATACATGGGATTGGTGTTTACCAGTATGAGCCCTGCCTTTAGCGCACCCAGCATAGCAACTGGAAACTGCAAAATATTAGGCATTTGAAGGGCAATTCTGTCTCCGGGCACAAGCTTGCACTCATTTTGAAGAAATGAAGCAAACTGTGTTGACAGGGTATCGAGCTCAGCGAACGTGATTATTTTGTCCATGTTCTCAATGGCTGGCCTGGCAGCATACTTCTTGCAGGCTTCGTCCATGAGCGCTGCCAGAGATTCATAGGGAGGCTCGGGAATTTCGACAGGATAGTAATCCGGGTATTGTTGGATCCATGGATGTTTGCTCATAACAGAAGTGTTAACAAACGAATGTAATATTTTTGGTTTACACTTTTGTATTTTTATTGGCATTCGGCACATCGCACTGGATCCATGACCTCTGCTTAAACCCATCCATTATGAAGCTTCTTCTTCCCCTACTTGCACTTGTCTTACTTCTTACACAATGCTCACCCTCGAATAAAGCGCCTGATGGTCCTTCGTTTGCCATTTCCTTTCCGGCCGAAGTAGATACAGCAGCGCAGGATGGCCGATTAATTCTCCTGCTGGCGAGCAACGACAAAACGGAGCCGAGATTTCAGTTCAATTTTGGGCTCAATACACAATTGGGTTTTGGGATTGACGTGGAGGGCATGAAACCCGACCAGGATATCATTCTCGACGATTCAGTCTTTGGGTTCCCCGTAAGGAACCTTAAGGATATTCCTCCTGGCGATTACTATGTTCAGGCCGTCATTAACCGGTATGAAACCTACACGTTGAAAACAGGAAAGACTGTTAAACTTCCTCCCGATCAGGGCGAAGGTCAGCATTGGAATCAGAAACCTGGCAATTTTTACAGTCGTCCATTCAAAGTATCGATAGCCGCCGGCTCATCCGATCCCATCAAGATTGTTATGGATCAGGTCATTGCGCCGATCAAAGAACCCGTCGATACGAAGTATGTAAAGCATATCAAGATTCAAAGCAAGATGCTTACAGAGTTCTGGGGCCGCCCCATGTACCTGGGGGCGCACGTATTGCTGCCGGAAGGATTCGATACGCATCCCAACGCGAAGTATCCCCTGATGGTTTACCATGGACATTTTCCCTCCGACTTTGGTGGGTTTAGTACAGAACCTCCACCTGCGGATATGGATACAAGCGACTATAGTGAACGATTCGGTATTTACGGCTACAAGAAGTTTGAAGCGCAAGAAGCCTATGACTTCTACAAACAGTGGACCAGCAAGAACTTTCCGCGGTTTCTTGTTGTGGAGATTCAACATGCTAATCCATACTACGACGACTCCTATGCTGTAAACTCCCAAAATCTGGGACCTTACGGTGATGCCATTATGTTTGAATTGTTGCCGGAAATTGAAAAGCAATTCCGTGGTATCGGACAAGGATGGGCACGTTTCACCTACGGAGGATCTACTGGCGGCTGGGAAGCTCTCGCTGTCCAAATGTTCTACCCGGATGAATTTAACGGTTGCTTTGCCGCATGCCCGGATCCCATCGACTTCCGGTCGTTTTGCCTGGTCGATATTTACAAAGACAAGAATGCCTATTGGTACGACAGTGAGTTTAAGAAGTTACCGAGGCCCGCTCATCGCAACTACCTCGGACAGATTCAGGCAACGATGCAGGACAACAATCACTATGAACTCGTTTTGGGAACGAAGAGTCGCTCGGGTGACCAATGGGATATCTGGGAGGCGGTGTATTCACCGCAAGGCGAAGACGGATACCCGAAACGGATTTTCAATAAAGAAACTGGTGAGATAGACCGCAGTGTTGCCAATTACTGGAAGGAGAATTATGACTTGCGCCACATCCTTGAGCGTGATTGGAAGACACTCGGGCCGAAACTGGAAGGAAAAATTCACATCTACTGCGGCGACATGGACAATTACTATCTCAACAACGCTGTCTACCAGATGGAGGCCTTTTTGAAAACGACGAAGAGTCCCTTCTACAAGGGCGAGGTGGCATACGGTGATCGTGCAGAACATTGCTGGAATGGCGACCCGGTAAATCCCAATTACATCTCACGCCTTCGGTACAACACCATGTATCTGCCAAAGATTCTTAAAAGGATTCAGGAAAGTGCC
>CAYMPU010000027.1:0-2742 GCA_964392375.1 uncultured Ohtaekwangia sp. | reverse complement strand
ATCGGATCAAATCCGAATTTATTCACCCATACGTCGAGTTCATTCCACGTGCTCTGGCTGTGGAACTTCATTGGAATTCCACTATCCGTCCCAATGAGCAGGACGACGCCGGCTTCCTTCAGTTGTTTGATTTTCTTTTCCAGCGTGGGCTTTCGAATGGGGTTCAGTTGAAAATAGCTCAGCTGTCCCGGCTTCTGAATGGATTGCTTGATGTCGGCGATGATGGAGTCTGGCAAGCCGAGGTGCCATGAGGTGTTGTCAAGTGCCTCGGGATTGTCGCGTGTGTATTCAAAATTATAAAGTCCTTCGACCGTAGGTGTCCAGAACAAGGGTCCAAGGCTCATCTTCGCCGTACGCTCCTTGATCATGTCGATGATGTCTTCAGGATATTCCGGAGCCGCAGCAAGCCCCGTGTGTTCAAAGCAATCGACGCCTGCCATCATGCCGCGACGGATCTCCTCCGGACGATGCGAGTGTCCAACCACTTTTACTTTTCTGATTTTGTTGTTGTGTGCTTCGTCCACGACAGCCATGACTTCGTCCATGGTCATATCATCCTGGTCGATCAGTTTGATGCAATCCACTCCGGCCTTGATCAGCTGTTGCACCTTTGCCCGCGCTTCAGCGGCACCCTTCACGCCCCACCGGTACGCTTCCGTGCCTGGATAAGGCTCATGTTGAATGAACGGTCCGGACATGTACATCGTCGGGCCAGGAATTTCTCCTTTGTTGATGCGGTCACGAACAGAAATACTTGCTTCCAGTGGTCCGCCCAGATCGCGCGCGCTGGTGACGCCGGCCATCAATAGCTGGTGTGCTGATGCGGGCATGATGATGTCTTTGGCAGAATTCATGTACTTCTTCTGCCAATGCGTATAGTCCGAGTGACCATCGATATACAGGTGAACGTGCATATCCCACAAACCGGGGAGCACGCTCATGCCTTCCGTCGATATGATCTCAGCGCCTTTCGGAATCTCCATCTTGCCCACTTGCCCGATGGCCTTGATCCGTTCATTTTCAATGATCACAACACTGTTCTGGAGTGGCTTACCGCCAAATCCATCGATGAGGGTTCCTCCCACCAGCGCTTTGATTTGGGCAAAGCCGGGGACGGAGGCGATCAGCAAAACGATGCAGGCGATGATTCTCATGGTCTATTGGGTTTTGGGCGGATGAAAAGTAGATATAAATGACGAGAACTGCCCGTCAAAAATTGTTGTATGGAAGTATTGGGGTTGTGGGCGGAGACCCGTGGCCTCAGTTGACCACTTTCTCCTGGAAGTCGCCGCGAAGGGTGCGGTAACGCTTTCGCGCCTCGGCGGCATAGACGCTCCCCGGGTACTTGTCAAGAAAGGCACGGTAGATTTCCATCGCCTTATCCTTGTTCTTCAGGTAATTCTCATAGATGTCGCCTTGTGTAAATGCCGCGTCGTCGGCAAGAACATCTTCTCCAAATTCGGTTACAATTTTTTCGAGTTGCGCCAGTGCAAGATCAAATTCGCCGCGCTTCATGCGCAGGTTGGCTTCGAGCCAGTAGACATCATCCAGGATGGTTTGAGAAACCATGGACCGATCCCGAACCATGATGGAGTCTCCGCCCTTGTTGGCTGATTTCTCTTTGTCTTTGATCCATGCTTCAAGTTCTTTTAATTCTTCCGGTGTCATTTCACTACGGGTCTTCGAAGGCCAAAGGTTCTCGAGGAAAGCATCCCACTTGCTCATCTTCACCATCCGTCCTTCCTGGAATCGGTTGAGCCGCTGTAACGCCTCGTTCGTTTTGTTTTGCACCAGTAGCAATTCAATGGATGCGTACTCACTCAGCGCCACCCCAGCCGTATCGATGGCAATATTTTCCTTGATGCGCATGCTGAGGTCCATCGCATCGTTGGCAATTTCCCGTGTCGTGGCTTGCTTGAGAATGTCCAGGTGCTCTTGGGCCAGCTGGAAGTCGCCCTTGTAGTAAGATAGCCGTGCATTGCGAAGTTTGGCTTCGTAACCCAGCGGTGCATCGCGTTGATTCTTTTCAACCTGTGAATACAGGAGCGTCGCCTCCCAGGGCTCTTCCTTCAGCAAATAGATATCACCCAGTTCGAGCTTGGCTTTTGCTTTGAGGTAAGCCGGCACCCTTGGGCTTGCCACCAGTGACGTCAGCTTCGTTACTGCAGAGTCCTTTTCATCGAGGTAGTAGGCATGAAGCAGCGCCTCGTTCAAGATAGCTTCGTAGCTATTACCATTGTCGGGATATCGCGCGATGAAGCTCTGGTACTCGCGTGTGAGGTATCTGACAGAGTCGGTGTTGACGGGGTACTTGCGCTTGACCTTCGCCTCACGGGCGCGGATCAGCCCTAGTCGGGCGGGCAAATAATTCTCTGTGTTCGCAAACTCCTTGATGACATAGGAAAAGCTCCGATCAGCATTTTCATAGTCCTTGTTGTTCAAAGCAATTTGGGCGATCTCCAGTGTCTTGGAAGTCTCCTTCCGGAAGCGTTTGTCAAAAGCGCGGGCCTGGATATAGGCGCCGTAGAAATTCTTCTGCTGAAGATTTACCCAGATGAGCAGGTCGGCATATACTTCCGAATCGGGATACTGCTGGACTTTGTCGTACAGCATCCGCTCGAGGGTTTCGAGTTCATCCGGCTTATTCAGAAAAAGCTGCAGGAGATTCTTGACATAGTTGAGGTTGGCCGGTGACTGTGTGATGTAATGCAGGTACTCCTCCACCATCTCATCGCGCTTGCC
>CAYMPU010000026.1:0-23952 GCA_964392375.1 uncultured Ohtaekwangia sp. | reverse complement strand
TAGGGGAGTGTTAAATCAAGGGCCGCAGCGACCATGAAAAAAGGAGTCAAAAGCACATTGCTTTGTTCATAAACGGCACAAACCCAAAGTTGTTTACGATGGGTCCGCCAAACCCCGGATGATGCCCTCAATCTTCCAAATTGACTAATTTGCATCCATGAACATCAAGGAAATTCTGTCGGTAACACTCATTCTCTTCTCGGTAATCGATATCCTCGGTTCAATCCCTTTTGTAATCCTCATCCGTCAGCGGGAAGGCCGGATATACGCTGAACGAGCTACCCTGATTGCTGCCGCGCTCATGGTGGTCTTTCTATACCTGGGACAGTCCATTCTGAACCTCTTCGGTCTCGATATCGGCTCCTTTGCCGTCGCGGGATCTATCGTCATGTTCATCATCGCCATGGAGATGATCCTTGGCATAACATTGATCAAGGATGACCCAGACGCAAAAGGAACAGGGTCCATCGTGCCGATCGCCTTTCCGCTTATCGCCGGAGCCGGCACGCTGACGACCATCCTGTCGCTTCGGGCCGTCTATACAGAAACCGATATTCTTGTAGGCATCCTTCTCAACTCCATTTTTGTCTACATCGTTCTCCGTGGCAGTTCGTGGATGGAGCGCAAGATCGGCAAATCGGGCTTCGTTATCCTTCGCAAAGTTTTCGGGGTTATTCTTCTTTCCATTGCGGTGAAGATCTTCAAGACTAATATCTCCATCGGGTGATCAAGCTCTTTACCGATGGCGCGGCAAAAGGCAACCCCGGCCCTGGAGGATACGGTGCCATACTTCGCTATGGCGGCCATGAAAAGGAGCTCAGTCAGGGTTACCGTCTCACCACCAACAACCGAATGGAGCTCATGGCCGTCATCGCCGGTCTGGAGGCTATCAAGAAACACGGCATCCCAATCACCATCTACTCCGACTCAAAGTATGTTGTCGAAGCCGTAAAGCAAGGGTGGATATGGGGGTGGGAGAAGAGGGATTTCAAAAACAAGAAGAACCCCGATCTCTGGAAGCGGTATATCAAGCTTCACCACAAGCTTGAGCCGAAGTTTGTCTGGATCAAAGGACACGCGGGACATCCGGAGAATGAGCGGTGTGATCAGCTGGCGGTGGCGGCGTCAGAAGGGTATGACCTGGAAATCGATCATGAATACGAAGCAAACAGGAGTTCTGGAATTAACGATGAATAGTCATACATTCATGCCACAATGAAAAGGCATTCCCGCATTTCATGGAGACTGGTGATGATGTGGACCTTGTCCGCGATCCTCACGTTGGGGTCGCTGTTCGTTCCACAGTATTCCTTGGGTAAAGATCGGGTTGCCCGTGGCAATCCGATTGAACTTGCTATACCGCACCAGCGTGGCCTGCCAAGACATTGTGTTTTTTTTGGCGTTAACCTATCAGCCCATCCCACGGCAATACCTGGCCGCTTGGAGAGGCTTGTTCAATATCATAGCTACATCGCCGCGATCGTCTTTGATCGCTGGCAAGCCAAGTCAATTGTCATTGTGCCTGACGGGTTCTTGTTCCGCGCCCGGGCGTCCATTCCAGATTCAGAACTATTCAGCGTCTGATTCCTACGTGCCGGTCTGACCGGTACACTCCCATATCATAGTTCAATACTTGAAACGCTCTTCGATGAGGTGTATCTCATCATCTATTCATCATGAAAAAAATAGTGAAGACCCTTCGAACAATAGGGATAATAATTCTCATACTGCTTGCGGTTGCTGGCATAGCCATTGTTCCGATTTTTCCCAGAGAAGAGCCAATGAGAAAAAGAACGACCGTTGAATTGGTGGAGCGTCGGGATGAAGAGGACGAACCGCCTTGACACCTGTAGCTACGATTAATGCAGGAGCAAAGAGTCCCTATACACCATCCATTATATACTCTATAGGATGTCCCGCTCCACCAATTCCACACCCAATCCTTTCAGCTCGGATAGAATGGGGCTGTAAAACTCGGAGGTTACCGGCACCACAACCCCTCTGGCTTTGATCTTCCCATCAAGAACTAATTTTGCGGCAATCCCCAAAGGCAAGCCCACCGTCTTCGCCATCGCCGTGTGAATAGCATCATCCCCTTTGGCCACCAGCGTCGCTTGTATTTCATGATTCGTGTTGTCTTTCTTGAATCTAAACCTATGCCACATCACGATCAGGTCTTTGTCCTTCGGCTGAAGTTTCCACTTCTTGTTGAGAATGTGCTCAAGAATCTGCGCAGGCGTTCCTATCTTCAAACCAACAGGCATCTCGCTGAATAGACCGGACCAAATAAGTCGCTGCATCTCCTCTCCGTCCACGGCTATGTTAAACTGGCGAGCAATCTTCTCCTCCAACATCTGTTCGGCATGATACCCTAGAAAGGAATTGAGGAACGAACGGTGTGTCATCGAATCCACGCCCTCCATCATGTAGGTGTCGTCCGTGCAACCCAATTGGACGAGCACATCCCAGGCGGAACAGAATCCCTCGTTGCGCAATGTGCCGCGAAGCATGGTGGAGATATTTTCAAGTCCGTACAACGCACGATAGCCCAGCGAGTCGCGATTGGCGTAGCCGTCGTAGCGGCCGTAACCCGGAACATCTACCGGCGTTGTTCGCTTGAAGAGCTGTTGGTACGGAATATATTTATACTGTCCCTCTTGTAAATACTTCGCTGTGCCCTGCCCAGCCATGACCACATTGCGCGGGTTCCAGGTAAACTTATAACGCCATGGATTTTCCGGATCCGTCTCCGGTGCGATCAGGCCACCGGTAAATGACTCAAAAGAATACAGCGAGCCACCCTCAGCGCGTATGCGATCAATTACTTGCATGGCACTCATGTGATCGATGCCAGGGTCAAGGCCACACTCGTTGAGAAACAACAATCCCTTCGCCCTCGCATCCGCATCGAACGCCTTCATTTCCGGCGACACATAACTTGCTGTGAGCAGGTGCTTGCCATGCGCAAGACAATGCTTTGCGACCACAGGATGGAGCGTGGCTGGCAGAA
Source organism: uncultured Ohtaekwangia sp. (assembly GCA_964392375.1). Classification (GTDB taxonomy): domain Bacteria; phylum Bacteroidota; class Bacteroidia; order Cytophagales; family Cyclobacteriaceae; genus ELB16-189. The sequence continues at coordinate 20,942 of CAYMPU010000026.1, read as the reverse complement.
CTGAAACAACGAGGTCATGCTGCGCGATGACAGCCGTTGATGCCTCTTGCTGAATGTCGAAGAGAATAGCCTTGCCATGCGGTGATTTTCCAACACGTTCGCGCGCCGCTGCTTCCGAAACATCGCCCACCGTCACGGTCCAGTTGCGGTCGGAGGCGAGGAGAAGCAGATAGTCAATCAACGCGGACGAGGAACGGCCGGCACCGAGAACAAGGATGGATCGCATACGACTGTTTTTACTGCAATTTATCCTCAAATCACCAATCATTTCCCATTTTCCTCATAATGGTTTAACTTTCATCAACGACCGATAATCACGACTACCATGAAGGACTTTACGTTCTTTTCCACGCTGGAAGACCTCGACGCGGAATCCAAATACCTCGTACACAAAGCCAAGGAAGCCACGAATAATGCCTACGCTCCCTATTCGAAATTCTACGTCGGGGCTGCCCTGCTACTGGATGACGGTACATACGTTGCAGGCGCAAACCAGGAGAATGCATCGTACCCAGTGTGCATGTGCGCTGAGCGTGTAGCCCTCTACGCTGCCGCCTCGCAGCACCCCGGAAAAAAGATCAAGAAGATTGCCGTGGTAGCCCACAAGAAGAATCACAAAGAACTTGTCAACGCCAGCTCATGCGGCGCCTGCCGACAGGTCATGCGTGAATACGAAGTACGCCAGGGGAGTCCGATTGAAGTAGTCATGCTACATGATGACAAGTGGATACGCTGCACCTCCACAGCGTCCCTCCTGCCGTTCAGCTTCGATATCAGTCACCTCAAGGACTGAGCATCGGATGGACGAAAAACATATCCGCTTCAATTTCAAAGCACGGTACTTCACGGCTGGAACACTCGATGCCTCCACCCGTCAGGTTTGGGTGGTCTTGCATGGCTATGGTCAGCTCGCGCAATACTTTCTGAAGAAGTTTGAACCGCTTACCGCGCAAAACATTTTCATCATCGCCCCGGAAGGACTCTCCCGATTCTACCTTTCAGAACTCACCTCCACCGGTCGCCCTGACAATAAAGTCGGCGCAACATGGATGACGCGCGAAGACCGCCAAACCGACATTGACAATTACATCCACTACCTCGACACCGTTTACACTCAAGTGCTTGCTGGCAATAGCGTCCCCGTCACACTCTTTGGATTCTCACAAGGCTGCGCCACCGTTTGCCGCTGGGCCATTGACGGACACCCGGAGTTTCATCGCCTCATCCTGTGGGCGGGTCTATTCCCACCCGATATGGATTTTGAGAAAGGTCACGATATCCTTTCCACAAAAGAGAACTACATGATCATCGGCGACCAGGACCCATTCCTCACTCCTGAGCGGATGAATGAATTTGATCAGCTTGCTGCCAAGCTGAATATTCAACCCACCAAGCTGACGTTTCCGGGAAAACATGAACTGAATCTGGAGTTGATGAAGCAGTTTGCCAGGTAGCGATAACCCGAAATGGAGGCAGCATGATTATATTTTCAGAAGAGGACATCCATCGTATCCCCATGACCACGGCCGTTGGTCTGATGCGGGAAGCGTTTCCGCTATTGAGCGAGGGCCATGTAGAAGTTCCCCTGCGTACGGCGGTGGAGACTATCGACAAGAAAGGAGCTGCCTTATTCATGCCTTCCTATGCTCCAGCCTGGCAATTATTTGGATTAAAGATGGTCTCTGTTTTTCCCGGGAACGTGAATGCTCCTGTGATTCAGGGTCAGATGCTGGTGATGAGTGCCAGCGACGGGACTCCGCTCGCAAGTCTGGATGCAGCTTCGGTAACTGCCCTTCGCACCGGCGCCGCTTCAGGCTTAGCCACCGACTTGCTTGCCCTTCCCGACGCATCCCGATTGGCCGTCTTCGGTACCGGAGCGCAGGCATGGACGCAAGTAGCCGGTGTATTGGCTGTCAGGAAGATCAACAGCATCGCGGTCAAAGGAACATCGCGTGAACGAGAGAAAACATTTTGCGAGAAGGTTAGCGCTGTACACGGCATCGCGTGCGAACCCCTGAACCATATGCAGGACCTGACCCAAGCCGATGTCATTTGTACCGCGACAACTTCACTTCAGCCGCTGTTCCCAATCACTGCGCTAAAACCCGGCGTTCACATCAATGCCGTCGGCGCATTCAAACCGACCATGCGAGAACTTGGCATTGATATCATGAAGGCTTGCAGATTCATTGTCGACCAGCGTGCCGCCGTTCTGCATGAAGCTGGCGAGATAACCATCCCCATGGAAGAAGGACTTCTCAGCGCAGATCACATCCACGCTGAACTCGGTGAAATAATCGCCGGGAAAAAAGTAGGACGCTCCAATAGTAAAGAGATAACCGTTTTTAAGTCGGTGGGCAATGCAATACAGGATTTGGCCGTTGCACGCTATCTTTTGCAGGGCCGCCGAACCCTTTAGGCGGGTTTTTTTACTACCGTCGAAGCCGCATTACCTGTTCCAGCTCGGAACTTCCATTTAGCTTACAAAAAGCTCATTTCTAGCTCAATTTAGAACATCCGCATTAGCTGTGTCCATTCTGTGTCCAATATGCGTCCATTCTGTGTCCAATATGTGTCCAATAACCATTAAGCTTTCCCTAAGCATCGGATAAGTCTGGCTATTGGAACCTAAGGGCAGGATCGGGGCATCACCCTATGCTGGCATTGAAGGGCAAAAAGGCCCTATTTCTTCAACATTTCGGACAAGAACCCCCAACCATAGCCAAAGAACTGTACTATGGCCGCAGGCATACTGAGCATTGCCGCAGCAATGGATTTGGTCACCCGCAGGCAATCGATGAAAATCAACGCCCAATAAATAAGGAGGAGGGAATAACCCACCATCGCCAGTGGTCGGTACACAATAATGATGACCGGCAGGGCAATGAATGCCAGCAATACAAAAGAAGGGAACCAGTGTGTTGGCTTGATCTCCGAAGGATGCACTTTCCCCACACGTACACGGCCGCGCCCAAAGCCTTCAACTTGCCGGAAGAATTGAGATAGTTCCGTTCTGCGTTTATGGTAAACGAAAGCATCAGCAATCAGTCCAACCTTAAACCCGGCATTGCGCATGCGGATACTCAATTCAATATCCTCGGCAAGACGGTTGAATCGAAAACCACCTGTTTGCTCCCACACTTTCCGACTCATCCCCATATTGAAACTCCGGGGTTGAAATTTCTCAGCTTGATTCTTTCCCCCGCGAATACCACCCGTTGTAAGCACGGAGGACATGGTATAGGCCATCGCCTGCTGCAGCGAAGAGAAAGACTCGTGACCACGGTCAGGACCGCCCCAAGCATCCAGTTTGTTTTCCGACAGGTGGCGGTCTACAATGGAAAAGTATTCCGGAGGCAGAATGCAATCCGAATCAAACACAACAAAATACTGTCCTGCCGCATGCTCAAACCCAAAATTACGACTGGGTCCAGGGCCCGTATTGGGCTTATAGAAATACTGGATCCTCAACAGCTTTGTATAACGCTCATATACTTCCTCCGACCGCTTCGTCGAACCATCTTCAACAACCAATACCTCGAAGTCGCTGTACGTCTGCTTCACCAAACTCTCCAACAACTCCCCAAGTTCTTCGGGACGGTTGTAGACAGGGATGATGACGCTGTATTTAGGGGTGGACATGGGGCACAAGTAATGAATCAAGTTGGGTCACCGATGGCTGTCCTGACCCTGAGAAAGGGTAATTGGTATCACAGATTCGCTCGACTCGCTAGCCTTTGCTTCAGTTTATGGAATAGAAGACCAATTCTTCAAAAGATCACATTCAATTCTTTCGTCAATATCAATATTTATCTATTTTAGAATGTCTGTTTTTGTTGGTTATCGCAAGATCTCTCATTCCAGACCGCAAGCGCAGGGTTGATTAGCATTCGCGGGAGCTCGCTTAAAGCCAACATTTTCTCTCTTGCTGGATTTCAGGTAACTGGATTTTTCAATAAACCTTGTTGTATGAGAATACTTTACACCTTGCTCTGCGTGTGTGGACTTGCCACGTCGCTTACTGCCCAGAATCGGCAATTGGATTCCCTCGCTCTTGTCGATTTCTATAACAGTATGAATGGCCCCGGCTGGACCAACAAAACAAATTGGCTTACAGGATCATTGAACACTTGGTATGGTGTAACGCTCAATGGCTCAGATAGGGTTAGTGGAGTTGCTCTTCCAGGCAATCAGGTACGGGGCACTTTCCCGGCATCGTTTATGAATCTGACTGCATTGCAAACATTAAATCTTTCGAATAATGCCTTTGGCCTCATCTTGCCGGCCAACCTTAACCAACTCACCGGCCTAACCACCTTGTTACTAAATTCTTGTGGTCAGACGGCATTGCCATCACTTGCCGGATTGGTCAACCTAACTACGCTTAATGTTACCAACAACAGCCTAACATTTGAAGATCTCGAACCCATTTTTTCAATTCCAGGTATTATCTATTCTCCACAGGCTTCCTTTGGACTTGGTGGATCAGCCAATATTGTCGCTGGAAATCCTTGGGCCGTCAGTCTCACGGTCGGCGGATCTGCCAACCAATACCAATGGTACAAGGGTGGGGTGCCGGTTGGGGCCGCAACTACCAGTGCCATTGCAATACCCGCTGTGATCGCTGGTGATGCAGGCACCTACCAACTACGGGTAACGAGTACAGTAGTGCCCGGCATAACCCTGAGTTCTTCCAGTCACCTCCTTACTGTGGTTGCGCCGGGTGCCCAAAACTATTTCACCTGGCCCAATGCGGATGGAATCATCAACGACACTCCTTCGGATTCCTACGGCGGCTACTGGGCTGATATTGACAATGATGGCGATGATGATTTGGCGATTGGCAATCTGCAAGCCTCCCTCAACGGCAGGTCTGTTGACCTGTACGAGAACAACAATGGTGTTTTCTCGCGCCTCCTTACCGCGGGTATGCCAACAGATGACGGACCCCGCAACATGACTTGGGCAGACTACGATAACGATGGCGACCTGGACTTTTATCTGGGCGACATCGGACTGAATACGCTAACGGATCAGAAGGGAGCCATCTATAGAAATGAAGGCAATAAGACGTTTACCAAACTTGGCCTTGATCACTTTTCTGACGGAGGGGTATGGGCCGATTACGACAACGACGGCTTCGTTGATTTATTCATCGTCGACGCCGGTCAGCCTACTGTTGTATACCGCAACCAAGGAAATGGGACGCTGGCTCTCTCACCGGTTTCCTTTGCTTTGGGTTCCGACTGGATGTTAGCCTTTGCTGATATCGACAATGACCGGGACCAGGACTTTGTTCAGATTGGGAAAGCCCCAAATACCGGATTCAACAGTCTGCAGCGAAACGATAGTGCAGGCGCCTATACCTATCTCTCTGCCGATATCATCAGTACAGACAACTTGTTTTCAGCCCGTGGGGGTTCGTGGGCCGACATTGATAATGATGGCGACATGGATTTTTTTGCCATGAACTCAAGCACTGCGGGAACTGTCGAAAGCGCATTCTACCGCAATGATGGGTCAGGAACTTTCAGCAAACAACCGGCGTCCGCCATATTGGGCGTTGACGTACGTGGTCGTTCGGCTTCATTCGGTGACCTCGACAATGACGGAGACGTCGACCTGGCCATGCACAACGGGAAGGCTGGCAATACGGGATTGATTGTTTTTCTCAACAACGGAACCGGGACTTTTACTCAAGTACCATTAGCCGCCCAGACGTTTATTCCCGTCACCAGCGTAACCCTTGCACAAATGTCATTGGGCGATGCGAACAGCGACGGCTTCCTCGACATTTTCTCCGCAAACTTCAACGTGTCGCAACCGCCTTCGCTATACCGCAACGTGGGCAACAGCAACCACTGGGTGAAGTTCAAACTGCAAGGAACCATCTCCAATCGGGCCGGCGTTGGTGCACGAATTGAAATATTTACCCCAGCCGGAAAGCAAATTCGAGAAGTCACGACACAAACGGGACTTGCGGCACAAAACTCGCTGGTTCAGCATTTTGGAATTGCAGGGTTCACCACGGTGGACACGGTAAAGGTTTACTGGCCCTCGGGCCTTACCCGAACACTCACCAACGTTGCCGCCAATCAAATCCTCAACATCAGTGAGATCGCACCCCAAACTCCGATCAATCAAACCGACTCTCTCGCCTTGGTGGCTTTCTACACTGCAACGAATGGAGCTAGCTGGACAAACAAAACAAATTGGCTCATCGGAAAAGTTGAAACATGGTATGGTGTCGTCGTTTCCGACGGCCGCGTAACCGAAATCAATCTTCCTTCCAACAATCTCACCGGGTCACTGCCAAATCTCTCCGCATTGACAGGATTGACCAAGCTCGCCATTCCATTCAACCTCGTGCAAAATGGGATACCCGCTACACTTAACAATCTCACTTCCCTTGAACACCTTGACTTACGCAGCAATCGGTTTACAGGGATTATACCCTCGCTCATCAGTCTGACCAACCTAAAATATTTCTCCATCGGTGCCAATTCATTCCTGTCAAGCCAGGCTGTGCCCACATTCATTTTTAGTCTGACACAACTTGAATACCTCGGTCTTGATAATAACCGGTTAACTGGACTTTTGCCGACGGGATTTAACAACCTGCCGAATTTGAAAGAGCTGAACATATCCACCACAACCCTTGCTCCAACGCTGGCATTCTTCACAGAAATTGGAACGCTTCAAAATATGGAGCGGCTCTTGCTGGCCGGAATGAATATGGGACCCTTCGACATCACGCCGTTCACGGGCCTCCCTGTGCTGCAACTCCTTGATGTGAGAGGCTCCTCGTTGGCATCTCTCCCGGGACCGGCCAGCTGGGCGTCCGGGTCCCTTCTGACCATTAACGCAAGCAACAACCTGCTTGACTTTGGCGATCTGGAACCCTTTGCGGGCGTTTCCACCCCCGTACTACTCAACACGGGCCAAAATCTGCTACCCTTCTTCGGTATTTCCTCCACTACATTGAAGCTACTCGAAGGCGATCGTTTCAATCTCGTCAGCATTTTTGGCGGCACACAGAACAACTACCAATGGTATTTCAACAGCGTAGCTATGCCCGGGCAAACCGGCCCTGCGTTGAACCTCAGCAACATTGAAATGTCGGAAGCAGGAACGTATAGACTGCAGATGACTAACAACATTGTTTCCGGATTGACTTTGACTACGGTGACCATGACGGTGTCCGTTGTTACCGGGGCCCAGATGCGCTTTGCCGCTCAACAGTCTTCCGCGATCGACCAGGACATTTCTGCCAATTCCTACGGCGGATATTGGGCCGATATTGATCGCGATGGAGATGAAGATTTGTTTGTCAACAATGCCTTTGACACAAACCCCAACTTTCTCTACCGCAACAATGGAGACGGGACATTTACGAAAGAAACGGCCGGTGATATTGTAACTGTAATTGACCGTAGCCGGTATGTTTCCTGGGGCGACTACGACAACGATGGCTTTCCGGATATTTTTGTCGGCGACTACCAGCCCGGTGACAATATCAGCAGCCTGTACCACAATAATGGCGATGGAACATTCAGCCGAACACCGTTCAATCACAACGCAGATGGTGGATTGTGGGCAGACTATGACAATGATGGCGGTCTGGATCTTAGCGTAAACGTAACCAGCGCACTTCCAGTCACTCACAAACTCTATAAGAACAATGGCGATGGAACATTTGAACTAATTGACCCCTGGATTCCTAATACAACCACATTCGTTGCTGGCTGGGTTGACATGGACAACGATCTTGATGCCGACTACTTCCTTACCGATGCCAATTCCAATCCAAGCAACATCAGGGTGTTCAAGAACGATACTGGTTCTTTCGTCCCTTCAACACTGCCGCTGCCTTCCGGGAACTATATGGTTCGGGGAGCATCATGGGCAGATATTGATGGCGATGGCGACATGGACCTTTTTGCCGAGAACTCGAACGGCAACATTTCGTCAACGGCGGAAAGCCAATTCTACATCAATGACGGGGCCGGGCAATTTACCATGGTATCGGCTTCCTCACGAGCCGGTGCACGAATATCCGGTGCCCGTGGCAGCACTTTCGGTGACGCAGACAATGACGGCGATCTGGATCTGTTTGTGGTGCACAAATATTTGTCGACGTCAGCTGACGTGACTACCCAATTGTTCCTCAACAATGGCTCCGGCTTCTTCAGTGCGGTGCCCACCACGGAACAATTCTTCGGTTTCTCGGATTTTGGCACCAACCTGTCACTCGCCGACTATGACAATGACGGGTCCCTCGACTTGTTCATAGGGAATTTTGACAATCTGAGCCCCAACCACCTCTTCCGGAATCTTCAGGCTGCCAATGGCAATCATTGGATCAAGTTGAACCTGGTAGGTATGGTATCAAATAAGTCAGCCATCGGCGCACGAATAGACATCTATGCCGGCGCTAACCGAATGAATCGCCAGGTCCAATCGTCCTCAGGGCTTTCGGGTCAAAACAGCATGCTGGTCCATGCCGGTTTGGGAGCAGCAACGCAGGCCGATTCCGTGGTTATTTATTGGCCATCCGGTGTCGTGCAGCGTCTGCACAACCTGGGCGCTGACCAAACGATCACCATTGAAGAGACCACCACAACGACGGAGCAAAACTCATCGAACATTGTATTCTCCAATGTCACCACCAGTTCCATGCACGTAGCATTCACGCCGGGCAGCGGTTCGTCCCGGCTTGTGATCGCACGTCCATGGAACGGCGTAAATTTCGTGCCCACAGACAGCACAATCTATACGCTGGGTCAGCAACTGGCGAACGGAAACTTCGTCATGTACATCGGTGACAGCAGCCATTTCGATGTTACAAACATTCAGCCGGACACGGACTACTTCCTTGAGATCTTTGAGGTGAATCCAGTTGGCGGATTCCCGAAATACAGACGGCCAGGGGCAACTGCGACGCAGAAGACTTTGCCGGCGGTGATGTGGGGGAGTTTAGGTGCAGGTCCCGGCCAATTCCAAAACCCGTTTGATCTTGAAGTCTTGCCTGATGGATCTGTCGTTGCTGCTGATCTGTCGAACCAACGAATACAAAAGTTTACCGCTGGCGGTGGATTCTTATGGCAAGTGAACGACCTCGTCAATGTAAATGGTGTTGGCTCAGACCAGTTTGGCAATATCTACTGTGCTTTGGTCAATGGGGTCAACGTACGCATTACAAAATTCGATTCATCAGGCAATCTGGTACTGGAATTCGGAGAATATGGAAACGGGCCTGGGCAATTGCTGAGCCCACAAGACGTCGATGTTGATCTTGCGGGTAATATCTATGTCCTCAATTTGGGAACTTCTCCTGGTCAAATTAAAATGTTCAATTCAGCTGGTGAGTTTGTCAGAACAATACCGGGCACTTATCAAAACCCTATAAAGATGGACATTGACAATGCGGGGAATATTATCGTTACTGACTTTCGGGGACCCATGATGCATCTCCTCAAGCTCGATCAGGTTGGCAATACGCTAATCGATATTCCGCAGAATCGCCAATATGGGGTTGACGTAGATTCCTTAGGCTACATGTACACTTCGAACGATGTAAATGAAATAGTCTATGAGTATTCGGCCAGCGGTAGTTTGCTCCACACCTACGGAGGACCCGGCTTGGGATTTGGTCAATTCAATAACCCTTACGGTTTGTCCTCAAATCGGAACGCGACTAAATTATATGTTGCAGATCAGGGAAATCATCGCATCCAAGTCATTGACATCACCAAACTTGATCAATTCATTGCCTTCGACTCGGTGGGCACCATTCAGGGACTATCCGTCCCTTACTCACTCAATGCCACGGCACTGGGGAGCGTTCCGGTTCAATTCAGCTCCAGCAATGACTCGATCGCATCGGTCAGTGGAAATCAATTGACCTTCCACCGTCCAGGTACAGTGACCATCACAGCCTTCACCCTTGGCACACACGAGTACAAGCCCGGGATGACAGCGCAGATCGTCTCCATGTTGAAACTGGATCAACTCATTACGTCAACACCGATTCCGTTCAAGGCTGCAGGTGAAGCTCCTTTTCCCATTAACGCAACATCTACTTCAGGGCTTCCCGTGGAGTTCACAAGTTCTAACCCTGCCGTCGCGACGGTTGTAGGGAACATGGTTTGGGTATGGGAGGCAGGCACAACAACCATTGTCATGACCCAACCCGGCAACGCGTCGTATCTAGCGGCGCCGGAGGTAACTCAAGAACTGACCGTATATCCTGCCTTAGACCTGAACACACGCTTGGTAAGCACCACGCAATTGGGAGGAAATGCAGGTCGTGGTACCATTGTCGCGGTAGACGCAGACTGGGGTACAAATACAAGTCAACAGGTTTTGCATGAATTTGATTCAACGATCGGTTTCAAACCTTCCGGGCAATTGCTGCCAGTCGCCGACGGCTTCTTGTATGGGACGACCTCACGAGGCGGTGCATTTGACAGGGGTTCCATTTACCGCATCAAACCTGATGGGAGCGATTTCTCCACACTGCACACATTTGATATCACGAATGGTGGCGAACCCTACGGTGGTCTTATCCAGGCAAGTGATGGTGACTTGTATGGAACAACCGCCAGCGGAGGTCTTGATAACTTCGGAACCGTCTTCCGGATCAAGACCAATGGCAGTGGCTTCACCAAGCTTCATGACTTCAATGGCGCAAATGGACAGAATCCATACGGTCGCCTTATTCAGGCTACCAACGGATACCTGTATGGAACCACCGTGGGAGGTGGAGTCAATTCGGTAGGAACAATCTTCCGAATCCGGACCGACGGCACTGGCTTTGAGCTACTTTATAGCTTTGACGAAGTGGGCGGCAATTCTTCCTATGGTGGCCTAACTCAGGCGGCCAATGGTAAATTGTACGGCGCGGCCTACGGAGGTGGTGGAACTGGAGAATGGGTCGGTTCCGTGTTCCGCATTGAACTTGACGGATCAGCCTACACCAAGCTCCACACGTTCGACAACGGAGAAGATGGCAAGAATCCGCTCTACGGTGGGTATCTCACGCAAGGAAGAGACGGTTCCCTGTATGGAACCACGCATAGCGCAAGTGCCAGCGGCGGAACTGTATTCCGGATGGCCAACGATTCGACGTTCAGCACGATCCGGGCGCTCGCCGGAAGCATCGGCACTGGTGTCGTTGGCGCTCCCGTTATTGGATCTGACGGAACTTTGTATGCCCTGGCCTTGTACGGCGGCTTCGGCTATGGGAGCATTTTTGGCGTGATCGATGGGAGCATTTTTGGGTTGCCCGAGGGCATCATTAACAAAGTCCCCCTACTGATGATACCTGAAACCGGGTACTACCCATTTTTGACTTCACCGACGATCACCTATACTTTCAGGGCATCACAGACGCTCTCTTGGGACTCCCTGCAGTCGCCGGTAAACCTGGGGTCGCCACCGATTCACCTTACCGCAACCCTTAGCTCCGGGCTCACACCCGAATACCGCAGCAGCAACACTTCCGTGGCCGTTGTTGAAGGAGATTCGCTGCGCATCGTCGGGGCTGGCTCAAGTATTATTACAGCATTTCACGTGGGGAACAGCCAATACAAACCTACAGCCGACTCAGTCAGTCGGTCGATTACCGTGGTTGACAATATTGTCAGGCCGAACATAGCGTCTACAAATTTGTCTTTTACCAACGTTTTCTCCACCCAGCTCACCATCTCCTTTAGCCCTGGCAATGGGGAGAAACATCTGGTGGCGATCAAAGCCGGTAGCCCGTTCAACTGGGAACCTGTCGACGGTGAGCGGTACTATGGCAGTACGTATCTTCCAAATGCTCCAGGCTATGGAGATGAAGCGAGAATCATTTCGGCAGACTCCTCCACCTCTATCCACGTGACCGGACTAGATCCCAACGTCACGTGGTATGTGAAGGTTTTTGAGTTCAACTCGACACACTATCCGAAGTACCTGGTGACGAGCGTGCTAAGCGGAAGCCGGTCCACATTGGCTCTCCCCAACGTGTATGTCGTTACACCCGCCGACGGCTCCACCGGAATCAACGTAACTACCAATGTGACGTCCAGGGCGCTTGCCGGGGCTTCAACCTACACCATTCAACTGAGTTCGAATCCGGAATTCAGCACTGATGTTGTAGAGCGATCAGGCGCGAGAACCCAGAACTTCACAGCTCTTGCTTATGACACTGTTTATTACTCACGGGTAAGAACAGACCTCTCTCCTGATTTTGGACCGACAAGATCATTCCGCACAGGAACACCAGACTTGTTCAGTTACGTAACTTCTCCTGCCAACAACGCCACGGGAGTCGTGCTCACGAACCTTTCCCGAAGTGTTACGGCCAATCTGGTGATCGGTGCAATTTTGTATACGATTGAGCTCGACACATCATCGTCCTTCAGTGCCCCTCAAACAAAGATGGGAGGCCGAACGCTAACGTTCACCGGATTGGCTCCTAATACGACGTACTTCAGTCGCGTTCGGACCGATCTATCATCGACCTGGGGCCAGACACGTCAGTTCACGACGGCCGCAGCATCCTTGTCAACCTATGTCGTTACGCCAGGCAACAATGCAACCAATGTCTCCTATCAGCCTACCATTACCGTTAATGACGTTGGGGCCACAACCTACTCTGTAGAACTTAGTCCGTTGAATGACTTCAGCGCGGATGTTATCAGCCAAACAGCATCGTCCCGTACCATGGCCTTCACAGGACTGCTGTATAACACGAAATACTATTCACGGGCGAGGACGGAACTGGACTCCGCGTGGGGTCCCCTTCGATCCTTTACCACCAATAGCCCGCTAACCTATTCGTACGTTACAAGCCCTGCAAACAACGCCATCAACGTAAACTATACAACCAACATCACGGCCGCCGTGGTGCCCGGTGCAACGACGTACACCATCGAGGCCAATACGCAGCCCGACTTCCTCGGTACGTCCATTGTCCGCACCGGGGGACGCACACTGAACTTTACCCTCGGCTACAACCAGATCTATTACGTCAGGGTCCAGACCGACCTTTTGCCGGGGCAGTGGGGTGCATCACGTACATTCTCTACCAACAGCCCACTGATGTACTCGTACATGACAAGTCCAGCGAACAATGCCGTTGGTGTACCGTATGTCACCAACATCACGGCCAATACCGTGCCCGGGGCAACTACCTATACGATCGAAGCAAATACGTTACCTGACTTCACCGGCACCTCAATCATCCGGAGCGGGGGACGCACACTGAACTTCACGTTGGGATTTGACCAGGTGTATTATGTTCGCGTGCAAACCGACCTCATGCCTGGAGAGTGGGGACCTCAAGTGCGGTCCTTTTCGACCAATAACCCGTTGTTCTATTCCTACATGACCAGCCCGGTGAACGGAGCCACCAATGTGAGTTACGTCACCAACATAACGGCAAATACGGTGCCCACGGCTACGACCTACATCATCGAAGCCAATACGCAACCGGATTTTTCGGGAGCATCCATCCTCAAGATGGGAACAGGCCGGACCTATAGCTTTACCCTGGCCCACAACCAGACGTACTATGTCCGTGTACAGACGAACCTGATGCCCGGAGAATGGGGTTCAACGATACGGTCATTCACTACGGGAGATCCGGTAAGCCTGGCCTTTGTAACGAGTCCCGCCAATGGGGCGATCCTCGTGCCCACCACTGTGAATGTCACTGCGAATGTGGTGAGTGGAGCTACCAGCTATACCATTGAACTCAACACAAATGATACGTTTACAGGAACAGCCCTCGTGCTATCAGGGACTGGAAGGACTAAGAACTTCAGTGGGCTTGCCGAAGCGACAACCTACTATTCACGGGTCTCGACGAATCTCACTCCGGGGCTGTGGGGACCTTCACGTTCCTTCTCTACAATAAACCCCGGTGGACGACAGGCAGGCGATCCCTACGTAGCGGAAGAGTTTGGAGAAGTAATTGTGACCGACCAGGGGATAACAGTAAGGGCCTTCCCCAATCCCTTCGTCGACCGATTCGAAGTCCATGTTCAGACTCCTGAACAAGAGCCACTTCAAGCGGTGTTTACTGATCTAACAGGGAGAGAATTGTTCCGGTCTGCCGATTGGATGACCAACAGGATTCACTCCATTCGCGGCGAGTTCAGTCAAGGGATCTATCTCCTTGAACTTAAAACCGGTAATAGTCGCAAAGTCATTAGGGTGGTCAGACAATAGGAAGCATCAGGAAAAGGGCCGTGGATTTCCATGGCCCTTTTAATTCCTACGGTTCCACCTCCTTCACCATTTTTTCCTGTTTGCATGAAATAACAGATGTGAAGTAGTGGGAGCATGGTGTACCGCTCTGATAGCAACAGACTAGCAACCCATCGATGTTTTCCATTCGACCCGTGTTGAATTTTTATTCAGGCAAACTGTCCTATTTCCCCCAAAGAACTATCTTGCCAGCCCAATGGATCATTTCGTCGTTTCCGCCCGCAAATATCGGCCCCTCGGCTTTGACGAGGTGGTGGGACAGGAACACATCACCACGACGCTCAAGAATGCCATTGACAACAACAAGCTGGCCCAGGCATTATTGTTCTGCGGGCCACGAGGGGTGGGCAAAACGACGTGTGCGCGTATCGTAGCCCGGATGATCAACGGCTTCGAAGAACGGGCCGAGGTCAATTCCCTCAACATTTTCGAACTCGACGCCGCATCCAATAACTCGGTAGAAGACATCCGCAACCTGATCGACCAGGTGCGCTACCCACCTCAGTATGGGAAGTTTAAGGTGTACATCATCGACGAGGTGCACATGCTCTCCAACCAGGCATTCAACGCCTTTCTGAAGACCCTGGAAGAGCCTCCCTCCTATGCCATCTTCATCCTGGCGACAACCGAGAAACACAAGGTCATTCCTACCATTCTGTCCCGGTGCCAGATCTTTGACTTCAACAGAATTCAGATTTCCGACATCGCCCGTCAGCTGAAAAAGATCGCCGATCGCGAGAAAATCAAGACGGAAGAGGCTGCCCTCCATCTCATCGCCCAGAAAGCCGATGGCGCCCTCCGCGATGCGCTCTCGATCTTCGACCTGATGGTCACCTTCTCATCGGGGAAAGGCGTCACCTTCAAGGATGCGCTTAACAATCTGCATATCCTCGATCATGAATACTATTTCAAAATCGTAGATGGATTGCTGGCACAAAATCCAACAGTGCCGCTGCTGCTTTTCGATGAAATCCTCCAGAAAGGGTTCGATGGACAGAATTTTATCGTCGGTCTCAGCGAGCATATACGGAACCTGATGATGACACAGGATGAGCGCACCGTTAAACTGCTCGAGGTTCCCGATACGATCAAGAAGAAATACGTCGAACAGGCAAAAGCCTCGCCTTATTCGTTACTGCTGTCCTGGCTTAGCATCGGTAACCAGTGTGACATCAACTACAAGATGAGCCGCAATCAACGGCTGGTTGTAGAGCTGGCGCTGATGAAAATGGCGCATGTACGATCCGTGATCTCGGCCGACGCTTCTTCACCTGCTCCCCAGGCAGAAGTAAAAAAAAAATTGAATTAACGAATGGCGTACCCGAATCGACAGCCCCTACCGCTGTCGAAAAGCCCTCGCCTGTTGAGGTGGGGCCTACCCGAGATATTGAGGCCATTGAATTACCTAAGGTTGAGGCAGCAATTGCCGCCCCTTCAGCGCCCGACCCGGCCGCAAAACCCAAGATCAAGACAACACCAAGTCTGAAGAGCATCTTCAATGGTCCCGTGACGCCAGAAGCTATCGTGGCGCCGGCAGAAGTGGCTACCAACGAACCCATCAAACCGGCAGAACTGCGAAAGGCCTGGGATCTATACGCCGAAAAGCGCAAGGATCAGGCTGCCGAGTACCAGATCATGCTCCGTGAATACCATTACAAGGCTCCAGTCATCACGCTTACCCTCACCAATCCCGTCGAGGAATCGCTGTTGGACAATTTCCGGCGTGATTTGATTCAGTACCTGCGCGACCGGTTCAAGAACAACCAAATCACCATCGTCACCGCTTTGCAATCGAGTGGAGGAAAAAAGGTGATTTACACCAGCAAGGAAAAATTTGAGCATCTCGCTGAAAAATACCCTTACCTCAACGAGCTGAAAGACAAGCTGGGACTCGATTGGGAGTTCTAGTGCGCTTACGGCCAATGAGTTTAAACACTATATTTGAAGCTCCATTTTTGTTGAATGACCATCTCGTACAATTGGCTTAAGGAATACGTCGACCTGCCGGAGTCTGCAGAAGAGATCGCTGAAACCCTCACCTCCACAGGATTGGAGGTTGAAAGTGTACACACCGTAGAATCCATCAAAGGAGGATTAAAAGGCCTGGTCATTGGCGAAGTCCTCACGTGCGCGAAGCACCCCAATGCTGACAAGCTTTCCCTCACCACCGTAGATGTTGGACGCCCCTCACCGCTTCCCATCGTCTGCGGTGCTCCCAATGTAGCTGCCGGGCAAAAAGTAGTCGTGGCAGTCCCCGGCACAACGCTATACCCTGCCAAAGGCGAACCTTTTACCATTAAGTCGGCCAAGATCCGCGGCGAACAGAGTGAGGGCATGATCTGCGCTGAAGATGAAATTGGTATCGGCGAAAGCCATGCGGGGATCATCATTCTGGATACAAAACTGCCCAACGGAACGCCGGCAGCACAGTATTATAAGATTCAATCCGACAACATCTTCGAAATAGGCCTTACCCCTAACCGGGCCGACGCCGCTTCGCACATGGGTGTAGCACGGGATATCAAGGCTGCCAAAAAACGCGATATCCGCTGGCCCTCCGTGGATGCGTTCAAGGTCGAGAATCAGAGTTTGAAGATTGACGTTGTCGTCGAGAATCCCGAGGCATGCCCACGTTACTCAGCCCTGACGCTCACGGGCGTCCAGGTAAAAGAGTCACCGGACTGGCTGAAAACCCGTCTGCAGGCAATAGGTCTGACACCGATTAACAACGTAGTCGACATCACCAACTTCATCTGTCATGAGCTGGGTCAGCCCCTCCACGCTTTCGACGCAGAAAAAACGGGTAAGAAAGTCGTCATCAAAACCTTGCTGGCAAAGTCGAAGTTCGTTACCCTGGATGGCAAGGAGCGCGAATTGACCTCCAGCGACCTGATGATTTGCAATGCCACAGAGGGAATGTGTATTGCTGGCGTCTTTGGCGGAATCAAATCCGGTATCACGGAAGCAACCAAAACGATATTTCTGGAAAGCGCATGCTTCGCACCGGCCTATATCCGGAAGACAAGCGCACATCACCAGCTGAAGACCGATGCAGCCTTTCGCTTTGCCCGGGGTACCGATCCTGAAATCACCGTATACGCCCTGAAACGTGCCGCCCTCCTTTTGAAAGAATTGGCCGGGGCCACCATTTCTTCAGAGATCATTGATGTTTATCCCAACAAGATTGCGAACCGTGCGATCGAGGTGAAAGACAAGAACGTCAACCGGCTGATCGGAAAAGCTATCCCCCGGCCGGAGATCATCGATATTCTAAAGCGCCTGGACATTGCCGTGATCTCCCAGACCGACACAGCCTATACAGTCAGCGTACCGCCCTACCGTGTGGATGTGGAACAGGAGGCTGATGTGGTCGAAGAAATCCTGCGCATTTACGGGTTCAACAACATCCCGCTGAGCGAATCGACGAAAGCCGACTATCTGGCCGACTTCCCCGAGCGTGACATCAACACCTTCAAGCGCCGGATTGGAGAAATGTTGGCTTCCAACGGGTTTTTTGAGATCCTGACCAACTCCCTAACCAACGCCGCCTATCAGGAGAAGCAAAAACTGACCTTTGATGCCCAGCCTGTGGCGATTCTTAATAAGCTGAGCGAAGAGCAGGGCATCTTGCGACAGACAATGTTGTTCACCGGCCTTGAAGTGGTAGCCTATAACTTCAACCGGAAGCAAGGAAAGTTGCGGTTGTTCGAATTCGGAAGGACATACGGACGTACCGACAAAGGATTTCGCGAAGAAGAGCGGCTGGCACTATATATGGGTGGTCAACGCGAGAGCGAGTCATGGCAGGAGAAGCCCCATGCCGTAGCCTATCATGATCTGAAACAATTTGTAAGCCAGGTTCTTGAAAAATCCCATGTGACCGACTATTCCCTGGAGAAAGCTGATGATCCTCAGCTGGATTACGGCATGAAGGTCGTGCGCAACAAACGCACCGTGGGCATCCTGGGTAAGGTTCGATCTGCGATCGCAAAGGATTTCGGCATAAAGCAGGAAATTTTTTACGCTGATTTGGATACCTCCTTGCTTTTCCAAGGCGCAAACCCTAAGTTCGACATGCAGGAAGTGCCCAGGTTTCCCGAGGTAAAACGCGATCTCTCGCTGGTGATTGATCAGGCTGTTACCTTTGATGAGATCAAGGCTGTTGTCGGAATGAATGGAAAAAACTTAATTACAGAGGTGACGGTTTTTGATGTATACGAAGGCGACAACATTCCGAAAGGCAAGAAAGCCTATGCACTGGGCTTCACACTCCTGGACAAAACCAAGACCCTTACCGACGAAGAAATTGAAAAGACAATGACCGGATTGATGGACGGATTCGAAAAACGACTCGGTGCTGTCATCCGGAAATAAATCATTTATACAACCACACCCCCATGGAGCAAGATGTACTAAAATCCAGTCTCAACGGCCTCGAGCGTAAGATGGTCGTGCTGATCAACGATCACAAAAACCTCAAACAAGAGGTAAATGCCCTAAAAACAGTGAATTCAGAGCTAAAACAGTCCCTTCGCCAGCGGGAGGAGCAGCTGGACGGTTTTAGAAATCAGATTAAAATCACTAAGATTGTGGATAATATACACCCGGAAGACGGAAGTGTTTCGGAGTTGAGGAAGACAGTGGATGACTACATCCGTGAGATAGACAAATGCATCGCTCACTTAAGCCGATAAGCAGACTGTAGATGGACGAACTTTCAATCAAGATCAAGATAGCAGACCGGGAGTATCCCATGAAGGTCAAAAAACACGAAGAAGAGCGTGTTCGGGCTGCTGGAAAGGTGATCAACGAAAAGCTGAAGTCTTACCGCGAGCAATTCGGCCTTGACGATAAACAAGACCTCCTGGCGATGACCGCCTTCGACTGCCTCGTTGAAAAAATGGCAGCAGAAGAAAGTGATCACGCCATTGACCAGACGGTGGTTGATAAAGTGAACCACCTCAATCAAATGGTCTCGCAAGCGATTCTCTAGATCCCCTTCCCCCTCCGTTTCCTTACGTTACGCGGCTTTCCGTGCCGGGTATTTTTTAACGTAAACAGATTCAATATGAACATCCAAGTGATTGCGTTGATCAGCGCCGGCCTGACCATCGTCCTGAGCTTCCTCATAGGTACCCTCCTCTACAAGCGGAAAGTGAGGAAAAACAAGACCCAGAATGAAGAACGCGCTAAACTGATCCTCAAAGAGGCGGAAATGCAGGCCGAAAGCCTCAAGAATGCCCGCATCCTGGAAGCCAAGGAGAAGTTCCTGAAGATGAAGCAGGAATTTGAAGAGGAAGCCAACCGCAAGAAGAACCAGATCATCGCCAATGAGCAGAAGATCAAACAGCGGGAAGGACAGCTCTCTAAAGAACTGGAACACGTAAAGCGTAAAGAGCTCGAATTGGACGAAGACCGTAAGAGCCTTGCCCAGCAGCACGAACTCGTCCGCAAGCGCAAGGAGGAACTTGACCGCTTCAACCAGCAAAAAGTTCAGGTTTTGGAGAGTATCTCCAAACTTACCGCCGATGAGGCGCGTGAACAGCTGGTTCAATCCCTGAAAGAAGAAGCCCAATCCAAGGCCAACTCCTACATCAAGGATATCATGGAGCAGGCCAAACTGACGGCCACCAAAGACGCCAAGAAGCTGGTGATTGATACCATTCAGCGCACCGCCACGGAACATGCCGTCGAAAACTCCGTGTCTATTTTCAATATCGAGAGTGACGACATCAAGGGAAAGATCATCGGTCGCGAGGGTCGCAACATCCGCGCCCTGGAAGCTGCCACCGGCGTAGAATTTATTGTCGACGACACGCCGGAAGCCATCATCATTTCAGGCTTTGACCCCGTTCGTCGGGAAATCGCGCGTCTCTCGCTGCACCGCCTCGTACAAGATGGCCGCATACACCCTGCACGCATAGAGGAAATCGTTGCCAAGACTACCAAGAACATCGACGATGAAATCGTAGAGATTGGCGAGCGCACGGTGATCGATTTGGGCATTCATGGTCTTGCTCCAGAACTAATAAAAATGGTAGGAAGGATGAGGTTTCGGTCCTCGTATGGACAAAACCTGCTACAACACTCCCGTGAAGTGGCCAACCTATGCGCCATTATGGCTACCGAACTGGGGCTGAACGTAAAGCAAGCCAAACGCGCAGGCCTTCTTCATGACATCGGTAAAGTGATGCCGGAAGAATTGGAAAAGCCGCACGCCATTGTAGGCATGGAACTCGCCATTAAGTACAAAGAGCATCCTGCCGTATGTAATGCTATCGGCGCGCACCACGACGAAATTGAAATGACCAACATCATTTCGCCCATCGTCCAAGCCTGCGACGCCATCAGCGGTGCTCGCCCCGGCGCACGTCGCGAGGTGATTGAGCAATATACCCGCCGACTGAAAGAACTCGAGCAAGTGGGTCTCAGCTTTGAAGGCGTCGAGAAGTGCTTCGCCATCCAGGCTGGCCGCGAACTTCGTGTTATCGTTGATGCCGAAAAGGCAACCGACGAACGCGCAGGGCAACTCAGCTTCGAGATCTCCCAAAAGATCGAAAAAGAGATGCAGTACCCTGGACAGATCAAGGTTACCGTCATTAGGGAGATGCGAAGTGTAGCCTATGCCAAATAGAATTGCTATTGATTGAAACCCTGACGGTGAGGCTGAGCCTGTCGAAGCC
>CAYMPU010000025.1:0-26974 GCA_964392375.1 uncultured Ohtaekwangia sp. | reverse complement strand
CCCTGTTCATGGGCAATCTCGACGCAATCCGGGAAGGGGAAGAATGCGTCAGAGGCCATCACGGCTCCTTCCAGACTGAACCCAAAAGCCTGGGCCTTTGCGATGGCTTGCCGAAGCGCATCAACCCGGCTGGTTTGGCCTACGCCGCTGGCCAAAAGCTGGCCTTCGACAGCCAAAACGATGGTATTCGACTTGGTATGCTTGCAAATTTTGCTGGCAAAAAGAAGTGCCTTGATATCCGAAGTGCTTGGCTCCCGTCTGGTCACCACCTTCAGATCGGAGACTTCGTCGGTTTTCCAATCGACGTCTTGTTCGATAATCCCATTCAAGAGGCTTTTCACCTGCTTGCTACGGACCAAAGGCTGTTTCTGATGGAGAAGAATACGGTTCTTCTTGCCCCGCAGCAGCTCCAGCGCGTTGGCGTCAAAGCCCGGGGCTATAAGTATCTCAAAGAAGAGACTGTTCATTGCTTCGGCAGCGGCCATATCGATAGGCATGCTGCTGGCAAGGACGCCTCCAAAAGCTGAAATAGTATCCGCCTGAAATGCCTTCAGGTAAGCCTCTTTGACCGAAGCCCCTGTCGCCACCCCGCAAGCGTTGGTGTGCTTGACAATCACGAAGGCCGTCTCTCCTTTAAACTCTTGAACCAGGTCGACTGCAGCGTCCACATCCACCAGATTGTTATAGGACAGCTCCTTTCCGTTGAGTTGATCAAACAACGCATCCAGTTTACCAAAGAATGCCCCCTTTTGATGCGGGTTCTCACCGTATCGGAGCGGAATTCCGGACGCATAGCTTGCCTTAAAAGCAGGGATTCCTTGTTCCTGGTTGAAGTAGTTGAAAATGGCAGTATCGTAGTGCGAAGTTACTTCGAAGGCAAGCGCAGCAAACCTTTTGCGGTCGCCCAACTCCGAAGATACCTTCTTGGCCTCAAGCAGGGAAAGGAGATCCGCGTACTGATTTCTGGAAGCCACAATGAGGACGTCATTGAAATTCTTGGCTGCAGCGCGAATCAAAGAGATCCCACCAATATCAATCTTCTCAATATTGTCTTTCTCGCTGCCTCCGGCGGCTACCGTTTCCTCAAAAGGGTAAAGATCCACGATGACCAGGTCAAGAGGGCCGATCTTAAACTCTTCCGCCTGCTTCAGGTCAGAACGATCATCCCGACGATACAGAATACCTCCAAAAACAGCCGGATGGAGGGTTTTTACACGCCCACCAAAGATCGAGGGGTAACCTGTTAGGCTTTCAACCGGAGTCACGGGGTATCCCAGTTTCTCAATAAACTGTTGCGTTCCACCGGTCGAAACAAACTCAACGCCAGCTTTGCCCAGCGAATGAATGATTGGTTCGAGATTATCCTTATAATAAACGGAAATCAGGGCTCGCGTTATTGGACGGGTCGTCATGGCGTGGATTAAGCGGCAAAAGTACGGCTTCAAATGAAGATTGGAACGTCCGCCCTACGAATAATTGTCCGGGCACCGCTATGGAATCCGGAAGTCGTCCGCATCAAGATACGCAGGGAACCGATCGCGATATTCAAGGAGAAGCTTGGCGTCTAATGCAATGGTTTGAACGCTCTCCGTTTCATCGCCAAACCATGTTCGGTTGCCTCTCGGATCCATCACGGCGGAGTGACCATTGTAAACAATGCCGTTGCCATCCGGCCCAGTCCGGTTCACACCAACTACATACGCCAGATTCTCAATGGCACGGGCTGTCAGCAGGGCATCCCAGTGGGAGATCCTCGCCTGTGGCCAGTTAGCAACAAAAATCAACGCATCATATTCCTGCGACTTCGCTACGGCATTCCAGCGGTTGCGGCTCCAGACGGGGAATCGCAAATCATAGCAGACCATCGGACAGATGTTCCATCCTTTCCATTGACTGACCAACCGCTGACCTCCTCCAGTATAAACTGTGTTCTCTTTGGCCATCCGAAACAGATGCCGCTTGTCATAGAATTTGCAAGCCCCACCCGGTTCCATCCAGATCAAGCGGTTAAAGAATTTCCCTGAATCCTTGATAATGACACTTCCAAGGATCAAGGCACCCGTTTGATCGGCCATCTGTGCCATCCACTTTGTCGTGTGAAGTTGCATCGCCTCTGCCACCGAAACTGCATTCATGGTAAAACCGGTACTGAACATTTCCGGGAGAACAATGACATCGGTAGGTTGTCCAATGGACCAAATCTTCTCTTCAAACATGGCACGATTGGCACCAGGATCCTCCCAATGCAACGTTGACTGAATGACCGTGATCTTGAGGTTGTCCATGATTTCAGAATTTTCGCAGAATTTCTCCTGCGCTGATCAGTGTCTCATCCTTCTTCGCAAAACAAAACCGGAGTAGCCGATCATCCTGTTTGTTGTGATAGAAAGCCGAAACAGGTATCGACGCCAGTTTGTGCTCTTTGGTTAGCCATTCAGCCATTTGCATTTCCCTCTTATCGGAAACGGCCCTGTATGAAAGCAACTGAAAGTAACTTCCATGGCAAGGCAGCGGTTCAAAAGACGATCCTTTGATCTGTTGAAGGAAGAAATCGCGTTTCTGTTGATAGAACTTTCCGAGGGTAAGGTAATTGCTCGGTTCCTGCATATAGGCGGCCATCGCCAGTTGAATCGGCGTGTTCACGGCAAACGTGATGAACTGATGTGCTTTGCGTATTTCCTGTGTAAGAGCAGGTGACGCCACCGTGTAACCAATCTTCCAGCCCGTGGCATGAAAGGTTTTGCCGAAAGAAAACACAGAAACACTCCGTGGTGCCAGTTCGGGGTATTTCAATACACTCTCATGCGGCAAGTCAAAAATAATACGCTCGTAAACTTCGTCACTGAGTACGATAAGGTCATGCGCTAACGCAATTTTTTCCAGCGCTCTCAGATCGCTCTCACACAAAACGGCTCCACTCGGATTGTGTGGCGTATTGATGATGATCATACGTGTACTGGCGCGAACATGCAATTCAACTTCCGTCCAGTCGATAGCAAAATCGGGTGCCGTTAAATTAATAGGTACCGGAACACCACCGTTAAGCCGAATGGCGGGTGCGTAAGAATCGTAGGATGGATCAAAGAGGATAACCTCATCTCCGGGCCGTACCAGACCGGCGATGGTCGCGAACAATGCTTCTGTTCCCCCAGCTGTCACCGTTACCTCTGTTTCATAATCCGTTGGTCGCTGATACGTCCTTGCCACTGTGTCTGCTATTACCTTTCGCAGGAGGGGAACGCCCGGCATTGGCGCATACTGGTTGTGACCTGCCTTAAGATTCTGATAAATCAGTTCGATCAATTCTGGTGAAACCGGAAAATCAGGGAAACCCTGCGAAAGATTAATTGCCTGATACTCCAGTGCCATTTTTGACATGATGGCAAAAATCGATGTGCCGGTATCCGGAAGGCGCGATTGGATGTTCAAGGGCAATAGGGATAGCTAACAAAGGTATCGAATCGGCCGGAACCGAGCATCAACAATTCGCCCGAGCCACGTAACTTGCACCTATGTTTATCGAACCCCAACTGGAGACGCGGGAGCGCGACGGCCGTGCAGGCTGGATCGAAGTAATCTGTGGATCGATGTTTTCCGGCAAAACGGAAGAATTGATTCGTCGATTGAACCGCGCATTGATCGCGAAGCAGAAGGTGGAGATTTTCAAACCGACTATCGATAAACGGTATCACGATGAAAAGATAGTCTCCCACGCTGAAAGAGAGATACGTTCTACTCCGGTCAATTTCGCCAACGACATTCTCCTCCTGGCTGGAGATTGTGATGTGGTCGGTATTGACGAGGCACAGTTTTTTGACGATCCCATCGTCGAAGTTTGTAACCAGCTCGCCAACGCCGGCAAACGCGTCATCGTCGCCGGACTGGATATGGATTTTGAGGGGCGTCCGTTTGGCCCGATGCCCAACCTGCTGGCCGTTGCCGAGTTCGTCACCAAAGTCCACGCCATCTGCAGTCAAACTGGCGAAATGGCGTCCTACTCTTTCCGTCTCGACGATGATCGATCGCGAGTCATGCTTGGCGAGAAGGACAAGTACGAAGCCCGTAGCCGCAAGGCCTTCTTTGAAGGAATGAAAGAGCGAAAGAAATTATAGAAGCCGTCCGTACCAGCATCATGCTTCACAAGACTCGTGGACTCGTCTTTCGCTTCACTAAGTACGGTGACACGTCGATCATTGCCAACATTTTTACCCATCAGTTCGGCCTCCAGAGTTACATCGTCAATGGCGCACGAAGCAAGTCGTCGCGTGGGATCATATCGCTCTACCAGCCACTCACGCTACTCGATCTCGTCGTTTATCACCGGGAGAACGCCGGCATTCAGCGTATCAAGGAGGTTAAGTGTCTTCACGCCTACCAGTCCATCCATCAGGATATTCGAAAGACGACCATTGCGCTTTTCTTGAATGAGATGATCAATAAGGCTGTTAAGGATCAGAGTAATGCGGAATCCATCTTTTCCTTTCTGATGAATTCATTCATTGCACTGGATCAGCTCGACGTGGTGGAAAATTTTCACCTGCAGTTTCTAATCAAACTCAGTCGACACCTGGGCTTTGGTCCACATGCGTCACAAGAAGTTCTGGAAGGCTTCCAGGTCAGCGCGGAAGAGGAGTTGGCCCTGCAGTCGTTGCTCGACACCGATTATGGCCAACCCCTGACCATCGCCTACACGGTGAGAAAGAATATTCTCGACCTGCTCATTGCATTTTATCACCGACATATAGAAAACCTGGGCGAGGTTCGCTCGGTTGACGTGCTTAAAGAAATTTTACGCTAACCCCATCATCGTGACCCCATTTTCTACTTTAGCGAAGATCGTCATCACCTGCAACAAACGTCTTGCTCCCTATCTGACGGAAGAGGTCAAAGAATTAGGGTTCACCGTACAACGAAGCTTTTCCACTGGCTTGGAGACACAGGGAACGATGGAAGATTGCATCCGGCTAAACCTCAATCTGCGCTGTGCCAGTCAGGTTCTCTATTCCCTGAAAGAATTTCGTGCTGAGAAGCCCGATGATGTTTACATGAAATTGGTTGCGATGCCATGGGAATTGATCATCGCGCGCGATGGCTATCTTACGGTGACAAGCACCGTAGATCACTTTACCGTAAACAACAATCTTTTTGTAAATGTAAAGGTGAAAGATGCCATTGTTGACCGAATCCGGCGCCAAACAGAGGTGCGGCCTAACTCAGGGCCCGACCTTGACAAAACGGTCGTGCATCTTTATTGGCGCGAAGAAGAGGCAGAAGTATTTATCGACACCTCCGGACCAACACTTGCCAAGCACGGTTATCGAAAGATTCCAGGCCTCGCACCGATGCTTGAGGCACTGGCGTGTGCCGCTGTAATGGCCACCAAATGGGACAAGAAATCACCGTTCATCAATCCGATGTGTGGCTCTGGCACGCTTGCTATTGAAGCTTTGTTGATCGCCACCAATCGCCGCCCCGGGCTCTTTCGAACAAACTATGGATTCATGCACGTGATGGGTTACGATCCCGCGATGTACGAACGGGAACGGAAACGATTGGACGATCAGGTTGTTGAGGTTGCCGATCTGGTGGTAGTGGCAACCGACAACCGCCAGGATGCTATCGACATTTCCCGAATCAATGCAGGGGCTGCGGGTGTCGACCATTTGCTTCAGCTAGCCGTTTGTGATTTTACGGAAACAGCCATACCACCTACGCCTGGTGTTATCGTCATCAATCCCGAATATGGTGAGCGTCTGGGCGAGCTTGCTGAACTTGAAGTAATCTATTCCAAAATAGGCGATTTCCTAAAACAAAAATGTCAGGGATATACAGGATACATCTTTACCGGAAACATGGACCTTGCCAAGAAGATCGGATTAAGGGCCAGCCGGAGGATTGAGTTCTTCAGCGCCAAACTGGACTGCCGGCTATTGGAGTATGAACTGTATTCCGGGAGCAAGCGAGAACCTAAAGCAGTTGAAGGGCCCAAGGATTAAACCTTCCCTTTTAAACGCTATTTGGCCTCTAACCGAAAGCCAACGGCATGATAATTCACAATCTCGATGGTGGGATCCTCTTTGAGGTATTTTCTCAGCTTCGAGATAAAAACATCCAGGCTCCGGCCAAGGAAATAGTCGTCATCACCCCAGACTTTCTTCAGAATTTCTTCACGCTTCAGAATCCGGTCTTTGTTACGGCAAAGTAGTTCGAGCACATCCGATTCCTTTTGTGTGAGTACCTTGTCTCCACTCGGATGGTGAAGGGTAAGGTTTCGTGCGTCAAACGAGTAAGCGCCGATCTTTAGTATATCGGCAGCATCACCATTGGATGTGCGGCGGAGAAAGACATCAATGCGGAGAAACAACTCCTCCATACTGAACGGCTTCACCAGGTAATCGTCACCACCGGCTGTAAATCCAGCAATTTTATCTTCGAGCATACTCTTGGCGGTGATGAAGAGAATGGGGATTTCGCTGTTCTTCCTTCGAATACCTTGGGCAAGGGCGAACCCGTCCCTCTTCGGAAGCATGACATCGAGAATACACACGTCGAACGATTCGAGGTCAAATGCCTCCTGCCCTTTTTCGCCATCTGTGCAAAGCACAACCTCGAAGCCTTTCATGGCCAGCCCGTCCTTTATCACGAAACCCAGGCTGGGATCATCTTCAACCAGTAGAATGCGCTTGCTCATGAAACGACGGGCAGGACGATCCGAAAACTACTCCCTATCCCAGGTGTGCTCTCACAACTAATTTTTCCCCTGTGCTTTGCAATCATATCATTCACATAGCTTAGGCCAAGGCCGAAGCCCTTCACATTATGGACATTGCCGGTATGCACCCGGTAGAATTTTTCAAAAATCTTGTTCTTCTCCGATGGAGCAATTCCAATACCATTGTCGGCTACCTCAATTGCCACCAGATGATCATCCGGATTGGTCGTGCTGATACAAATCCGAGGTTGGGTCTTACAGTATTTGGCCGCATTGTCCAAAAGGTTGTGGAGGACATTGGCCAAGTGAAGGCGATCGCCGGTTACGGCAGGCACTGCTGCCATCAAGTTAACCTCGATAGTCCCATCCAACCCTACACGCCGACTTGATGCCACCTCATTAATCAATACATGAAGATCAATACGTTCGCTCTTGAGTTCGATGACTTCGTGGTCAAGTTCGGCCATTTGCAGCACGCGCTCCACTTGTTGCTTCAGTCGCTGGTTCTCATTCTCAATAATTGTCGCATAGTTTGCCAAACGGTCGGGCGATTGCGTAATGGAGGGATCACGCAGCACGTTCGCAGCAATGGCGATCGTTGAAATCGGGGTCTTGAATTCGTGCGTCATGTTGTTGATAAAATCCTTTTGTACGACCGAGAGCCGGCGCTGTTTGAGGATGACAAAGAGGGTGTAGCCGAAAAAGAAAATGACCACCAGCGTAACGGCAGACGAGAATCCCCAAATGCCCATCTGGCTGATGAGGTTGGCCTCCAGAAAAGGAAATTGAACAGCAAAATAATATCCATCCCCCCCTAAACGTGGAGTCTCCGGAAACAGGGAAACGGACTTGACATTCTTTGGAGATATATAGTTACCGCCCTTCATGCACTTCTCCGCGCAGTCGTAAATGCCATACTCAAAGCCTGCGGTGATGTTACGATTCTTGAATTCGTTTACTAGCAGAAATTCAAGTACGCTCGCATTAACCGGTCCATTGGCCTCTACAATGAAATAGTTGGTGGAGACCTGCTTCACCGGGCTACTGGCAGGAACCGGGGTCTTGTTGATTTCGAAAATACGCTGGGCCACCGTATTGAGCGCCGCGCTCACATCCCGGTTGAACTGGTTCTCGCGAATATCCAATGCCTTCCGAACCCAGTAAATCTGGGTAATGGTAATCCCAGCGATGCTGATGACCGCAAGAATAATGACAACACGGAGGGTGGTTCTGCTCACTTTACAAAAGTAAGGGGTATTTATGGCTACCCGATAGGCTTAACAAGTCATTAACATCGTTTAGGACATTATTAACAGCCTGGCGTGCGTTTTGATACGATGTTTGTACCGTACGAACAGACCCAGTAACTTTAAACCTCTAAATCAATACTGACCATGAAAAAACTATTCTTCTTAGCTGCTTTTGTAATGGCCGCCTTCACCGGCTATTCCCAGGCTGCTTCTGCCACAGCCGCTTCTGATTACGCTGTAGCCGCTGTAGATACCCAGGTATTTGATTTTGGCAAGATTAAGCAAGGTGTCCCTGTGACCCACGAATTCTCCTTTACCAACAAGGGCAAGGTTCCCATGATCATCACCAACGCCCAGCCTTCCTGCGGCTGTACGATCCCCGCGTGGACAAAAGATCCCATTCCTCCCGGTGGTACTGGTTTTGTAAAAGCTACGTTCAACGCTGCTGCTCCTGGCGCCTTCGATAAGTCGGTGACCGTAACCGCCAACGTGGAATCCGGCGTCGTCATGCTGCGCATTCGCGGCGAAGTGGTGCCGAATAATTAATCAGAAATATTCAATTGAAAAGGTCAGGCGAACTGCCTGACCTTTTTTTATTCCTGGCTGTTGCACCATCCTAATCTGTACACATCCGAATTAATCCGGCTCGTAGGTATCGATAATGTGCTGACTGATGATGCGGTAGATTTCGGCAACGCGCTCATCATCTTTTAGAAATTCGACATGATGATCCAGCACTTCAAGGTCGCTACGAATCGCAGGTCCCGTCTGTGCCTTTTCCGGCCCAATGGACAGGCTCTTATTTATGGTCTCGAGAATAAGCGGCTTGAGCACTTCGAAGTCAAGGCTGTTATCGCGCAGAATCTTTCTGGCAATGGTGAGCATGTGGTTCGGAAAATTGGAAGCAAATACAGCCGCTACATGCAATGCTTGTCGCTCGCCCGAAGTGATTCTTTTTACCTTACCGCTGATGGTCTTAGCAAGCGCTATGAGGATCCTTTCTCCGTCTTCGTTGCTGCTCTCAATGAAAATCGGTACTGTCTTGAAATCAACACGCTTGGCCTTGCTAAAGGTCTGCAGCGGATACAAGACACCCGTGTTGGCTGCAGCCGCAAATTGTAATAAGCTCAAGGGCTGAGAGCCGGACGTGTGTACCAGCGTCGCATCATCAGGAAGAATAACATCACGGGCAATGTCTTGGATGGCATCGTCGGTGGTAGCGATGATAAAAAGTCTCGACTTGCTGGTGGAAAAGTCCAGGGTGGCTTTTACATCTGCCTGGTATAGGCGTTCCGTTAGGGATTCGGCATGCTTGGGGTTTCTGCTGTAGACTTCCCGAACAACGTATCCGGCATTGTCGAGGGCAGGGGCCAGGTGCCAGGCAAGGTTGCCCGAACCGATAAAGGATACATCCATGTCAGACCGGCACGCGGCAGATTTCAGCAAGCTTGCTTACAGCAAAATCAATCTCCTCCACCGTGTTGTACTTGCTAAAGGAGAATCGCACAGCGCCACGTTTCGATTCGGGATATAAAGCACCGAGGACATGCGATCCTGTTTGTGCGCCACTGCTGCAGGCGCTTCCGCCAGAGGCTGAAATTCCCTGAAGATCGAGGTTGAACAACAACATGTCGTTCTCATCGGACTCCGGGAGCGAAACATTGAGGACTGTATATAAACTGCGATCAAGATTTTCAGAATCACCGTGGAAAGAGATACCAGGAACATTTTCCTTTAGTCTCTCAATCATACGTGTCTTGAGGCTACGAACATGCTTCTCATGTTCATCCATCTCCCGATAGGCAATCTCAAGGGCCTTCGCCATCCCAATGATGCCATAAACGTTCTCTGTACCTCCACGCATGTTCCTCTCTTGCGCACCGCCATGGATAAACTGCGCGATCTTGTGGTCTTTCTGGATATACATGAAACCCACACCCTTGGGACCATGAAACTTGTGTGCGCCTGCCGTCATACCGCACACATGAAGTTCTTTCATGTTGTGCCGGTAGTGACCCATTGTCTGCACGGTGTCGCTGTGAAAGAAGGCTTTGTGCTCTCTGGCCAATTCACCGACACGTTTAATATCCAAGAGGTTGCCAATTTCGTTATTGGCATGCATCAACGATATGAGTGCTTGGGGATGCTGACGAAGCAACTCCTCCAGGTGACCCATATCAACATGCCCACGTTCATCCAGCCTAACATGATGCAGCACAATTTTCCCTTCCTGCTCCATCACTTTCAGCGTATGGGTAACCGCGTGGTGCTCGATGGGCGATGAGATCGCGTGCTTAAGATTGTACGTTTGGATACCGCTAATGATGAGGGTATTGTCGGCCTCTGTCCCGCCGGATGTAAAAATGATTTCGCCGGGGGCACAATTCAGCAGCTCGGCAATTTTTTTGCGGGAAGATTCAATGGCAGCCCGAACCTTGCGCCCATGACCGTGTATAGAGGAAGGATTCCCAAAGTCCTCCAATAGGAAGGGTTTCATAGCCTCAAACACCTCGGGATCGAGGGGTGTGGTGGCTGCATTGTCAAGATAAACACGCATGCGGGCAAAATTACGAATTTTCACCGGAGCTATCATGAGCAACAGATTTCACAGATTCGCACAGATTACTTGCGAGCCGTCTCTTCAATGTCAAGCATAATTCGCCTGGCCAGTGCGTCGGCTTTGGCTTCGCCCTGCGATTCCGCGTAGATGCGTATGATAGGTTCGGTGTTGGACTTTCGGAGGTGTACCCACTCCTTTTCCCTTTCGAAATCAATTTTCACACCATCCATGGTATTGATCCGCTCTGAGCTGTACTTGTTACGCACGGACTCCAGTACCCTATCGACATTAATTCCAGGATTAAGTTCAATTTTGTTCTTGGAGATGAAGTAAGCAGGGTACGTTTTTCGCAAGACAGACGCCTTCATTTTGGTCCGCGCAAGATGCGACAAGAACAGGGCAATGCCGATCAGTGCATCGCGACCATAATGTAAATCCGGAACGATTATACCACCATTGCCTTCGCCCCCAATGACCGCTCTACTTTCCTTCATGGCCGTCACGACATTCACTTCGCCGACGGCGGCGGCTGTGTATTTTCCTCCTGCCCTTTCTGTGATATCGCGGAGCGCACGGGTTGATGAAAGATTGGAAACGGTACTACCCTTTTTGCGGCTCAGGATATAATCCGCTACAGCAACGAGGGTATACTCTTCGCCAAACGGCTTGCCGTCTTCCTGGACGAGCGCCAGACGATCCACATCCGGATCAACAACGATGCCCAGGTCATACTTGCCACGCTTCACTTCCCGGCAGATGGCGGTGATGTTCTCAGGCAGCGGCTCAGGGTTATGAGGGAACTTTCCTGTCGGCTCGCAGTACAATTCTTTTACCTTCCGCACGCCAAGTGCCTTCAACAACGGTGGAACAGCTATGCCACCCGTTGAATTCACGGCATCTACGACTACACTAAATTTCGCTTTTCGGATAGCGTTGGCATCCACCAACTTGTGTCGCAGGACAATCTGGATGTGTTTCTGGATGTAGTCTTCCCTTCGCGTGTATTTTCCAAGTTTCAATACTTCCGCAAAATGAAATTTTTCGGAGGCAGCTACAGTCAGCACAGCTTGACCATCGGCAGCCGAAATGAATTCTCCCTTTTCATTCAGCAGTTTCAGTGCATTCCACTGAATGGGATTATGACTGGCTGTAAGGATGATTCCACCTCCCGCCTTCTCGAGCGGCACAGCAATTTCGACTGTAGGGGTTGTTGATAATCCAAGATCGACAACATCAAGGCCCAGACCCTGCAAGGTTGCCGTTACCAGCGTGCTGACCATTTCACCCGAGATACGTGCATCGCGACCGATGACGACCTTCTTTCCTTTGCGGGAAAGAACCCAAGTGCCGAACGCAGCGGCGTATTTTACAATGTCAACAGGTGTGAGGGCGTCACCAGGCGGGCCACCGATGGTGCCACGGATGCCGGAGATAGATTTAATGAGGGTCACGGGAACAGTTAAGTGCCATCAAAAATAAACAGATAAAAGGGGAATATTAGCGTTTCCCGATTTCGGGCATCGCTGTGATCGTTGGATCGGTCACTTCAGAATTAGGACAGTTTTCTCCTTCCCCCATCGTCTTCCCGCAGTATCCGCAAACAATACCTTCCTTGGCCAAAAAAGGACTCTGTGTAGCGCACGTGCCTCGGAACTCACCGTTCTTGATAAACAGCAGCCGCACCGACATGAGGGCAAAGAATAGGGCGAAAACGCCGAGGGCAAAGAAGAAGGTGATCATGGCTCCTATTTCCGTTTGGAATGACGATTTGCGAAGCAGAACTTGCTTCAAAGTTACTGGAAAACAGTAAGACCACACAATAAGTTTCCTCCATGAAAAAACCCCTTTCTGCCCCTGATCAGACCCGTGCGGCGAAACTCCAGGCCTTCGACCGTCTGCTCACCGTGATGGATGAACTCCGTGAGAACTGCCCTTGGGACAAGAAGCAGACCTGGGAGACACTCCGTCACCTGACCATCGAGGAAACCTATGAGCTCGGCGATGCCATTCTCGACGGCGATGTGCAGGAGGTGAAAAAGGAACTTGGTGATCTCATGCTGCACAATGTCTTCTACGCACGCATCGCAGCTGAAAAGAACCAGTTCAACATGGCCGATGTCCTCAACAGCATCTGCGATAAGCTCATCGAACGGCACCCTCATGTGTATGGTGATGTGATTGCCAACGACGAAGAAACTGTCAAGGCCAATTGGGAGAAGATCAAACTGAAGTCAGGGAACAAATCAGTACTCGAAGGCGTACCGGCCTCTTTGCCGGCGCTCGTCAAGGCGATCCGCATCCAGGACAAAGCCCGCGGCGTGGGGTTTGACTGGGAGAAGAAAGAACAGGTGTGGCAGAAGGTGGAGGAAGAAATGGCTGAGTTCAAGAAAGAGTTCCAACCCGAGAATGGCGCCCCGCAAGATACCGCCAGGGTTCAATCCGAATTTGGGGATCTCCTCTTCTCCCTGGTTAACTACGCGCGCTTCATCAACATCGACCCTGAAGAAGCACTTGAGCGTACGAACAAGAAGTTCATTAAGCGCTTTCAGTTCCTGGAAACGGAATCGGCCAAGGATGGGAAAAAACTGGGAGAAATGAGCCTGGAAGAAATGGATGTATATTGGGAGCGGGCCAAACGTGAGAAGTGAAAATGTCTCACATTTCACGCAATTGATTTTCGTAGTCAGCTCTCAAAAAAGCAAACCGACCCCCCTACCCATGTTTTGTCTTTATTGTACTTCACGCCAATCATCTCTCCTCTGCTGAGCCGCGCCAGATTGGTGACTAACCGTGGTCTCGATTCGCCCTCATCCCATAAAAACAACAATCGCACTTCCAGTTTTACCAATCCATCCGGTGACTGAATGACGGGCAGGTAAGAAACCTTTCGCTGCAACATGAACTCCGAACGCTGGTCGTCGGGTATTGCCTGCAGATCTTCTGGCTTCACGTGGAATACGACACCACTGCCTGAAAAAGAAAAGAGCGGCTTCAGTACGTAATTCTCAAGGTCTGAAGGATACTCTTTAAAATCGGAAAGAAACTTGCACTCAGGGATGTACCGACTCTGAATCATCGGCATCGTGTACTTACTGATACGGAAGAACCAGTTTGGATGCCCGGCCCATTCTACATCCACATCCTCCGTGAGATTGAACTGGAGTTTCAAATCGGTTCGTTTGACTAGTTCATCAAAGATTACCCGGTTATAGATGCGCTTGATCGCGATGCGTCGTCCGTCCTTTTCGTAAAACAGGGTTCTCCCTTCCCGGGTAACATCGCCAATATGAACAGGGGCAATACCCGTAATGGCCTGGGTGGCTAGAAAATCCACCGCCGTGTTTTGCTTCATTGGATCAATTTCCAGCAGAATAACTTCTTCCTGATCATGGCCATTGAGCAATGCATGCCTGAGCATATCGCGGTATTGCAGGCTACTCAATCCGAAATGACTCTGCATGGAGGCCGGAACCGCAAAGTGCTCACGATACTTCATGGAGAGCACATCCTGCCAGCCGTATAGCGAAGGGAATCCCTGCATTTCAATCAACCGGGGCTCTGGCTTTCCATCAATATCCACCACACCGAAATCCAGTGCAAGAAAGAGTGTATGCGCAGTCTCGTTAGGGACCCGAAGATTAGGCGGAATGGCATTCTCTGTGAGTTGCTTGAAATCTTGCCGCACGAGAAAATCAACGATGTCATCTGCCGCCCTTCGCAGCATCCCCTCAAAGACTTTACCGATGAATACCGGGGTTTCCGCAACGCGGAAGGTGATCTCACGATGATAAATCCGGTTAAGATCGCCGATAAACCTCCGGTACCTCTCTTCGGAGAATTGCTGGTTGTACGATTGTCTTACCGAGGCAATCATGATGGAACAGCACTAAGCTTATGGCGAAGGGCCGATTTGAGAAACCGGGGAATGATGGCATCATGCGTAAGCATAATCTTGTCGGGATCGTTGAGGTGATCAAGCATGTCGCGGTACTTCTTCTCACCATGTTTTTCCACGACAATCCTTTTCTTGTCGTCACGGCGCAAATACATACTCATCCCCACGGCGTCAGCCTCCGGATGAAACTGGGTGCCAAAAAAGGCTTCGTTAAAACGAATGGCCATGACCGCTCGTTCAAGGAGAATGTGTGGCCGGTATTTTTCAATACACAGTACAGAGCCACCTTCGTCTTCAATCTTCTTCAAATTAGGTTTCGTCAATTGATAATCGCGTGAGTCAACGGCCCAGAAAGGATCGCCCAGCGATTGAAGCAATGGTTCGTGTTTCCCCGCCTCTGTCCTGTGCCCCGGCATCACGCCGAATGACGTACTCTTCCTCTTTGAAACCAGGCCGAAGCCATAATACCGGCAGAACACCTGAAAGGAGTGACAAATGAGAAAAACGTGCTTTTGATTGCCCGGATGCTGTCTGTTGTGAGCTTTGATCGCTTCCATCAGCGCAAAATACTTTTGCTCCCACAATGAGCCTTCACTCTCCAGAGGACTTCCCGGTCCTCCACTTGAAATGTAGGCGTCATAATCAGATCCTGGAACTTCTGCTTTGGATCGAACGTCAAAGATGTCGTACCGGATGGGCAGGTGATTTTCTGCTGCAAACGCCTCGATGATCTCGCGAATGCCCCGCATACCCTCGTTGGCTGTACCTTCATACATGTCGAGGATGGCAATGCGGACAGGCTCGGGATTTGTCAATTGGGTATTGCGGTTAAAGAAAAAGGTTCTCTTTTGACTTGATTTGTACCTTGATAATCAGACAAAATGAAATACGCACCTCGCTAGTGAAGTTATTTTCAACCTCTCACTGGCAATCGCGCAGTGTCTCTTTCACGATGTAATCCACCACATCCGACAAGTTACGGTTCTTCTCAAATACGGCCAGTTGACGGTCGGAACCTGTACCTTCCTTAAGAATTTTTTCTACCGTCTTGAGCGCATGACGGCTGCCAAGATCGTCAACGACATCGTCGACGAACTCCAACAGCTCATAAATCAATGTGCGGGTATCAACTTCTACCTCTTTGCCAAAGTCGATCAGTTTTCCGTCGAGGCCGTAACGAGAGGCTCGCCACTTGTTTTCGTTGATCAGGGCCCGGTGGTACTGGATAAACGTGAGATTGTGCTGCCGCAACTTGTACAACTTGGCCACCACAGCCTGGAAGAGCGCCGCTATAGCGATCGACTCCTCCACCCGCATGGGAACATCGCAGATGCGGAATTCGATGGTATCAAAGAATGGGTGTACGCGTACGTCCCACCAGATTTTCTTTGCATTGTCGATGCAGCCGGTCTTGATCAGCAAATTAACGTAGTTCTTATAGTCGTCCCAATCGACAAAATCATCCGGTATGCCCGTCCGCGGAAACTTGTCAAACACTTTCGTACGGAACGATTTGAAGCCGGTATTGCGGCCTTCCCAGAATGGCGAGTTGCATGACAACGCATAAATGTGCGGCAAGAAGTACCGCGCCGTATTCATGATATGAATCGCTGTGTTTTTGTCGGAGATTCCTACGTGTACATGCAATCCAAAAATCAGGTTGGAACGAGCCGCTTCCTGCATTTCATTCACGATGGCATCGTATCGGGGGTTCGGAGTGATGAGCTGCTGTGACCAGTGGGAA
This sequence comes from uncultured Ohtaekwangia sp., assembly GCA_964392375.1. Taxonomy (GTDB): domain Bacteria; phylum Bacteroidota; class Bacteroidia; order Cytophagales; family Cyclobacteriaceae; genus ELB16-189. Next base: position 10,813 of record CAYMPU010000025.1, on the reverse strand, counting down.
AAAGGGTGGGTACCTGAAGCACCTATACACAATCCAAGACTCGCTGCAATCTCTCCGACACCTTTGCGAAGACGAATAATATCCGCCCGTGCCTCCTCCGCATCGCGACAAATGCCCGAACCCACTTCGACTACGGCCTGGTGCATTTCCGCCTTGACCTGATCATTGAGCACCTGTGAGGCAATCTCTACGATCTTTTGATCATGCGAAGCAAGCTCCCGCGTAAGCGGGTGAACCACCATGTACTCCTCCTCAACTCCGAGTGTGAACTTTTCCATATCAATCAACTGCCCGCTTGCGGTGAACTATTTCTTTTTTGCCGGCGTCTTTGCAACAGGTGACTTCACTTTTACAGCGGCAGCTGTCTTGCCACTTAGGAAGCTGGCTACACCATCGGAAACAAACGTTCCCCAGGTGAGATTATCTTTGCCCGGCAAGTGACGCTGTGCACGCTCTACGGCCATCTTTGCGGCGTGCTCCACTACCCATTCAAAGTTTTCCTGTCCTACAGAAGTCACCTCCGCATCCGGCGCAGGGTTGCAGAAGTCGATAGCGTAGGGAATGCCGTCACGCACCGCCATCTCGACCGTATTAAAATCATAACCCAGTGCGTTGTTCAAATCAAGAACATAGTCATGAACCTTCTTCAATAGTTTTTCAGAAGCGGGGCCCTTTTCAACGGCGTAGCGCAAGTGATGCGGATTGCGCGGCTCATACTGCATGATGCGAATGTGTTTACGGCCAAGGCAGTAGCACCGGAAATAATCATCAAAAATAATCTCCTCTTGTAACATCATGACAAGCTGGCCTGTCTGTCGATACGCTTCGAAGAATTCATCGGGTCCACGCAGCTTGTACACGCTCTTCCAACCGCCACCCGCGTGAGGCTTCATGTATGCTGGCCAGCCGATGTATTCAAATATTCTCTCCCAGCTCAGCGGGAATTTGAGATTGCTGAAGGATGCATCCTGGGTGTCGGTCGGTTTCTCGTGTGAGGGGAGGATAACGGTTTTGGGAACAGGCACACCAATCTTCAGTGCCAGCGCATTATTAAAAAATTTCTCATCAGCGCTCCACCAAAACGGGTTATTGATCACAGCTGTGCCGCTACTGGCCGCGTTCTTCAGATACGCCCGGTAAAACGGTACATCCTGGGAAATCCGATCAATGATCACATCAAAACCACAAGGTGCTCCTTGCTCCACCACATCGACCTGGACCGGCGCAGCAGTGATATCCTTCAGTCCCATTTTGTTAATTCGCTCAACGAAGGCCTCCGGGAAGGAGCGCTCCATACCGTGCAGTACACCAATTTTCTTCATGCTGTTTACGTTTTGTGATCTCAAATTCCACTCCAGGCAAATGACTACGGGCTCTTTAACGAGAGGATGATGCTCTGTAGTTTCTTCGGTTCTGTAAGGTTAAGACTATGGCCCGAATTTACGAACCAAAACAGGGCCTTTTTTTGCGCAGAAATGCTTTTGCAGTAATCTTCCGCGATTTGAAAATGGGTCTGGCGATCTTTTTTGCCCACAAAGAAGTATACAGGGCACCTGAAATCGGTTGCGCTTCGGGACAGATCCATAGCCGATGCCTCTTTGAAAAGCGGTAGCCATTTCCGGCTCCACTCATCAACAAAAGATTTTTTCGGCGCAACCGTACCAGAAAAGATAGCCAGCCACTTTCGATGTGTGTAAAGATCCTCCACTTGTTCGAAGGGGACTTGAACTCCCGCCAGTTCGTCGATGGCTTGCCTGTTTACGGAAGACGCCGCCAGATCTTTCATCCACACAAGCGACATCTGTTCACTCTTGTTTTGGTTGATCATGGGACTGATCGCAAAACAGGCATAAAGCAATTCTGGATGCTCTTGTGCAACTTGCAAAGCCAGAAATCCACCCCACGAATGACCCGCGATGTAAATGCGATCGCGCGAAAACTTTGCGCGTAAATGGTTGATAACAACCGCTCCATCTTCTCTCATGATTTTCAACGAAACAGGAGAAGGTTCAGGATTTAATGAAGCTGTTTTTCCGCTGTTGCGCTGGTCCCACAGGACAACAATGAACTCCTTTCGAAGTTGTGCGGTGAATTTTTGCGCATAGCCCATCATCGAGTTGCCCGGACCGCCGTGAAGAAACAGTAAAACAGGCATGTCCGAATCATTACCGGTTGCCGAGATCCATTGTTTCACGCCGTTTACATCAACTGCCTCGCTCCAATGCACAGGGTTTCCAGCAATGACACGAATGGAGCTGACAAAAATGAGGCAAACGACAGCCCGGATCATGGATAACGGGTTTCGATCCTATTTGATTAGAGAAAGGTAGTGCGGGAACATTTCTCTCCATGCCGGCCAATCATGAGGGGCATTCTGACGGACATCGAGCCAATGAGGAATGCCCTTGTTCCGCAATACGCCCGCCATCTTCTCGTTGGCGTCCCAGCACATGTCATGTGTTCCTGTGCCCAGCACAACAAACATGTCATTGAACCATGGGTTCTGCGCGTTGGGAATATAATCGGGAGGGTTGTTAAAGTATACGTTGTCATCATAGTAGCCGTCCAGCTGATCTTTGATGTCGAAAGCAGCACCCATGTTAAAGATGTATTTGACCACCTCGGGGTGCCGGAAGCCAAAGTTAGTAGCGTGGAAGCCTCCGAAACTGCAACCCGACGTGGCAATGCGCTGCACCCCGGTCTCGCGCTGCATAAGTGGTACCAACTCCGTGAGCAAATACTGATCATACCATATATGATTCATTACACGCTGGGCTGGATGGATACCCCGGTTGTACCAGCTCAGTGCGTCAATGCCATCGGGGCAATAGATCTTGACCAGTCCTTCATTGACAAACCAGGCCACGCTGTCGATGAGTTTAAAGTCTTTGTTTTCGTAGAAGTGACCCATCGAGGTGGGGAAGAGCATTACCGGATATCCTCGGGTGCCAAACGAGAGAAGTTCCATTTCACGGTTTAGGCTGCTGGAATACCAGCGATGGTAGTGCTCGTACATGGTTTGGGGATTCTTTCAGGTAAGTTAACCTTCGATATTCTATTTTTGCAACTTTGATCATGGAAGACGCCCAATCTGCTGAAGATACCCTCCTTACGCCCCCGTCGGCCTATGTCTACCATTCGGAGAAACTGACCAACATCTATACAAAAATACTTCAGCGGAACGTGGAGGTCGAGATTTTGACGCCCCCCAATCTCGACAAAACCAAATCGTATCCTTTGTTGCTTCTCAACGACGGCCAGGATAGCGAAGGCGTAAAAGTAAAGTCCACGGTGGAGAGGTTGGTGATTGAAGGTGCCATTCCGGAAATTATCGTTGTCGGAATCACTGCGGGTGATCGAATGCAGGAGTACGGCGTCGCCTTCCGACATGACTATCATGGCCGCGGTAAACTCGCAAAAGCCTACATGGACTACATTATTAAAGAACTTATCCCCTATATAGTCTATCGGTATCCAATATCTACCAACCTCGCAGATCGGGCAATGGCAGGCTATTCCCTTGGCGGACTGTCGGCGATCGATATCGTGTGGAACCATCCAACGCAATTCGGTAAGGTTGGTGTGTTTAGCGGATCATTTTGGTGGCGCAAACGGGACTCGGGCAGTTTCTTTTATTCCGATTTTCGTGACCGGCTTATGCACCTGCAGGTACGCCGCGGAAAACTCAAGCCGGGATTGAAATTCTGGTTTCAAACGGGAACACGCGACGAAGAAAGTGACCGCAACAAGAACGGGGTTATTGACTCCATCGATGATACGATGGATCTCATCAGCGAACTTACGAACAAGGGCTATCGTCCCTTCCATGACATTCAATATCTGGAAATCAAAGACGGGCATCACAACCTGGAAACCTGGGCAGAGGCCATGCCTCATTTTCTTACCTGGGCCTTTGGTAAACACTAATCATGCAACAACCGGAAACCATCATCTTCGATCTGGGCGGCGTCCTCATCGATTACAACCCGCGAAACCTCTTCCGGAAGATCTTTGCAACAGAAGAGGAAATCACCTGGTTCCTCGACAATGTATGCACCTCCGAATGGAACGACCAACAGGACGCAGGTCGTCCGTTTGCTGAGGCCATCGAAGAGCGCATCGCAGAATTCCCCAACCACGAGCACGCCATCCGGGCGTGGTTCCACCGGTGGCCTGAAACCATTCTCGGTCCCATCCATGGAACCGTTGACCTCCTGAAGAGCATTCGTGATCAGAAGCAGCATCGATTGTACGCTTTGACCAATTGGTCAGCCGAAACATTCCCCTGGGCCAAACAGACATTTGATTTTCTGCATTGGTTCGAGGGGATTGTTGTAAGTGGCGAAGAGAAGACATTGAAGCCCAAACCCGAGTTCTATCAAATTCTCTTTGATCGCTACCAGGTAGACCCCCGGACGTCACTGTTTATTGATGACAACATCAAGAATGTTATTGCAGCACGTGCACTGGGCATCGACACCATTCATTTTCAAAACCCGTCGCAGCTTCGGGAGGAACTGGATGTCCGAAAAATCCTAAACAGGATTTAAGATTGAGGTGACCACTTCTTCCGCACAACGCTCGGCAGAGGCAAGGGCACCGTTGACCATGCCCGCCTGACCGGAAACATCGGTGGCTTCACCGGCAAAAAATAGCTTGTTGGAGATCGGCTGACCGATGGCCTTGCGATCATCGTTGGTGGCTCCTGCCAGCGGGTATGAATGTCCACCCAGAATAAACTCGTTGGTGGTCCAATCTTCACGAACAAAAATGGGGTCTGTTTCAACGCCATCGACCACTTTTCTGCGAACAAACTGCGTAGCCTTTCGGTCCGTTGAGGGATCGGCACCCGGATCGCGATACAGCTCGTCGAGATCAGCGAGAATGGATGCAATCACCCCGTCACCAAGAGAAGAATAGGCTGCGGCTTTTGATCCGTTTACCGTCACCGATAGCGTCGCATTGAAAACACTTCGGTTGAGACCAACACTCAGGAACTCAGGAAAATTCGCTGAGCCCAGAATAAAGCCGGCACTGTCGCCCCAGAAGTTCCTCTTGAACTCAATGATGGCCCTCAATGAAGCGCCCATCCCAATTTTCGCAAGTGACCCGGTAAAAGAACCTGGCAACCCAGGGCTGAAATTCAAGCCACCATTCTTAATGATACTTATCGGAACGGTCACGATTACTTTGTTTGCCTGAAAGGTGGAGCCGTCTTTGGCCGTCAACACGATAGGGTCTGCGCTGTAATCAATTGAAGAAATTGGTGTGTTCAATTTCACAAATGGCTGAACGGCGGTGAATCTTGAAATGAGCAAGTCCTGAAGGGGATTTCCTGTCAATGTGAGAATCTTGCCGTCGGAAACACGTATGGTTTCCCCCTCACCTAAAGCTCCGGCTCCAATGACATCGTTTTCAGAACCATAACTGTTTCCGATTTGACCATTGAGCATGCCGTGCGCCCGGGTTGCGATGCCAGCTGCCTGTACGGCTTGCTGTACTGTGTCCGAACTACCGGCCAGATTTTTTAAGTTTTGCCGGAAGGCCAATGCTGCTGCAACATCCGTATCCCCCGACCAATCAGCCTCGGACTTCGCCACGCTATCCAGAACATAATGATTGCTTGCCGGTGTGTATTCAATAGTAGGTAAACGATACACCTGGAAAATCTTGCCCATGATGGAATCGGTGCCAAGAATGGTCTGGGCACCCAGCTCAAGCGGAAAGTCAGAGCTGATGTCCGGAATCGATGGATACAGCGTCGACGATTGGTTTCTTAAGGAGCGAATCCTCCCGCCGATCTGGCCACTGGCTTCGTATACAGCTACTTTAATACCCTTGGATCGAAGAATATCTGCCACGTAAAGACCGGCCGCTCCAGCGCCCAATACTGCCACAGTTCCGGAATAATTGACTTCCGGACCCGGATCGGCTGGGCTGCATTGTGACAGAAAAGTGGGCAGGAAAAATCCACCCGCCACGCCAGCTCCGATTTGTTGAATTGCCTTTCTTCGTTTCACAGTGCCAATTGAATTTTAAAGATACAGATAGCTCCCGGCTTATTAAAATGGTTATTCTGTCGCCGGGGATTACATCGCCTTGTTTGAATTTCCAATTTCAAGTCTCCTGCACTCATTTTCTCATTACCTTGCCATGCTCATGAAAGCTTTCACACACGATAGTACCACAACCATCAAAATAGTAACCATACTCGGCCCGGAATGCACTGGGAAAACCGACTTGGCAAAGTTCCTTGGAAATCATTTTCAAACCGAATGGGTCCCCGAGTATGCCCGTGCCTACCTCGACAAGCTTGGGCGACCCTATAAGCAGGAGGACCTTACCAAGATTGCCCACGGTCAAGTCCGACTAGAAGATGAATGGCTGCAAGACGCAAAGCGGGTGTTGATCTGCGATACCAACCTTGTCGTGCTCAAAGTGTGGAGTGAATCAAAATACGGGAATTGTGATGCCGAGATTCTTAGGCTGATACAGACCCGGCATTACGATCTTATTCTACTTACCAATATTGATGTGCCTTGGGAAAATGATCCTCAACGAGAGCACCCAGACAAACGAGAACACTTCTGGAATATTTACCGTCAGGAATCTCTCGCTTCTGGAATACCAGTGGTTGAAATTTCCGGCGATCGCGAAGTGCGCAGAGCCAAAGCCGTACAAGCCGTTGAACAACTCCTTATAAAAGAATGAGCGGCCCGTACGCTGCGATGAAGATCCGGGATTTCCGCCTGTTCATCTCGGCGCGATTCTGCATTACGCTGGCCATTCAGATTCAGGCCGTGGTAGTTGGATGGCAGGTGTATGAAATCACCAAAGACCCTTTATCGCTTGGTCTCATCGGGCTTGCTGAGGCGATCCCATCCATTACGGTCTCTCTCTACGCCGGCCATGTCGCAGACATTATGTCGCGCAAGCGGATCATACTGATTACGGTCTCAACACTTGTATTTTGCTCCGCTGCACTGCTCTATTTCACGACAGACCCCGGCAGCTTCTTCCTGAATTATGGCGTTGTCCCGATTTACACGGTGATTTTTCTCAGCGGTATCGCCCGGGGGTTCATCACGCCTGCAATCTTTTCATTCATGCCCCAGTTGGTGCCGCGTGAATTATATCAGAATGCGATCTCATGGAACAGCACGCTCTGGGAAATGGCATCCATTGGCGGGCCACCCGTCGGAGGATTGATCTATGGCTTCTTCGGTATCACAGCAGCGTACAGCGTAGATGCATTACTCATGTTGATGGGTCTCATTCTTGCAATCTCCGTTGGCGATCGACCTCTTCCAGAAGCAAGCGACGAACAAGGCATTGTTGAAAAGATCAAGGCAGGTCTCCATTTTGTGTTCCGCAACAAGATCATACTTGGTGCCATCACCCTCGATCTCTTTGCCGTTCTGTTTGGAGGCGCAATTGCCCTGTTACCGATTTTTGCCGATGAAATACTCAATGTGGGTAAGATTGGTCTCGGCTTTCTCCGTTCGGCTCCTGGCATTGGTGCATTGATCACTGCACTTTACCTCACGTATCATCCTATCCGCAAATCGATGGGAACCATTCTCTTCATCAGCGTTGCTGGCTTCGGCGTGTGCATGATCTTGTTTGGCTTGTCAACCAATTTCTGGTTGTCGATGGGGGTACTGGCGATGAGCGGAGCATGTGACTCGGTGAGTGTGATCATTCGAGGCACATTGCTTCAAACGCTGACGCCTGAAAACATGAAAGGTCGTGTATCAGCAGTCAATAACATCTTCATTGGGTCCTCCAATGAAATCGGAGCCTTCGAGTCAGGTGTGGCGGCACGGTTACTGGGCGTTATCCCCTCCGTAATCTTTGGTGGCATCATGACAATCGTCGTGGTAGCCGCAACGGCATGGAGAGCCCCTGAACTGAGGAAATTGCAGGAAGTAAAATAGGAATGGGCCCTTGCCCCCTGCCGTCCATCCCATTAGGGCTTCCGCGGGAACATAGGGATTATGTAACTTCCTCACCTAAACCCGTAGCCTATGTCATCCCGCAGAGCATTCTTCCGCAAATCATTCACCATTGCCGGCGCAGCATCGCTGACAGCATTGTCGGTAAAAGCACAGGCAGAAGATATTTCTGACGCCCTTCTCGAACTCAACCAGCTCACTCCGGAAGCAGCATCTACTGACGAAGACCTTTGGGCCCGCATGGCGCAGGCTTACACCGTATCGCCCAACATTCTAAACCTGAACAACGGTGGTGTGAGCCCCCAGCCCAAAGTCGTACAGGATGCCGTCGATCGATACTACCACCTTAGCAACGAGGCACCCACTTACTACATGTGGCAAATCCTTGACAAGGGGCGCGAACCGCTGCGTCGGAAGCTAGCCGACCTCGCCGGTGTGGCACCCGACGAGATTGCCATCAACCGAAACACGACGGAGGGACTCGGAACATTTACCTGGGGCATTGATATGAAGAGGGGTGATGAAATCGTGATGACGAAGCAGGACTATCCAAACATGATTCACGCCTGGAAACAACGCGAACTGCGTGAAGGTGTAAAGATCAATTGGATCAACCTTGCGCTCCCACTGGAAAATGATGAAGTCATCCTCAAAGCGTACATCGACGCTACCACACCCAAGACAAGAATCTGGCACATCACCCATCTCGTCACCTGGACAGGACAAATCTTTCCTGCCGCCAAATTATGTGCTGAGGCTCGTAAGCGTGGCATCATCAGCATTGTTGACGCGGCCCACTCGTTCGCACACCTCGATTATAAGATACCCGATCTGGGCTCCGACTATTTTGGCACCAGTCTTCACAAATGGTTGTGCGCACCATTCGGTACAGGTATGATGTACATTCAGAAAGACCGGATTACCAGCACCTGGCCGATTTTCCCGAACGACAAACCGCAAAGCGGAGATATACGAAAATTTGAAGCGCTCGGTACACGCTCCTTTGCTCCCGAGCAAGCCATCGGACAGGCTATTGATTTTCACAACGCCATCGGAGCGCGTCGCAAACAAGAGCGCCTCCACTATTTGAAACTGTATTGGTGCAATGCAGTAACGAAAAATCCTCGCGTTAAACTTCACATCTCATTGAAGCCAGAATATTCATGTGCGTTGGGCACGTTTAGCATCGACGGGATGACACCCGGTGATATCGTATCCAAACTCTTTAGCGAATACGCAATACATACCACGGGCATCGTGTGGGAAAATGTCAGCGCCTGTCGGGTTACACCGCACGTGTATACCACGACCAAAGACCTTGATCGGTTGATCGACGCCGTTGCGAAGATTGCTGCTTCCTGATTTGCATGTCCAAAATCTACCAAACTGAAATCATGAAAGTACTGTCCTTCGCTTTGCTAAGTGCTCTCGCGCTCAGCGCGTGTCAATCCAATAAGGAAAATTCACTCTCTGTAATCGGCTTGCAAGAGGCGGTAGAGGTCGTCCGTGACACAGCGGGCATCAATCACATTTACGCCGCCAATGAACACGACCTGTTCTTTGCCCAAGGTTATTGTGCCGCAAAAGACCGTTTGTTTCAATTTGAACTATGGCGAAGGCAGGCCACAGGAACAGTTGCCGAGATACTTGGCCCCGATGAGCTGAATCGCGACATTGGTTCACGGCTATTCAAGTTCCGTGGGGACCTCACGACAGAGTTGAATCATTACAATCCCCGTGGTGAAGCAATCATCACCGCCTTCACGGATGGAGTCAATGCCTACATACGCGAAACGCTACGCGATACATCACTGTTACCACTGGAATTCAAACTTCTGGGTATTCAGCCGGGACTCTGGAAGCCAGAAAATGTGATTTCCAGGCATCAGGGACTTCTTGGCAACCTGCCTGATGAAATCCGATTTGCACGGGCGGTGATTACTTTGGGTGAGAAGAAGGTAAAAGAACTCGTTGCTTTTGAACCTGGGGATCCCAATCTCACCATGGATCCTAGAATCGATAAGTCCGGATTGTTTGATAGCATAGCCTCCCTGTACACTGCCTTCCGTGCCTCGATCAAGTTCAAGCCGGAACATCTCCTTGCGGCTCGCAGAAACCAGCACAACTTTGAACGTCTAGCGCTCACAGAAGACAAGAGGCATCAGGAAGTTATGGATACGGAAAAAGAATCCATCGGAAGCAACAACTGGATTGTTTCAGGAACCCGATCGGCTTCAGGATCACCCATATTGGCGAATGACCCACATCGCGCCCTTTCGGCTCCTTCTCTTCGGTACATGGTTCACCTCAATGCTCCGGGATGGAATGTTGTGGGAGGCGGAGAGCCTACGATACCCGGCGTTTCCATCGGACACAATGAGCACAGCGCATGGGGACTTACAATCTTTAACATCGATGGCGAAGACATCTATGTCTACAAGCTTAATCCCGAGAATCACAATCAGTATCAGTACAAGGGAAACTGGGAGGAAATGCAGGTTATAAACGATACCATCACGGTAAAGAGCAGCGCTCCACAATTCGTACAACACAGGTACACCCGCCATGGACCCGTCATGTTCATCGATTCAGTCCGTCACGTGGCCTATGCAGCGCGGTGTGCATGGCTGGATGTTGGCGCCGCTCCATACCTGGCCAGTCTTCGCATTGACCAGGCAAGAACGTGGGAAGAATTTCGCGATGGATGCTCGTACAGCCGCATCCCCGGTGAGAACATGATCTGGGCCGACAAGAATGGGAATATCGGATGGCAGGCCGTTGGCGTTGCCCCGATACGCAAGAATTACAGTGGACTCGTTCCCGTTCCTGGCGATGGCACTTACGAATGGGAAGGCTAC